>NZ_FRCS01000001.1:618610-927916 GCF_900143005.1 Cryptosporangium aurantiacum
GGTGGCGCGGCGCACGCGGCGGCGCTGCGCTCGCACCGTGCACGGGGCGGCCGGTATCCGGAGTTCCTCGTCGCGCGGCTACGGCGCCTGCTCGCGCCGACCGCGGTGTTCCTGGCCGTCTGGTGCGCGATCGCGGCGGCGACCGAGCTGGCCGGCGTCCAGGCCGGGGACGGCACGGTCGCGGAGCTGACCCGGACCGCGACCCGCACGGTCGTGCAGCCGCTCTGGTTCCTGGGCGTCTACCTCGGCATCGTGGCGCTGGCGCCGGCGATGCACGCCGCGCACCGGCGGTGGGGCGTCGCGGTGCCGGTCGTGCTGGTGCTGGGCGCGGCGGGTGTGGACGCGGCCCGGCTGCTCGGCGGCGTCGAGGCGATCGGTGCGCTGAACATGGCGCTGGTCTGGCTGGCCGCCCACCAGGTCGGTTTCCTCTACGCCGACGGGCGTCTGACCCGGCGGGTCGGGCTCGCGCTGGCCGGCGGTGGGCTGGCCGCGACGACGCTGCTCACGGCCGTGCTCGGCTGGTACCCGGTGTCGATGGTCGGGCTGCCGGGCGCGCCGGTGTCGAACATGAGCCCGCCGACGCTCGCGCTGGTCGCGCACGGCGCGTGGCTGACCGGCCTGGTGGTGCTGGCCCGCGGTCCGGTGACCCGGTGGCTCGCGCGCCCACGCGTGTGGACGACGGTCGTCGCGGCGAACGGCGTCGTGATGACGGTGTTCCTCTGGCACCTCACCGCGCTGTTCGTCGTCGCGGCCGCCGTCGCGGCGGGGCTCGGGATGCCGGAGCCGGGCGGCGCGGTCTGGTGGCTCACCCGGCCGGTGTGGGTGGCGGTGCTCGCCGCGATCGCGGTGCCGCTGGTGCTGGCCGTCCGGCGGTTCGAGCGGCCGGCCGCCCGCCCGGCGCCCAGGAACCGGGTGAACCGCGGGCTGGACGGGATGGCCGCGGGCGTCGGTGCCGCGCTGGCCACCGGGGGCATGCTGGCCGTCTCGGTGACCGGGTTGAACGGGCTGCTCGCGGAACGGACCGCGCATCTGGTCGGGGTGCCGGTCACCGCGTGGGGCTCGCTGGCCGCGCTGGGGATCGGCTGGGCGCTGGTGCGGGCCGCCGGCCGCTGAAGTCGCTGAATCGTTGAACCGCTGAACACAAAACCGCCGCACCACGCTGGCTGCGTGGTGCGGCGGTTTGGTGCCGGGCCGGGGGAGGGGAAACCGCCCGGGCGTGGGGTTCGTCCGGTCAGGTCGAGCTGCTGTTGAGCGTCGCGCTGGCGGTGCTGGTCTTGCCGTCGCGCTGATAGGTCACCTTCACGGTCTCGCCGGGGTTGTGCGAGCGAACCGCCGCGACCAGGCCGTCGGTGTCGGTCACCGCGCGGTCGCCGATCGCGGTGACGACGTCACCGGTCTTCAGGCCCGCCTTGTCGGCCGCGGAACCGCTGGTCACCTGGGCGATCTGGGCGCCGGTGCCGCTCTGGGTGTCCTGCGCGCTGACGCCGAGCGTGGCGTGCTCGGCGGTGCCGTCCTCGATCAGCTGCTTGGCGACGTTCAGCGCCGTGTCGGAGGGGATCGCGAAGCCGACGCCGATGTTGCCGGACTGGGACTCCTGCTGGCCGAAGCCGGACGAACCGCTGGAGACCGTGGCGATCGCGGAGTTGATGCCGATCACGCGGCCGGAGAGGTCGACGAGGGCGCCACCGGAGTTGCCCGGGTTGATCGCCGCGTCGGTCTGCACCGCGTCGAGGACCGTGTTCTGGTCGGCGGTGCTCCCGGTGCGCACCGGGCGGTTGAGTGCGCTGACGATGCCCTCGGTGACGGTGTTGGAGAGACCCAGCGGGGCGCCGATCGCGAGCACGGTCTGGCCGGTCTTGACCGTGGACGAGGCGGCGAACGTCGCCGGAGTGAGCCCGCTCGCGTCGCTGACCTTGATCACCGCGATGTCGGAGGACGGGTCGCGGCCGACGATCGTCGCGGAGCGGGTCTCGCCGTTCGCGAGCGTCACGGTGATCGTGCCGCCGTCCGCGGCCGCTTCGACCACGTGGTTGTTCGTGATGATGTGGCCGGAGCTGTCGAGCACCACGCCGGAGCCGGTGCCTGCGCCCGAGCTCGCGGTGACCGCGATCGTGACGACGCTCTTCAGCGCGGTCGCGGCGGCCTTCTCGACGCTGCCGGTGTCGCTGGCCCTGGTGGCGGCGGTCGACGTCTCCTGGTTGATCGTGACGCCGTTGCCGCTGTTGCGGTCGCTGACCGCGACGCCCACGGCGGCGCCGGTGCCACCGGCGACCAGCGCGAGGACCAGCGCGCCGCCGGCGATCGCGAGCGCGAGGGGGCCGCGGCGACGGGCGGGCGCCGGGGCCGGCGTGCCGAGCGGGGTGGTCGGGTGGCTCGCGCCACCGGCCGTCCACGCCGGGAACGGCCCGGTCTGATGCGGCCCGGTCTGATGCGGCCCGGTCTGATGCGGCCCGCCCGGCGCGGACCCGAAGTGCCCGGGCTGGCCGAACTGCCCGGTGACGCCCGGGGCAGCCGGGCCGCCGGCGGCGTGCGCGGCGCTCGGGGCGCCCTGCACGTGCGCGGCGCCGGGCGCGGGAACCGCGCCGGTCGCGGCGGCCGGGGCCGCCGAGGCGCTCGGCGCGGGGGCGGGCGTTGGCTGTGAGGAGGGGGACTGGGACGGGGCGGGCGCCTGGGGCGCCGCCCACGGGGAGGACGCGTCCGAGGGGCGCGAGCTCGGCTGCTGAGCACCCGAGGGGAGCACGCGAGAGGGATCGGTCGGCGGCGTGCCGGCCTGGTCACCGCCGGTGCCGGCTGCGGAGGAGCGGTGCGATTCGTCCATGTAATGAACGGTCGCTCCGAAACCTGTGCGCTCGCTGTGCCGATCCTGAGGGCTCTGTGTGCATCACAGAGCGCCATTTCCGCAGGTCGGCGAACCAGCTTAAGTACCGCGCGCAAGCCCGCTCAGAGGTGAATACCGCACTCCGTCTTCTCGGACTCCGACCACCGACCGGCCCGCCGGTCCTCGCCCAGCTGGACCGGACGCGTGCACGGCGCGCACCCGATCGACAGGAATCCGCGGTCCACCAGCGGGTTGACGATCACGTTCCGCTCGGCGACGAACCGGTCGACGTCGTCCTGGGTCCAGCACGCCAGCGGGTTCACCTTGATCTTGTTGCGACGCGTGTCGACGCCGATCACCGGCGTGTGGCGCCGGGCGAACGACTCGTCACGCCGCAGCCCCGAGGCCCAGGCGTCGTACGGCGCCAGCCCGCGGTCGAGCGGTTCGACCTTGCGCATCGCGCAGCAGGAGTCCGAGTCGCGCGCGTACAGGCTCTGGCCGTACTGGATGTTCTGCTGGGCGACGGTCAGCTCCGGCTTCACGGTGACGACCGTGACGTCGAGCTCGGCCGCGACCCGGTCACGCGTCTGGAGCGTCTCCGCGAAGTGGTAACCGGTGTCCAGGAACACCACGTCGATCCCCGGCACGGCCTCGGCGGCGAGCGTCGCGAGGACGGCGTCGCCCATCGAGGACGTCAAGCAGAGCCGGTCGCCGAACGTGTCGCCCGCCCAGCGGAGCACCTCCACCGGGTGGGCACCTTCGAGCGCGGCCGATGCTTCTTCGGCCAGCGCGCGGAGAGCCGACAGATCCCGTACCTCGACGTCCGGCCTTGCGAGCATGTCGGTCATCGCGTCACCTCTCTGAGTCCGCAGCTGCGTCTGCCCACGCAGCCGTCCCGGTCCGGCCGGAAGGGCCGGACGGGTCGTCGTCTAATTCGGTGGTCGCTCCTGCCGCGCCACGGCGGCCTAGACCGACGTACTTCAACGTCCACACCCGTGTGCAGGCGTCACAGCGCCACTGGCCGTGGTGCTCACCGTCGGGACGGATGTCCTCCTCGCCGCAGTAGGGGCAATAGAAGGGGGCCGCCCGCTCGGTCACTGCAACCACGCCTCGTCGGCGCGGGCGACGTAGCCGGCGAAGCGCTCGTTCGGTTCGCGGCGTTCCAGATAGCCGCGGAGGATCCGCTCGACGTAGTCGGGCATCTCGTCCGCGGTGACCTTCAAACCACGGAACTTCCGGCCGAACGCGGCGTTCGCGCCGAAGTGGCCGCCCAGATGGACCTGGAAGCCCTCGACCTGGTTGCCCTCGTCGTCACGGACGATCGAGCCCTTGAAACCGACGTCAGCGGTCTGGAACCGGGCGCACGAGTTCGGACAGCCGTTGATGTTGATCGTGATCGGCTCGTCGAACTCCGGGAGCCGCTTCTCCAGCTCCCGGTAGAGCGTGTCGGCGCGACCCTTGGTCTCGACGATCGCCAGCTTGCAGAACTCGATGCCGGTGCAAGCCATCGTGCCGCGCCGGAACGCGCTGGGTTTGACCTGCAGGTCGTGGGTGGCCAGCTCGTCGATGGCCGCCTCGACGTCCGCGGGGTCGACGCCGAGGAGCACGAGCTTCTGCTGTGCGGTGGCCGCGATCCGGCCGTCACCGAGCCGGTCGGCCAGCTCGGCGACCGCGCTCAGCGTCGTACCGGACAGCCGGCCCGCGCGCGGGGCGAAGCCGAGCGCGACGTTGCCGTCGCGCATCGGGGTGATCCCGACGTGGTCGCGCTGGTCCTGGATCGGGACGCCGGGCGGCGGGCCGTCGGGGAGCTTCTGCTTCAGGTACTCGGTCTCGAGCACCTCGCGGAACTTCTCCGGGCCCCAGTCGGCCAGCAGGAACTTGAGCCGGGCGTGCGTGCGCGACCGCCGGTAGCCGTAGTCGCGGAAGATGCCGACGACGCCTGCCCAGGCGGCCTCCACCTGGTCGGGCCGGATGAAGACGCCGAGCCGCTCGGCGAAGCGCGGGTTCGTCGACAGACCGCCGCCGACCCAGAGGTCGTAGCCGCGCTCGCCGTCGGCGTTCACCACGCCGACGAACGCCACGTCGTTGATCTCGTGGTTCGTGCAGTGCTCGGCGCAGCCGGAGATCGAGCTCTTGAACTTGCGCGGCAGGTTCGAGAACGCCGGGTCGCCGATGTACCGGTCGACCACGGCGCGCAGCGGCTCGGTCGCGTCGAGGATCTCGGTCTCCAGCTCGCCGGCGAGCGGGCAGCCGAGGATCACGCGCGGCGTGTCACCGCAGGCTTCGGTGGTGGAGAGCCCGACACCCTCGAGCCGGCGCCAGATCTCCGGCACGTTCTCGATCTCGATCCAGTGCAGCTGGATGTTCTGCCGGTCGGTGACGTCGGCCACGTCGCGGCCGAACTCGGTCGCGATCCCGGCGATCACCCGCAGCTGCTCGGACGTGAGCCGCCCGCCGTCGATCCGGACGCGCAGCATGAAGTAGCGGTCGTCGAGCTCCTCCGGCTCCAGGATCGCGGTCTTGCCGCCGGGGATGCCGGGAGCGCGCTGGGTGTAGAGCCCGAACCAGCGCATCCGGCCGCGCAGGTCTTGCGGGTCGATCGAGTCGAAGCCGCCGCGTGCGTAGATGGTTTCGATGCGCTCGCGGACGGTGAGCCCGTCCGCGTCCTTCTTCATCTGTTCGTTCTTGTTGAGCGGCTCGCGGTAGCCCAGGGCCCACTGGCCCTGGCCGCGAGGACGGCCGCTGCCGGCGCGGGCGGCGCGCGCGGGCCGGGGACTGTCCGGCGTGCTGGTCGGCACGGCCATAGCTGGTTACCTCACAGGGGTCGGACCGCGCCCGCGGCGCTCACCCCGGTGGTTCGGGGGCGCAAGGGCAGAAAGCGGTCGGGAGACGGACGAGGGGCGTCTGTACGGTCAGGCCGGACAGGCGGCGCTGATCACCCGCTGCAGGTCTACATGCAGGCGGGCGACCAAGAGGGTGCCTCGCGTCGTCACGTCTAAAAGCATCGCACAGCGCGCCGACAGTAGCCAGATGTTGGGAAACGGTGCTCACCTACTGGAATAGTAGGCATTCCGCTACCGGTTGGCCGGGGCGTTTTGCTGTGTCATCATCGGCAACCATGACCGGCCGTACCCGCCCTGCTTCGGCGATGCTGACCACGCGTCGGCACGTCGACTTCCTGCGCGTCTCCAGCGCAGTGTGTCGCCTGAGCTGAGCGCGGCTTCTGGCGTTCCGCGAAGGCGGCTTTTGGGTGGGTTTCCCCTCCTGGCCTTCGGTCGGCTCCGGTCCGACCACGTCCGGCTCGCGCAGACGGATCGTTTCCCCTGGGTAGACGTGCGATGAGACCCCTTTGCGGGCGCTCGGACGCGCGGTCGTGCCCCCGTTGCGGAACGTCCGGCGGACAATGCAGATGTCCAATGCCTGCACATCTGTCCGTTGGGCCGGAGTTCCTCCCCCAGGTCAGGAGAATCGCGCGATGCCGACCGCATCGACTGCCGCTCGCACAGAGAGTGGCCCCGTCGGTACCGTAGCTGTGGCAGATCCCACAGTGGCCGGTGCCACAGTCTGGCTCACCGGGCTGCCGAGTGCAGGCAAGACCACCGTGGCGACCGCGGTCGCCGCGCGCCTGCGCGACACCGGTCGCCGGGTCGAGGTCCTCGACGGGGACGCCGTGCGCGAGCACCTCTCCGCCGGACTCGGTTTCAGCCGCGCCGACCGGGACACGAACGTGGCGCGGATCGGCTTCGTCGCCGAGCTGCTCGCGCGCAACGGCGTCCTGGTGTTCGCCGCCGTCATCTCGCCCTACGCCGCCGCCAGGGACGCCGTCCGCGCCCGGCACGTCGCGAGCGGCACCCCGTACCTCGAGGTCCACGTCGCCACGCCGGTCGAGGTGTGCAGCGTCCGGGACGTCAAGGGCCTCTACGCCAAGCAGCGTGCCGGTGAGATCGCCGGCCTCACCGGGGTGGACGACGCCTACGAGGCGCCCACCGCGCCGGAGCTCGTGCTCCGCACCGAATCGTCCGCTCTCGACGCGTCCGTGGACGCGGTGCTCGCCGCGTTGTCCGAAAGGGGCCTGCTGTGACCACCCTCTCGACCGAGTTGAACCTCCAGCACCTCGAGGACGCGCGGGACGCAGCGCTCACCGCGCTCGAGGACGAGTCGATCCACATCCTCCGCGAGGTGGTCGGCAGCTTCGAGCGTCCGGTGCTGCTGTTCTCCGGCGGCAAGGACTCGATCGTCATGCTGCGGCTGGCGGAGAAGGCGTTCTCGCCGGGCCGGATCCCGTTCCCGGTGATGCACGTCGACACCGGCCACAACTTCCCCGAGGTCATCGAGTTCCGCGACCGGCGCGCGGCCGAGCTGGGCCTCGACCTCGTCGTCGCCTCGGTGCAGGACGCGATCGACCGCGGCCGGGTCAGCGAGCGTCCGGGCCAGTCCCGCAACCCGCTGCAGACGGTTCCGCTGCTCGACGCGATCACCGACAACAAGTTCGACGCCGTCCTCGGCGGCGCCCGCCGGGACGAGGAGAAGGCCCGCGCCAAGGAGCGGGTGTTCTCGATCCGCGACGAGTTCGGCCAGTGGGACCCGCGCAACCAGCGTCCGGAGCTCTGGGACCTCTACAACGGGCGGATCGCCCCGGGCGAGCACGTGCGGATCTTCCCGCTGTCGAACTGGACCGAGCTGGACATCTGGCGCTACATCGCGCGGGACGGCATCGAGGTGCCGAGCATCTACTACGCGCACGAGCGCGAGGTCTTCGACCGCGACGGCATGGTGCTCGCGGTGACGCCGTTCACCCCGCCGCGCGACGGCGAGCAGGTCCGGGTCGAAACCGTCCGGTACCGCACGGTCGGCGACGCCACCTGCACCGGAGCGGTCCGCTCGACCGCCCGCACGGTGGACGAGGTCATCGCCGAGACCGCGACCAGCCGGTTGACCGAGCGCGGCGCCACCCGCGCCGACGACCGCGCGAGCGAGGCCGCCATGGAGGACCGCAAGCGCGAGGGATACTTCTAGACATGTCTGATCTGCTACGCGTCGCCACCGCAGGGTCGGTGGACGACGGTAAGAGCACGCTGATCGGACGCCTGCTCCACGACTCGAAGAACGTGTTCGCCGACCAGTTCGACGCGGTCGAGGCGGCGTCCCGGCGCCGTGGTCTGGACGCCGCCGACCTGGCGCTGCTCACCGACGGCCTGCGCGCCGAGCGGGAGCAGGGCATCACGATCGACGTCGCCTACCGCTATTTCGCGACGCCGCGTCGGACGTTCGTGCTCGCCGACACCCCCGGCCACGTCCAGTACACCCGGAACATGGTGACCGGGGCGTCCACCGCCGACGTGGCCGTCGTCCTGGTCGACGCCCGGCACGGCCTGGTCGAGCAGTCCCACCGGCACGCCGCGGTGGCCGCGCTGCTCGGCGTCGGGCACGTGGTCCTCGCGGTCAACAAGATGGACCTGGTCGACTTCTCCGAGGAGGTCTACGACCGGATCGTCGCCGACTTCGACGTGCTCGCCGACGAGCTTGGCATCCGCTCGGTGACCGCGATCCCGGTCTCGGCGCTGCACGGCGACAACATCGTCGAGCCGTCCGAGAACCTGAGCTGGTACGCGGGGCAGACGCTGCTCGAGCACCTGGAGACCGTGCCGGTGCCGCCCCGCGGTGGCCAGGTCGGCGCGCGGTTCCCGGTCCAGCTCGTCATCCGGCCCCGCTCGGCCGAGCACCCGGACTACCGGGCCTACGCCGGGCGGGTCGCGGCAGGCGTCCTGCGGGTCGGCGACGAGGTGGTCGTGCTGCCCTCGGGCCGGAAATCCCGGATCGCCGGCATCGACACCCACGACGGTTCGCTGGACGAGGCGGCAACCGGCCGCTCGGTGGCGGTACGGCTGGAAGACGACGTCGACGTGGCCCGCGGTGACCTGCTGGCCGCGGCGCCGGACGCCCCGGAGCCGGTACGGCAGCTCACCGGCCGAGTCTGTGTTCTCGCCGAGCGTCAGGTGCGGGCCGGCGACCGGTTCCGTCTGCGGGCGGGGACCCGGGAGGTCCGTGCGATCGTCGGCTCGGTCGCCGACCGGCTCGACGTCACCACGCTCAAGCGTGAAGACGCCGACGCCCTCGAGCTCAACGACATCGGCGACGTGACTCTGCGGCTGGCCGAGCCGGTCGCCGTCGACCCGTACGCGCTGTCCCGGGGCACCGGCTCGTTCCTGCTAATCGACGAGGCCACCGGCGCCACCGTTGCGGCCGGCATGGTCGAGCAGCCACCGGCGGTGTGAGGGTGCCTGACCCGGTCCTGCTCGCGGTGGCGCACGGCACGTCGTACGCCCCCGGTATCGCGACGCTGCACGCGTTGCTGGAGCGGGTCCGGGAACTGGCGCCCGGGCTGCGGGTCGAGCTGGCGTTCGTCGACCACGAACCACCGTCCGTGCGCGGGGCGTTGAACGCTTTTGCCACCGACGGCGTCCCGGTAGCCACGCTCCCGCTGCTGCTGACCGCGGCGTCGCACAGCAAGGGCGACATCGCGGGCACGGTGCGGCTGGTCCGGGACGAGCGGCCCGGTTTCGCGGTGAGTTACGGGCGACCGCTGGGGCCGGATCCACTGCTGCTGCAGGCGCTGGCCGACCGGGTGGCCGAGGCGGGCGCCGGACCGGACACCGCGCTCGTGCTGGCCTCGGCGGGCGCCGCCGACCCGGACGCGAACGCCGAGATCTGGCGCGCGGCCCGGCTGTTCTGGGAGTACCGCGGTGGAGGTGCGCCAGTGGAGGTCGCGTACGCCAGCGCGACGACACCGACCGTGACCGACGCGGTACGGCGGCTCCGGACCCTCGGCCACGACGACGTCCTGGTCGTGCCGTACTTCCTCGCGCCGGGCAAGCTTCCGTCCGGTGTCCGCCGGGACGCGCAGGACGCCGGCGCCCGCGCCGCCGACGTGCTCGGCGCGCACGACGCGGTGGCCCGCCTGGTGCTCGCGCGGTACGCCGAGGCGGTCGGCGGCACCGTGCTGATGAACTGCGATACGTGCCAGTACCGGTCGCCGTGGCCGGGCCGGGAGAACAAGGTCGGCCAGCTCCAGCAGCCGCACACGCATCCCGCCGACGAGGCTGTGTCAGCGGGCTGACGCAGGGTGTGTGCGCACGGATTCTCCGGCGCTCCGGAACCTGACCTAACCTGGAATGCATGCGTGCACCCCTGGTCCCCGGCAGGCAGTCACCTCGGCGCGAGGTCCCTGCCCACATCCCGCGTCCGGAGTACGTCGGCCGTCCGGCTCCCCGGCGCTGGACCGGCTCGGACGTGCAGACCCCGGAGACGATCGAGAAGATGCGGTTCGCCGGGCGTCTCGCTGCCCAGGCGCTGCAACTGGGCGGCAAGCACGTCGCGCCGGGTGTCTCCACCGACGAGATCGACCGGGTCATCCATGAGTTCCTGATCGAGCACGACGCGTACCCGTCGACGCTCGGTTACCGCGGTTTCCCAAAGTCGTGCTGCACCTCGCTCAACGAGGTGATCTGCCACGGGATCCCGGACAGCACGGTGATCGAGGACGGGGACATCGTCAACATCGACGTCACCGCGTTCATCGGCGGCGTGCACGGTGACTGCAACGCGACGTTCTTCGCGGGCGAGCCCGCGGAGGAGATCCGGCTGCTGGTCGAGCGGACCGAGGAGGCCACCCGCCGGGCGATCAACGCGGTGAAGCCCGGGCGGCAGCTCAACGTCGTCGGGCGGGTCATCGAGTCGTACGCCAAGCGGTTCGGGTACGGCGTGGTGCGGGACTTCACCGGCCACGGCATCGGCGAGACGTTCCACTCCGGGCTGCACGTGCCGCACTACGACGACCCGGATCTGCTGGTCGAGATCGAGCCGGGGATGACGTTCACGATCGAGCCGATGATCACGCTCGGCACGTACCAGTGGGACATGTGGCCGGACCGCTGGACGGTGCTGACCAAGGATCGCAAGTGGACGGCCCAGTTCGAGCACACCTTGGTCGTCACCGACTCCGGCGCCGAAATCCTCACGCTGCCGTAGTGCGTGGCTGGTTGGAGTGGGCCCGTTCGGGCTAGCTATGACGCGCTGGAACGGGCCCGCTTCAGTGCCGCCGGAGTGCCGGCGGGGGGCTCGTGGAGGAGCACGTCGACGCCGTGGGTGCCGTGGCGCTCGGCGGGGAGGCCGGCCTTCGCGGCCACCCGGACGACGTCGTCGGGGCTCTCGACGTTGGCGGTGGTGGTGGCCAGGGCGCGGGCGAGTAGGCCCTTGGCGTGCTTGTTGAAATGGCTCACCACCGAGCGGCTGCCGTCCGGCGCGACGTACAGGACCCGCACGGTGACCGCACCGCGTACCGGTGCGAGCGCGGCGTAGGCCCCGGAACGCAGGTCGACGACGAGCCCGGGCAGTTCGGCCAGCGCCGGACCGAGCACCGGCTTCCAGAGCGCGGTGAGCGTCCCGAAGCCGGGCAGACGCGACCCGGCCGAGAACCGGTAGGCCGGGATCGGGTCACCGCCCCGGACGGCACCGAACAGCGCGGACGCGACCACGACCCGGTCGGCGGCCCGTTTGCGCTGGGCCGGGGTCAGCCCGGACGGGTCGAACGCGTCGTACAGCACGCCGGTGTAGCGGAACAGCGCCGGGCTGGTCGGCGCGGTCGCCAGCACCGCGTCGAGCTCCAGTTGATCCCGCTGGCCCGCGGAGAGACCGAGAGCCTTCAGCGCGGGCGCCGGATCGCCGGCCAGTGCGTCCGTGGCCAGCGCGGTGAGGGCGGTGACCAGGCGTTCGCGCACCGGCCGGAGCGCGGGAAAGGCGAGCGCGCTCAGATCCAGCGCGGGCCCGTCGCCACCCGGCCGCTTCGTCTCCGACGGAGGAAGCAACAGGGTGAGGGGAGCCTTCTCCCGGGGCGTGCGCGACATGCGGCGAGACTGACACACGTGCCCCGGCCCGGGAGGCCCGGGGGAGGAGGGAAGTGAGCATGGACGAGACCCCGCCCACCGGGACCGCGGGTCAGATCGACGACGAGTTGTTGCTGGTGCCGCACCATGGCGACGTCTCCGGCGGATGGCTGCGCGCGGCGGTGTTCGGCGCGATGGACGGCCTGGTCACGAACATCTCGCTGATCGCCGGTGTCGGCGGTGGCGGCGTCGACCGGCACACGATCATCCTGACCGGCATCGCCGGTACGGTCGCCGGCGCGGTCTCGATGGCGCTCGGCGAGTACACGTCGGTGCGCACGCAGAACGAGCAACTCGACGCCGAGGTGGCCAAGGAGCGCCGCGAGCTGCGTCTGCACGGTGCCGCCGAACAACGCGAGCTGGTGCTGCTGCTCCAGCGTGCCGGTCTGTCGCCGGGCGTCTCGCAGCGGATCGCCGACGAGGCCGCCGGCAACCCCGACCTGGAGCTGCGTCTGCACGCGCTCACCGAGCTCGGCGTCATTCCGGAGGAGAAGCCGTCGCCGTGGACGGCGGCCGCGTCCTCGTTCGTGTGCTTCGCGGTCGGCGCGCTGATCCCGCTGCTGTCGTTCCTGCTCGGCTCGGACGAGTTGTGGCTCGCGCTGCTGATCGGCGGCGCCGGGTTGTTCGTCGCGGGCGTGCTGGCCACCAGGGCGACGGCCGGGCGGTGGTGGGTCGGCGGGCTCCGTCAGTTGCTCCTCGGTGCGGCGGCGGCAGGCGTGACGTACCTCGTCGGGCGCCTGATCGGGGCCACGGTGAGCTGACGCGGAGCGGACGCCCGACGGGGCGGAGGCGAGGAGCGCGTCGGAAACCAGTGATGCAGGAGCGGGCATGCCTGCGGTGGTTCGCCGGGCGGCGTGATCACAAAACCGGGGCGTCCACCGGGCAGCCGCGTCGGGTGAGTTCGGTGGCCTGTCGTTCGAGGCGGTCGCGGACCTCGACGAGGTCGAGGCCGGCGACGCCGGACCGGCGGGCCGCGTCGGCGGGGCCGCGGAAGTAGGCGCGGGTCAGCAGGCCCTCGGTGAGTGCGGTGGCGATTCTGGCCTCGGCGAGCAGGAGGAGTGCGCCGTCCTCGTCGTGCCACTGTCCGGCGTGGACGGCGTCGGTCAGCAGCGACCAGGCGGCGCCCCAGGCCTCCCGGGCCAGCGCGCTGAACTCGCGAGGCGTGGCCTCGGCGAGCCGGGTGAGGTGGGTGTCGCGGAGTCCGGCGAACCAGTTGGCGTCGTCGTCGAGCGGGCGGACGTGGAGGAAGCGGTCAGCGTGCAGTGGCCAGTCGGTGGTCAGCGTGCGGGCGCGGGCCAGTAGTTCCTGCTGGGACGTGACCGTGAGGTGCAGCAGCTGTCCGTCGATCCGGCGCCGGGTGGGCTGTGGACCGGCGCCCGGCCGGTAGGTGACGACGAGCAGCGCGACGTCGGTGCCGTCCCGGTCGTCGTCGTGGGCGAGCGCACCGGTCGCACCGATCGCGGCGACGTCCGCGCGCCAGCGGCGGCGGATGCGGCGTGCGAGGTCGGCGGCGAGAGCGTGGCGGGGATCGGTGGTCTCGAGGGGAAGGGCCACGCGGTCATCCTGCCGTGCGCGCCGGGAGCCCCGATAGTCTCCCCGGAACCGCGGCCGGACTATCTGAGCCGGTTTCACGTTCCGCTTGAGATCCCGACCGATTGTGCCCACTATATGGTGACGAAGACGACCACTCGGCTGTCGGCGGGCCGACTCGTGCGATTAGGAAGCCGAAGGCGACCATGACGGGATCCGGGTCGGCGTCAGCCGTCTCGCACCGCGCCTCAGCAGGCTGCTGAGGCGATGGAATCCACCACCGAGGCGGTGCCCGCCGGATATCGTGCGGTGCTCCGGCACCCGGTCGCCGGGCGGCTCGTCGCCGTCAAGACGATCTCCGAACTCGGCGACTACGTGGGGCTCGCCGCGCTGCTGCTCCTCGGGTACCAGCAGACCGGGTCGCTGCTCGGCGCCGCCGCGGTCTACACGGCGCGGGCGCTGCCGGCGATCCTGGTGGCCACGCTGTTCAGCGGGTGGCTGGACGTGGCGCCGCGCCGTCCGATGCTGAGTCTGCTCGCGCTCGGCGGTGCTGCTGCGCTGCTGCTCCCGGCGGCGTGGCCGGCCGCGTCGACCGCGCTGGCGGCGTCAGCGATCCTCGGCGCCGTGCGCGCGGCGTACGTGGCGGTGACCACGGCGGTGGTCGCGGAGTCCGTGGACCGGACGATTCAGCTGCCGTACTTCGGGCTCACCGCGGCGATCAACCTCTTCGTGCAGGTGGGCGGCATCGCAGTGGGGTCGGGGCTGTCCGTGGCGATGGGGCCGCGGGTGGCGCTGCTCCTCGATGTGGCGTCGTTCCTGATCGCGGCCGCGATGCTGGCGCTGCTGCCGATCGGCGGTCGTCGCGAGCGGCGGGACCGGCTGCCGCCCGGTGCCGGGTTCGTGCTGATCTGGCAGCAGCCGATGCTGCGCGTGCTCGCGTTGCTGACCTGGGCGACGTTGATCTGCAGCGTGCTGCCCGAGACCGTGGCGACGCACGCGCCGGACGGGTGGATACCGGCGGTGATGGCGTCGTCGGCGCTGGGCGGCGCGCTGTTCGTGTCGGTGATGGGACGGCGGCGGTTCCTGGAGCTGCCGTTGAACCAGAACCGGACCGCTGCGGTGTTGGGGTGTGCGCTGGTGGTCGGCGGGTTGGTGCTCTTCACCGGGGAGCATCCGCTGCTGTTGGTGCTGGTCAACCTCGTGATCGGGGGAGCGTCCGGGTGGACGGTGGGGGCACAGGCCACGTTCGCGCGGCTCGCTCCCAGAGGTCGGATGGGGCAGGTGGAGGCGTCGATGGTGGCCTCCAACGTGTTCCTCGAGGGCGTCGGGGTGATGTTGTTGAGCCTGGTGGCGGTGGCGGTGGGGTCGGACGGGGCGGCGTACCTGGTGGCCGGGGTGCTGGTGCTGGCTGCGGTGATGGCGGCCGAGCGGCCGCTCCGGGTGCTGGGGCGAGCCTGAGCGGTGCTGTGGGTCGTGGGGGCGTCGGCGCGGGTTGCCGCTGTTTCGGCGGCGCAGCGGTCGCGTGGGAAGTGTCGTACCCGCGTGCGAAAGTGGCGGAATGGTGAAGGCGGTTCTCTTCGACTGGGGCGGCACGCTCACGCCCTGGCACACGGTTGACGCGAAGGAGCTCTGGCGCACGATCGCCACCGAGAGTGCGATCAGTGCGGCGGCTGAATCGGAGCCCGTACCGACCATCGAGCAACTGGTCGACGCGCTCCTGGCCGCGGAGGACGCCGCGTGGGCGCGCTCCCGCGACGAGCACACGTCCACTTCGATGGCCGACGTCTGTGCGGCGGCGGGCATCGCGCTCACGGCCGAGCTGCTGGCCGCACACGAGCGGCACTGGGAGCCGCACACGTACACCGATCCGGACGCCGTGACCGTGCTCGCCGAGCTGCGGAACCGTGGGCTCCGGGTCGGGCTGCTCTCCAACACCGTGTGGAGCCGGGAGCACCACGAGCGCATCCTCCGCCGGGACGGCGTCCTCGACCTGTTCGACGGTGCGGTCTACACCAGCGAGATCCCGTGGACGAAGCCGCACCCGGAGGCATTCCGGGCGGCGATGGACGCGGTCGGCGTCGACGACCCGAGCGCCTGCGTGTACGTCGGCGACCGGCTGTTCGACGACATCTACGGTGCCCAGGCGGCCGGTATGCGGGCGGTGCACGTCCCGCACAGCGCGGTACCACCGCAGCAGGTCGGGCACACGGTGGGTGAGCCCGACGCGGTGATCCAGCGACTCACCGACCTGGTCCCGGTCGTCGACCGCTGGCGCGCCTGAGCGCCGTGCACTACGTGCCGCCGGGCCAGGTGACGGTGGGGGACTTTCCCGGCTCTGCGACCGACCGCCACTGCGCCCCGCGCACCGCGGAGCCGACCAGCGCGTCGAGTGCCACCTCGCGGGCCGTGCCGGACAGCGAACCGAGCGCCGAGCGCCACACCGCGGCGGCGCGGGTCTCGACCTGGACGCCGAGCGCGAGCGCACCCGCCCGATCGGTCACCGGTTTCGGGAGCTGGTAGGCGGGCGCAGCGGGAGCCGGCGTGGCGCTCGCGGTCGTGATCAGGTCGGCGACCGCGTCGCGCTGCTGGCGGTGCGCGAGGTCACCGGCCCTGGCCCAGGCGAGCTCGTCGCCGGTCAGGTGGGCGCCGAGCACCCCGTAGGCGTAGATCGCGGCGTGCTCCGCGGCCAGCGCGAGCTGGAGGCGCTCGGTGGAGGCGCTCATGCCAGAGCCACCTCGTGCGACGCCTCCGCGGCGCAGATGCTGCCGAGCACCACGACCCGCTCCGCGGCGCCCGCCGCGTCACCGGCCCCGGCCCCGGCCCCGGTCACCGCCAGGCACGCCGAGCGCGACCGCGCGGACGCCGTCCGTTCGGCCTGCCGGAGCGCGACCAGCGCCGACGCCGGATCACCGCTGACGGCAGGCGCCGCCGACGTGCCCGTGGACGGCCCTGGCACCGGCGGGGTGGCCCGCGCCAGCGCCGCCCGGCGGCGGGCGTCCAGGAGTTCCAGCAGCGCGTCCCGGTGCTCGCGGTGTGCGTCGCGGAGCGGGGTGATCCGGGCAGCCAGATCGCGGTGCGCGGCGAGCGTCGCCTCGTAGAGGTCCAGCATGGTCTGTTTCTCGGTGACCAGCGCTTCCAGCGGGTCCGCGGCGACCGCGGGCACCGACGGGCCGGGGTCGACCAGGCCGCAGCCGGCGATCGACCCGGCCGCGCCCGCGACGAGCAACCCGCCGAGCAGCTGCCGCCGGTTCACGCGTCTGCGCACGGAGGGTTCGTACGGAGATCCGGAGGGGGACGGTGAGAGCCGGGGCACCCCGACAGTTTCCCAGTCGGCCGGACGCGCGCCGGATGGAGGGCCGCTCGTTTCGAACCGTTAGGCTGTGACCAGCGCGCCGACGCTCGTCGGCCCGTATGCGCAGAGTGCCCCACAACTGCACAGTGACCACCGCTCGGAGGTGTCGGATGCCAGCCCCGCAGGCGATGCGCTCCCGGATCGTCGCGTTGGTCGAACCCGTGGTCAACGCCGCCGGCTACGACCTGGAAGAAGTCGCGGTCAATCAAGCAGGTCGCCGGACCGTGGTCCGGGTCGTCGTCGACACCGATGGTGGCATCACGCTCGACGACATCGCCGCTGTGTCGCGTGACGTCTCCTCGGCGTTGGATGAGGACGGCTCCTCGTTCGGTAGCGGTCCGTACACGCTCGAGGTCACCTCGCCGGGCGTCGACCGGCCGCTGACCGAGCCGCGCCACTGGCGCCGGAACGTCGGCCGTCTCGTCACGGTCCGTATCGGCGACAAGAGCCTGACCGCCCGCATCACCGAGGTCGACGACCAGGGCGTGCACCTCACCGACGACCGGGGCGTGCGGACGGCGACGTTTGCCGAGCTGGGTCCGGGCAAGGTGCAGGTGGAGTTCGCCCGCCCCAAGGCAGGCACCGACGAGGCAGCAGAAGGAGGAGACCGATGAACATCGACATCGCGGCCTTGCGCGCGGTCGAGCGGGAGCGCGAGATCTCCTTCGACACGATCATCGAAGCGATCGAGACCGCGCTCCTGACCGCGTACAAGCACACCGGTCACGCACACCCGGACGCCCGGGTGGAGGTGAACCGGAAGACCGGCGCCGCCACGGTGTGGGCCGCCGAGCGCAACGAGGACGGCACGGTCCTGCGTGAGTACGACGACACGCCGGACGACTTCGGCCGGATCGCGACGATGACCGCGAAGCAGGTGATCCTGCAGCGGCTCCGGGACGCCCAGGACGAGATGACGTTCGGGGAGTTCGCCAGCCGCGAGGGCGAGGTCGTCGCCGGCGTGATCCAGGCGCACGAGTCGAGGGCCGAGCGCGGCATCGTCTCGGTCAGCCTGGGCAAGATCGAGGCCACGCTGCCGCCCGCCGAGCAAGTGCCGGGGGAGAGCTACCAGCACGGCGCGCGGATCAAGGCGCTCGTCGTCCATGTCGCCAAGGGCATGCGCGGCCCGCAAGTCACGCTGAGCCGGACCCACCCGAACCTGGTGCGGAAGCTGTTCGCGCTGGAGGTTCCGGAGATCGCCGACGGCACGGTGGAGATCGCCGCGGTCGCGCGTGAGGCCGGTCACCGGTCGAAGATCGCAGTCCGTGCCACGGTGGCGGGCGTCAACCCGAAGGGCGCGTGCATCGGCCCGCTCGGGGCACGCGTCCGCGCGGTGATGAGCGAGCTGCACGGCGAGAAGATCGACATCGTCGACTGGGCCGAGGACCCGGCCCGGTTCGTTGCCAACGCGCTCTCGCCGGCGCAGGTGCGGGCGGTCGAGGTCGTCGACGCCGAAGCGCGGTCGGCGCGGGTGACCGTGCCGGACTTCCAGCTGTCGCTGGCGATCGGCAAGGAAGGTCAGAACGCCCGGCTGGCGGCGCGGCTGACCGGCTGGCGGATCGACATCCACAGCGACGCCGAGCAGACCAGTACCGATGAGCAGGATGAGACCCCTGCGGCAACAGTGGGGGAACCGGACGCTTCGGTCCCAGGCAGCGCGGGGTAGACTGGCCTGTGGTTCGCCGCAACCGTCCGGCGCCGTCCCCGCATGACCGCTCCCCGACGCGGACCTGTGTGGGATGTCGACAACGAGCGGCAGCCACCGAGCTGCTGCGCGTCGTCGCGGTCGAACGTGGGGTCACCCGCGTCACCGTCCCCGATCCGGCGCGTCGGCTACCGGGGCGGGGCGCTTGGCTGCACCCCGACCCAGCGTGTTTCGTATTGGCGGAACGGCGCCGCGCCTTCGGGCGTGCGCTCCGGGTCCCCGGTGTCCCGGACGCCGAGGAGGTCCGCGAGTATTTGACGCGGCTCGAGAACGAGGGACCGGGCAACCCGCCCGGACCCACGGACGAAAAGTAGGTCTCCCGGTATGAGCGTGCGATGAAGTCTCTGCGATGAGCAAGCTTCAGGAGTAACCAGAAGGTCGAGCGGGTGTGCCGCCCGGCCTCGGAAGAGGAGAGCAGTGGCAGGCAAGGCCCGCGTACACGAACTCGCCAAGGAACTCGGCGTCCCCAGCAAAGATGTGCTGAACAAGCTGAAAGAGCTCGGGGAGTTCGTGAAATCCGCCTCGTCGACGATCGAGGCGCCAGTGGCGCGTCGATTGCGAGAGGCGTACACCTCACCGTCCTCCGGTAATAACGGAGGACGTAAGCCGGGTCCCCCGAGTGGACCCCGGCCGCCGCGGAACGTTCCGTCCCCGGCATCGATGGCCCGCCCGCAGGGCACGGCCAGCGCCCAGGACATCGAAGTCAAGGCCGAGCAGGCTCGGGCTGCCGAGTTGAAGCGCGCCCAGCAGGCCGCTGCCGCGCGTGCGGCGTCCACGACGCCGACCGACCGGCCGACTCCCGGACCGCGTCCGGGTCCGCGTCCGAGCCCGGCGGCGCCCGCGGCGTCCCCGGAGCCCGCGCCGACGCAGCAGCCCGGCCCGGCCCAGAGCGGTCCGCGTCCCGGCCCGCGTCCGGCCGGTCCAGGCGCGCGTCCGGCACGTCCCGGCAACAACCCGTTCGGCGTCGGCCCCGGCACCCCCACGCAGCCGGCGCCGCGTCCCGGCCCCCGGCCGGCTCCGGCCGCTGCGAGCGGACAGGCTCCGGCCGGTCCGTCCAACGCACCGCGTCCCGGCCCCGCCGGTCCGCGTCCGGGCCCGCGTCCCGGCCCCCAGCAGGGCGGTGACCGTCCGGGTGGCCCGCGTCAGGGTGGCCCCGGTGGTCCGCGTCCGGGTCCGGGCGGACCTCGTCCCGGCGGGCAGTCGGGTGGCCCTGGTGGTCCGCGTCCCGGCGGTTCGTCCGGTGGTCCCGGCGGCCCGCGTCCTAACCCCGGCATGATGCCGCCGCGGCCGAACCCGGGCATGATGCCCGGTCGTCCGGCCGGTGGCCCCGGCCGTGGTGGCCCCGGTGGCGGTCGTCCGGCCGGCCCTGGTGGTGGCGGCGGCGGTCGTCCCGGTGGCGGCGGCGGTGGCTTCCGCGGCGGTCCCGGTGGTGGCGGCGGCGGTGGCGGTCGTCCCGGCGGCGGTGGCGGTTTCCGCCCCGGCGGCGGTGGCGGCGGTACCGGTGCTCCCGGTGGCGGTTTCCGCCCCGGCGGTGGCGGCGGCGGTGGCCGTCCCGGTGGTGGCGGTCGTGGTCGCGGCGGTGCCGCGGGTGCGTTCGGCCGTCCGGGTGGACGCGGTCCGGTCCGTGGCCGGAAGTCGAAGAAGCAGCGGCGTCAAGAGTTCGACAACCTCTCCGCGCCGACGATGGGCTCGGGTGCCCCGCGCGGCAACGGCGAGGTCATCCGGCTCCCGCGTGGCGCGTCGCTCTCCGACTTCGCCGACCGGATCAACGCGAACCCCGGTTCGCTGGTCCAGGAGGCGTTCGGCCTCGGCGAGATGGTGACCGCGACCCAGTCGTGCACCGACGAGACGCTGCAGCTGCTCGGTGTGCACCTCGGCTACGAGGTCCAGATCGTCAGCCCCGAGGACGAGGACCGTGCCCTGCTGGCCCGGTTCGACATCGACCTCGACCAGGAGTACGACGACGAGAAGCTCGTCACGCGGCCTCCGGTGGTCACGGTCATGGGCCACGTCGACCACGGTAAGACCAAGCTGCTGGACGCCATCCGGCACACGAAGGTCGCCGAGGGTGAGGCCGGTGGCATCACCCAGCACATCGGTGCCTACCAGGTCGAAGCGCACGTCAACGACGAAGACCGGCTGATCACGTTCATCGACACCCCGGGTCACGAGGCGTTCACCGCCATGCGTGCTCGTGGTGCGAAGTCGACGGACATCGCGATCCTCGTGGTCGCGGCCGACGACGGTGTGAAGCCGCAGACGATCGAGGCGCTCAACCACGCCCAGGCGGCCGACGTGCCGATCGTGGTCGCGGTGAACAAGATCGACAAGGAAGGCGCGAACCCGGCGAAGGTGCGGCAGCAGCTCACCGAGTACGGGCTGGTCGCCGAGGAGTACGGCGGCGACACGATGTTCGTCGACATCTCCGCGAAGGCCCGGATCAACATCGACGGGCTGCTCGAGGCCGTCTGCCTGACCGCGGACGCCTCGCTGGACCTGCGGGCTCCGGTGGACGTGCCGGCCCAGGGTGTCGCGATCGAGGGTCACCTCGACCGTGGCCGCGGTCCGATCGCCACCGTCCTGGTCCAGCGCGGAACGCTCCGCGTCGGTGACTCGATCGTCGCCGGTGAGGCGCACGGTCGCGTCCGGGCGATGCTCGACGACAGCGGTGCCCAGGTCGCCGAGGCGGGCCCGTCCCGTCCGGTGCAGGTGCTCGGCTTCACCGCCGTGCCCGGCGCGGGCGACACGTTCCTGGAGGTCTCCGAGGACCGGGTGGCCCGGCAGATCGCCGAGCAGCGGCAGGCGCGCGAGCGTAATGCCCAGCTCGCGGCGAGCCGTGGACGCCCGACGCTGGAGACGCTGCTCGAGCGGATGAAGGAGGGCGAGAAGACTCAGCTCAACCTCATCCTCAAGGGCGACGGTTCCGGTGCGGTCGAGGCACTCGAGGACGCGCTGGCGAAGATCGAGATCTCCGACGAGGTCTCGCTGCGGATCATCGACCGCGGTGTCGGTGCGATCACCGAGACCAACGTCATGCTGGCGTCGGCCTCCGACGCGGTCATCATCGGCTTCAACGTCCGGCCCCAGGGCAAGGCGAGCGAGCTGGCCGACCGCGAAGGCGTCGACATCCGCTACTACTCGGTCATCTACGCGGCGATCGAGGACATCGAGAATGCCCTCAAGGGCATGCTCAAGCCCGAGTACGAAGAGGTGCAGCTGGGTACCGCGGAGATCCGTGAGGTCTTCCGCTCCAGCAAGTTCGGCAACATTGCCGGTGTGCTCGTCCGCAGTGGCGACATCCGCCGCAACTCCAAGGCTCGTCTGGTGCGGGACGGCAGTGTCATCCAGGACAACCTCACGATCCACTCGCTCAAGAGGTTCAAGGACGACGTCACCGAGGTCCGCGAGGGCTACGAGGCCGGTATCGGTCTCGGCTCCTTCAACGACATCAAGGTCGACGACGTCATCGAGACCTTCGAGATGCGGGAGAAGCCCCGGGCGTGAGCCGGTACGGGCGGCCGGTCGGGATTCGTCCCGGCCGGCCGTCCGGCTGGTTGCTCGGAGAAGGGTTTTGAGTGTTCACCGGGACGTTGGAATTCGACGTGGTGCTGCCCCCGGACAGCCGCAGCCTCAAGGCCAAGCGGGCGTACGTCCGACCCGTGGTCGCCGCACTCCGGCGGCTGGAGGTGTCCGCGGCGGAAGTCGGCGACCAAGAACTGCACGGCCGCACGGCGATCGGGGTGGCGGCGGTGGCCGGCACCGCTCACCACGTCGGCGAGGTACTGGACGCCTGCGAGCGATTGGTTGCCGGGCGTCCGGAGTTGGAGCTTCTGTCGGTGCGTCGTCGGCTGCATTCCAGCGACGACGATTGACCCCTGCGTACTGGCCGGGCCGCTGCGCCCGGTGAGGAGTGAGACACGATGGCTGACGCAGCACGGGCGAGGAAGCTCGCCGTCCGGATCCGGGAGATCGTCGCGGAGACCCTCCGGACGCAGGTGAAGGACCCGCGGCTCGGCATGGTGACGGTGACCGACGCGAAGGTCACTGCCGACCTGCACGACGCGACCGTCTACTACACCGTCTACGGGGACGACGCCGAGCGCGCCGCCACCGCGGCGGCACTGGAGAGCGCGCGGGGCGTCCTGCGCAGCGCGGTCGGGCGGCAGACCGGGGTGCGGTTCACCCCGACGCTGACGTTCAGCCCCGACGAGGTCCCCGACACCGCCAAACACATCGACGACCTGCTGGCCGAGGCCCGCCGGGCGGACGCCGAGGTGCAGCGGCAGGCCGTCGGCGCGAACTACGCCGGCGAGGCCGACCCCTACAAGCACGAGGACGACGACGAGGACGCGCCGGCCGAGGAGCCGGTCGACGTCCCCGACCGGAGCGGCCGGTGAAGCCGTCCGCGGCGTCCCGGACCGTGCTGCGCTCCGGTCGGCCCCACCGCCGGACGGCCACGACGCGTCCGGTGTACGGTCCGGACGTGCAGCCCAGCCGGAGTGCGGCGGACGGTGCCGGAATCACCGGCGCGATTACCGAGGACGCCTGGGACCGGGCGCTAACGCTGCTGCGTGGCGACAGCAAGATCGTGCTGGCCTGCCACCTCAACCCGGACGGCGACGCGCTGGGCAGCATGCTCGCCACCGGCCTGGGGCTGCGTCAGCTCGGTATCTCGGTGCAGGCCTCGTTCAGCAACCCGTTCCGGCTGCCGCAGTCGCTGACCCAGCTCGCGGGCCGGGAACTGCTGGTGCCGCCGGAGCAGGTCGTCGCCGAGCCGGACGTCCTGGTGACGTTCGACACCGGCAGCGTGGACCGGCTCGGTGACCTGGCGCCGCTGGTGGCCGCGGCCGGCGACGTGATCGTCGTCGACCACCACATCACCAACGGCGGGTTCGGCACCCACAACCTGATCGACCCGCAGGCGGCCGCGACGGCCGTCGTCGTCGACGATCTGCTCGCCCGGCTGGGGGTCCGGCTCGACGCTGCGATCGCCGAGTGCCTCTACGTCGGCCTGTCCACCGACACCGCCTCGTTCCGTGGTGCGGCGACCTCGCCGTCGACGCACGAGCTGGCGGCGCGGCTGCTCGCGACCGGCATCCGCCCGGACGAGATCAGCCGCCGTCTCTACGACGCCCGTCCGGTGCGGTCCCTGCACCTGCTCGCCGACGTGCTCGGCCGGGTGGTGCTGGAGCCGGGCGCGGCCGGTGGGGCGGGGCTGAGCTGGTCCTACGTCACCCAGGACGACCTGGCCCGGCACGGGGTGGGCATGGAGTGGGTGGAGGGCGTCGTGGACATGATCCGCGGCGCCGAAGAGAGCACGGTCGCGATGGTCGCCAAGCAGACCGGGCCCGGCGAGTGGTCGATCTCGTTGCGCTCGCGTGGCCCGGTCGACGTCGGCGCGCTGTCCGTACGGCTCGGCGGCGGCGGCCACCGGCTCGCGGCGGGATTCACCGGGCGCGGGCCGCTCGAGGGTGTCGTGGACGCCCTGCGCACGGCCCTCGACGCGGTTCCGGTGACGAGCTGAGCGCGAACCGGACCCCCGCGACCAGCGGTCTGGTCGTCGTCGACAAGCCGTCCGGGATGACCTCGCACGACGTCGTCGGCCGGATGCGACGGATCGCGAAGACCCGCAAGATCGGGCACGCCGGGACGCTCGACCCGATGGCCACCGGCGTGCTGGTGCTCGGCGTCGAGCGGGCGACGAAGCTGCTCGGCCACCTGACGCTGACCGCGAAGACCTACGTCGCCACGATCCGCCTCGGCTACGCCACGGTGACCGACGACCGGGAGGGCGCGCGGCTGGACGGTGGCAGCGCCGCCGACGTGCCGTTGGACGCCGTCCGCGCCGGCATGGTCGCGCTCACCGGCTCGATCGAACAGGTGCCGTCCGCCGTGTCCGCCGTGAAGGTGGACGGGCGGCGCGCCTACGACCGGGTGCGATCCGGCGAGGAGGTGGCGCTGGCGGCCCGTCGGGTGACCGTGTCGCGCTTCGACCTGCTCGCCGAACGGCGTCCGGAGCCGGAGTTGCTCGACCTGGACGTCATCGTCGAATGCTCGTCCGGCACGTACATCCGGGCGCTCGCCCGTGACCTCGGCCGGACCCTCGGGACCGGCGGTCACCTGACCGCGCTACGCCGGACCCGGGTCGGCCCGTTCACCGATCGGGACGCCCGGACGCTCGACGAACTGGCCGACGCGGCCGACGCGGGAGAGGATCCCGTCACACTCGATCTCGACCGCGCCGTGAACGCGGCGTTTCCGCGGCGCGACGTCGACGCGGCGACCGCCACCGTGCTGGGGCACGGCGGACGGCTGTCGACGACCGGTCTGACCGGCCCGTACGGCGTCTTCGGGCCGGACGGGCGGGTGGTGGCGCTGGTGGTGGAGCGGGACGGTGCGGCGCGTCCGGAGGTCGTGCTGCGGCCGTCCGGCTGAGCGACCGCGCCTCCGGGGCATTCCGACCGACGAACTAGGCTGAAGCCGGACCGGGCTCTGAAGGCGTACTGGGGCCCCGAGGAGAGGCAGGCGGGCGTGCTGCGGTGGCGCGGGCTGGCGGAAAGCGCGCCGGACTGGAACCGGACAGTCGTCACGATCGGGGTCTTCGACGGCGTCCACCGGGGCCATCGGGCACTGATCGACGCGACGGTGCGAGAGGCGGCGGCGCTCCTGCCGGTGCCGAGGCCGTCCGGGGCTGAACCGCCGGAGGCTCCGCCGGTGGTGGTCGTGACGTTCGACCCGCACCCGGCCGCGATTCTCCGCCCGGACGCCGTGCCGGACCGGCTCACCACGCTCGACCACCGCGCGGTGCTGATCGAGGGCCTGGCCGCCGACGGTCTCACCGTGGACGGGCTGTGCACGCTGCCGTTCACCACGGAGCTGTCCCGGCTCGCGCCGGAGGACTTCGTCCGCTCGGTGCTCGTCGAGCACCTGCGCGCGGCGGCGGTCGTCGTCGGCGAGGGTTTCCGGTTCGGGTTCCGCGCGGCGGGTGACGTCGCGCTGCTCCGGACGCTCGGCGCCGAGCACGGTTTCGAGGTGCGCAGCGTCCCGCTGCTGACCGACGCCGACGGCGCGGTGTCCAGTAGCCGCATCCGGGCCGACGTCGCCGAGGGCGAGGTCGAGCGCGCCGCAGCGGCCCTGGGGCGTCCGCATCGGGTCGAGGGTGTGGTCGTCCGTGGCGACCAGCGTGGCCGTGAGCTCGGCTTCCCGACCGCGAACCTGTCGTCGCCGCGGTACACCGCGGTGCCCGAGGACGGCGTCTACGCCGGTTGGCTGGTGCGCGACCCGGCTCGGCGCGCCGGGGAGCGCGAGACGCCGTTGCCGGCGGCGATCAGCATCGGCACCAACCCGACCTTCGCCGGTGAGCGGGCGCGCCGGGTGGAGGCGTTCATCCTCGACTTCGACGCCGACATCTACGACGAGACCGTCGCGGTCGACTTCGCCGCGCGGCTCCGGCCGACGGTCGCGTTCTCGTCGGTGGATGCGCTCATCACCCAGATGAACGCCGACGTCGCGCGGGTGCGGGAATTGCTGCTCGGCGGCGCCTGATTCGTCGTTAAGTGACCCGGCTGGTAGCGTTGTGCCGACGCCGGGTGCACCCGGCGGTGTGCAGGCTGCCCTCGTGACCACGACCGGGGGCCACACCGAAGAGATCAGGAGAGTCAGTGGCGCTCGCTGCAGACGTCAAGAAGCAGATCATCGCCGAATACTCGACGGTGGACAACGACACCGGCTCCCCCGAGGTCCAGGTCGCTCTGCTGTCTCGGCGTATCAACGACCTGACCGAGCACATGAAGGCGCACAAGCACGACCACCACAGCCGCCGTGGGCTGCTGCTGCTGGTCGGCCGTCGTCGTCGGCTGCTCAACTACCTCGCCAAGACCGACATCAACCGCTACCGGTCGCTGATCGAGCGACTCGGCCTGCGGCGCTGACGTCGGCGGGGAGCGGCCTACCGGGCCGCTCCCCGTTCCGCAGCAGTACCGTTGGCTAAAACCGGAGTACCGGACGATCCGCGGGCCCGTGCTGAGCCGGTCCTCGGTAGTACGCACTTGTGACGTTCGGTCACAAGTGGGTTCGATCGAAGACCGGCACGAGATGCCGCTCGGGTCCTCCGCATCGCCTGGTACCACAACCAGGAGGATCTAAATATGTCAGAACACACCGTGACCGAGGTCGTCGCGACCATCGACAACGGCAACCACCCGTCGCGCGAGATCCGGTTCAGCACCGGCCGGTTCGCCCGGCAGGCAGCCGGCTCCGTGACCGCCCAGCTCGGCGACACGCTCGTGCTGTCGGCGACCACCGCGTCGAAGAGCCCGAAGGAGCACTTCGACTTCTTCCCGCTCACGGTCGACGTCGAGGAGCGGATGTACGCCGCGGGTCGCATCCCCGGCTCGTTCTTCCGCCGTGAGGGCCGCCCCAGCGAGGACGCGATCCTCACCTGCCGTCTGATCGACCGCCCGCTGCGCCCGACGTTCGTCAAGGGCCTGCGCAACGAGGTCCAGGTCGTCGTGACGGTCATGTCGCTCGACCCCGACACGCTCTACGACGTCGTGGCGATCAACGCCGCGTCGCTCTCCACCCAGCTCGCCGGCCTGCCGTTCAACGGCCCGATCGGCGCGACCCGGATGGCGTTCGTCGGCGGCGACTGGATCGCGTTCCCGACCCACACCGAGCTGGCCACCGCCACGTTCGACATGGTCGTCGCCGGCCGTGTCACCGAGGCGGGCGAGGTCGCGATCATGATGGTCGAGGCCGAGGCCACCGAGGGCACCGTCGCGCTGATCGCGGGCGGCGCTCCGGCGCCGACCGAGGAGGTCGTCGCCGCCGGTCTCGAGGCCGCGAAGCCGGCCATCCGGAAGCTGGTCGAGGCGCAGGCCGAGGTCGCCGCCAAGGCCGCGAAGCCGACCGCCGAGTACCCGGTCTTCCTCGACTACCAGGACGACGCCTACGACGCCGTCGCCGCCGCGGTGACCACCGAGCTGGACGCCGCACTGCGGATCGCGGGCAAGCAGGAGCGCGAGGCCGAGCTCGACCGGGTCAAGGGCCTGGCGATCGAGCGGGTCGCGGCGCAGTTCGAGGGTCGCGAGAAGGAGGTCGGCGGCGCGCTCAAGGCGCTGACCAAGAAGCTCATCCGTCAGCGCGTGCTGCGCGACAAGGTCCGCATCGACGGCCGTGGGCTCACCGACATCCGGACGCTCTCCGCCGAGGTCGAGGTACTCCCGCGGGTGCACGGCTCGGCGCTGTTCGAGCGCGGCGAGACCCAGATCCTGGGCGTCACGACGCTGAACATGCTCCGGATGGAGCAGCAGCTGGACACGCTCGCGCCGGAGACCCGCAAGCGCTACATGCACAACTACAACTTCCCGCCGTACTCGACCGGTGAGACCGGCCGGGTGGGCTCGCCGAAGCGCCGCGAGATCGGCCACGGCGCGCTGGCCGAGCGGGCGCTGGTGCCGGTGCTGCCGAGCCGCGAGGAGTTCCCCTACGCGATCCGGCAGGTCTCCGAGGCGCTGGGCTCCAACGGCTCGACGTCGATGGGGTCGGTCTGCGCCTCGACGATGTCGCTGCTCAACGCCGGTGTTCCGCTGAAGGCGCCGGTCGCGGGCATCGCGATGGGCCTGATCAGCGACACCGTCGACGGCAAGACCGAGTACGTCGCGCTGACCGACATCCTCGGTGCCGAGGACGCGTACGGCGACATGGATTTCAAGGTCGCCGGCACCAAGGAGTTCGTGACCGCGCTCCAGCTCGACACGAAGCTCGACGGCATCCCGTCCGAGGTGCTCGCCGGTGCGCTCACCCAGGCCAAGGACGCCCGCCTGACCATCCTCGAGGTGATGGGCGAGGCGATCGACGGCCCGGACGAGATGAGCCCGTTCGCGCCGCGCGTCACCACCGTGACGATCCCGGTCGACAAGATCGGCGCGGTCATCGGCCCGAAGGGCCAGATGATCAACTCGATCCAGGACGACACCGGCGCCGACATCACGATCGAGGACGACGGCACGATCTACGTCGGCGCCTCGGACGGCCCGTCGGCGCAGGCCGCGGTCGACCGGATCAACGCGATCGCGAACCCGACGATGCCGAAGATCGGCGAGCGGTACCTCGGCACGGTCGTCAAGACCGCCGCCTTCGGTGCGTTCGTCTCGCTGGTCCCCGGCAAGGACGGTCTGGTCCACATCTCGAAGCTCGGCAACGGGAAGCGGATCGGCAAGGTCGAGGACGTCGTCAAGGTCGGTGACAAGATCCAGGTCGAGATCACCGACATCGACGCCCGCGGCAAGATCAGCCTGGTTCCGGTGCGGGAAGAGGCGGCGAAGCCCGCCGACGCCCCCGCCGAGGCCCCGGCCGACGCCGAGCCCGCAGCGCCCGCGGCGACTTCGTGATCGTCCGCCAGTGACTTACCGCGGGCAGTTCGCCCGCCCGGAGGGGATCGCGGCACGCGCCGTGGTCCCCTCCGGGGTTGCTGACGCGCGGTTCGGCGGCACCGTCCGCCGAACCGTTCTCCCGAACGGCCTGCGCATCGTCACCGAGGCGCTGCCGACCGTCCGCAGCGTCTCGTTCGGCATCTGGGTCGGCATCGGTTCCCGCGACGAGACCCCGCGGCTGGCCGGTGCGTCGCACTTCCTCGAACACCTGCTGTTCAAGGGCACGCGCCGGCGTAACGCCTGGGACATCTCGGCGCAGATCGAAGCGGTCGGCGGCGACACCAACGCGTTCACCGCGAAGGAGTACACCTGCTACTACGCGCGGGTGCTCGACAGCGACCTGCCGCTCGCCGTCGACGTCGTCTGCGACATGCTGACCTCGTCCCTGGTCACCGCGTCCGACCTGGAGGTCGAACGCCAGGTGATCCTGGAAGAGATCGCCATGCACGACGACGAGCCGAGCGACGTCGTGCACGACCTGTTCACGACCGCGCTCTACGGCGACCACCCGCTCGGCCGCCCGGTGATCGGCACCACCGAGTCGATCACCGCGATGAACCGCGCGCAGGTCGCCGGCTTCTACCGCCGCCGGTACACGCCGCCGCAGCTGGTCGTCTCCGCCGCGGGCAACCTCGACCACGACGAGACGGTCCGGCTGGTCGCCGCCGCGTTCGACGCCGCGACCCGGGACCTGCCCGGCGGCGAGCCGGTCGCGCCCCGCCGTGGTGCGGCGGTCAGCGCGGCCCGGCCGACGCTCGCGGTGCGGGCCAAGGAGACCGAGCAGGCGCATCTGGTGCTGGGCGTGCCCGCACTCGATCGGCACGACGAGCGGCGGTTCGCGCTCGGCGTCCTCGACCAGGCGCTCGGTGGGGGCATGAGCAGCCGACTGTTCCAGGAGATCCGGGAGCAGCGAGGGCTGGCCTACTCGGTCTACTCCTACGACACCCAGTACGCCGATGCCGGTCTGTTCGGCGTCTACGCCGGGTGCGCCCCACGGCGAGCCCACGACGTCCTCGACCTGATGCGGTCGGAACTCGACCGGGTCGCCACGTCCGGCCTCACCGACGAGGAGGTCCGGCGGGGCAAGGGCATGCTGCGCGGTGCGACCGTGCTCGGCCTGGAGGACACCGGCTCCCGGATGAGCCGGATCGGTAAGGCCGAGCTGCTGTACGGCAACATCCTCTCGATCGACGAGGTGCTGGCTCGGATCGACGCGGTGACTCCGGACGACGTCCGGGCGATCGCCGACGACCTCTTCACCGGACCGGTCTCGCTCGGCGTCGTCGGGCCGTTCGCCGAGACCGACTTCGACGGGTTCGACCTGGGTGGTGACCGCGGCAGCGTCGCGGAGGCCGCCCGGCGGACCACTCCTTCGGAAGGACGGGCATAAACGTGGGAGCGACGCGGGTCGGCGTGATCGGTGCGCGCGGGCGGATGGGCGCTGAGGCGGTCCGTGCGGTGACCGCCGCCGACGACCTGGAGCTGGTGGCTCAGATCGGATCGGGCGATCCGCTCGACGCGCTCACCGACGCTCAGGTGGTCGTGGAGTTCACCCGCCCGGACGCCGTGCTCGACAACGTGCGGTGGTGCGTCGAGCGCGGCTTGCACGTCGTCACCGGCACCACCGGTTTCACCGAGGAGCGTCTCGACACGGTTCGCGGCTGGCTGGCCTCCGCGCCCGAGGTGGGCGTGGCCGTCGTGCCGAACTTCGCGCTCGGCGCCGTGCTGATGATGCGGTTCGCCGAGACCGCGGCGCGCTACTTCGAGTCGGTCGAGATCGTCGAACTGCACCACCCGCAGAAGGTCGACGCCCCCAGCGGCACCGCCCGGCTGACCGCCGAGCGAATCTCGGCCGCGCGGGCGTCCGCCGGCCTCGGTGCACCGCCCGACGCCACCACCGACCTGGTCGCCGGAGCCCGCGGGGCCGCGATCGCCGGCATCCCGGTGCACTCGGTCCGGGCACGTGGCCTGGTCGCGCACCAGGAGGTGCTGTTCGGTGCGGCGGGGGAGACGCTCACGATCCGGCACGACTCGTTCGACCGCACGTCGTTCATGCCGGGCGTGCTGCTAGCCGTCCGTAAAGTGACCAACCGTCCGGGGCTGACCGTCGGCCTCGATCCGCTGCTGGACCTGTGACATGAAGATCAAGGCCATCGTCGCCGTCCTGGTCGTGGTCCTCGCCGTCTACCTGGCGATCGCCGTGAACCGGGGGCTCGTCCTGCTTCGGACCGGCGACCTGCTGCTGGTCGGGCTCGGCGTCGCGATGCTGGCGCTGCCGCTGCTGGCGTCCTGGCTGGTCTGGCTCGAGATCAAGTTCGGCCGCGCCGCGCAGCGGCTGGCCGACGAACTCGCGGACGAGGGCGGGCTCCCCGTCGACGACCTGCCGCGACGGCCGTCCGGCCGTCCGGTGCGGGAGGCCGCGGACGAGCGGTTCGCGGTCCGGCAGGCCGAGCTGGAGGAGGACCCGGAGGACTGGCGGCGCTGGTTCCGGCTCAGCCTGGCGTACGACGACTCCGGCGATCGGCGCCGGGCGCGGGCGGCGCTGCGCCGGTCGATTTCGCTGCACGACGGCGGATCGACCGGGCCGTTGTCCCCCGGGGATGCGCGGACGGGGCAGAATCTCTAGCGGAACCTATGAACGGTGACTAACCGTTCATAGTGCGCCAGCAACCTATGAGGAGGCCTCCCGGTCATGATCTGTCCGAAGTGCCAGGCACCGATGCGACAGTACGAGCGAGCCGGCGTGACCATCGACCAGTGCAGCGAGTGCCGGGGAATCTTCCTCGACCGCGGTGAGCTGGAGCGGTTGGTCGACGCGGAGGACAAGTACTCCCGGGGCTCGCACGGGGCGCCCAGCGCGCCGCCGCCCGCGCCGGGGTATCCGGCCCAGGGGTACCCGACGCACGGCCAGCCCGGTTACGCACAGCCCGGTTACGGGCAGCAGCAGCCGTATCCCACCCACTCGTCGCACTCGGCGCGGTACGGGACGCACGGTTCCTACGGCCACCACGGCCACCGTCGCCACCGCGGTCACCGCCGCAACAAGTCTTTTTTTGATGACCTTTTCGGCTGAGTAGTCCGCCGACCGAATCCGCTCCCACCTTCGTGGGGGCGGATTCGGCGTTACTGGGGGTCGGCGGGGGTGAGGTCGGTGACCAGGCGGATCTCGGCGACTTCGGTGCCGTCCATGTCCAGGACGCGGCCGACGCCGTCGGGAGCCCAACCGGTCGACTCCAGCAGGCTGCGGGTGGCCTGGTCGGCCTCCAGTACCCAGGCCACCGCCCGGGTGAAGCCCTGCTGCCGCGCGAGGTCGGCGACGGCGGCGAGCAGGCGGCTGCCGTGGCCGCGCCGCCCCCAGCGCGGCTCGACCAGCAGCGTGTTGACCAGTAGCGCGGTGGCGTCCCACTCGCCGGCCGCGGTCGGTGCCTCGGACGCGTACCCGGGGCCGACGAGGTCCTCGCCCGAGGCGGGTCCGATCGCCGCGAACCCGACGATCTCCGCGCCCTCGTAGGCCACGAGCAACCGATGCCGCGGTGTCGGCGGCTCGACGATCGCCGAATGCCACTGCGCGGCGACCTCGTCCTCTTCCAACGCATCGAGAACGGTCGCCGGGATCACCTGGGCGTAGGCAATACGCCAGGTGGCGAGTTGGAGGCGGGCCACGGCGACGGCATCATCCGGCCGCGCCGGCCGGACAAACGCGTCGACCATGGCGGGAAGCCTAGTACCCGTCGCCGGCGCCGGGTTCGATCGCCCGCGGTGCCTGCTGGATCGTGGCCCGACGGGCGGCGATCGCGGCGACGAGGGGCGCGAACCCGGGCATCTCCAGCCCACGCGGGCCGTACACCAGCCAGGAGACCGCGACCGCGAACCACGGTGCGGCCGGACCGTGCAGCATCAGCGCTGCGCCTACCTCGAAGCGCAGCACGAACGCCCAGCGGGTGAGGTCGACGACGAGTTCCTGCGCCCCTTCGTGCCAGAAGCTCAGCCACTCTCCGCCGTGGTCGCACAGGATCCGCTGGTCGGTCAGCGCGGTCCGGACCAGAGCGTGATCACGCCACTGGACCGCCGCCATCGCCGCCGCCCGGTTTCTCGCCTGCTGGTTGGTGATCGCTTCCACCGCGAGCCCTCCGAGCACGAACGCGGGCGAACCGAACCAGAGACTGCTGCTCTGCTGGTACTCGACCGTCGTGCCGTAGAAACGCGCGTATCCCAGAACCGCGGTGGCGTAGTGGTTTTCGTCCGGCCGCAGACGCAGTGGCGTGCGCGGATCGGCGCGCAGCGTCCCACCCTGGCTCAGGTGCTCGTAGAGGCCGCAGGCGCTGGACCAGCCCGCCCGCAGCGTTGCGTCGGCGGCCGGATCGGAAGACGTCACTTGTCGCTCTTCGGGAGCCGGGGTGCCATCCGGGTCGCCATCGCGACCGCATAGCGTTGGTAGCTGACGGACTTCTGATGGGCGTCGACCGCGAGCACCAGGACACTCTGGCCGGAGCGGACGACGATGACGGCGGTTGCCTCGTTGATGGTCGCCGTGTGCCCGAATGCCGCGAACGACTCGTCGCCCAGTGCCGGGACGCTGAACTCCTGCCAGCCGCACTCCTGGGCGTGCGCGCGCACCTGTCCGAAGTACTCGGCGCTGTAGCGACCGTAGAAGCCGGCGACCGCGGAGGAGATCCCGACGGCGTCCTCCACGCCGACGATGCCGAGCCCGTTGGCGTCCTGGGAACCGATTCCGTCGCCGGCCACCGACCCCGTGTCACAGAGCTGGAACGGCGAGAGCGTGACGACGCGATCCGGTGGCCAGGTCGCGGTGCTGTCGACCCGCGAGCCGGTGGCGGCCAGCGCGTCCTCCGGGGTGACGAGCGCCCTGGCGATCACGTCGGCGGCTGGCGGCGGCGTCGACCGGTCGACGGATCGTGTCGGCGAGGCAGCGAGCACATCCGTGCGATCGGACTCGGAGGACGAGAACGACAGGAACGCGCAGCAGCCTAAAACCAGGAGCAGGGGGAGGACGACGGCGAGCCCGACGATCAGGCCGGTGCGCTTCTTCCTCGGGGGCACTGCGGGTGCGCCGGGGAAGATCCACGGCGAACCGCCCGATGCCGGATGGACCGAGGGTGGCATCGGGTAGTCGACGGACGGCGGCGGATGCTGATCGGACGGCACGTCAGGCCCTCGGAGGGCGCCGGCCTGCAGCGCCTCGTGCATGCCCGAACCGGCGATCCACGCCCGCACGACGTAGAGCCGCTGACGCGTCGAATCGCCCCGCGCCGGAGCGAGGAACACTTCGCGGACGTCAGCCGGCGCCGGATGGATGCGCGAGCGCCATCCGTCGGAGTCCTCGGCGTCGAGGATCGTGATCGCGTACTGCGACTCCGCGCCGGCGGCGTCAACCCCGCGAGCCCGCCAGACTTCGCCGTCCCCATTGTCCGCAGCGAGTACGAGCAACTCGTACCGCCGGGACGCCTCCGCCGGGCCTACGAACCACGAGTCGCCAGCAGCCACGCGCATGATTCGCATCTTGTCAGAAGCGTCAGCAGTGGCTCCCGGGACGACTGCCCGGACAGAATTGTCGGAGGCGCAGAGCACACTGGCCCGGACTGTCGACGATCCGGAAGGCGACTCGCGTGAGCAGCACCTTGCCGGCCGCACGCCGGCCGGGCCCCACCCAGACTCTGTCGGCCGCGGAGGCCCGGCGTGCCGCGCTCGCGGCGCAGGGCTTCGCCGACCCACGTCCGGCCGGCCGCCCCGGTCCCCGGGCGCTACGCCGGGTGCTCGACCGGGTCGGCCTGTTCCAGATCGACTCGGTGAACGTGCTGGTTCGCTCCCACTACCTCCCGCTCTTCAGCAGGCTCGGCGCCTACCCGGTCGAGCTGTTGGAGCGCGCCGCCTACCGGCCGCAACGACAGCTGTTCGAGTACTGGGCGCACGAGGCGTCGCTGCTGCCGGTCGAGGTCCAGCCGCTGCTGCGCTGGCGGATGGCGCAGGCAGCCGACCACGCCTGGGGTGGCATGCGGCGGATCGCCGCGGAGAAGCCCGAGGTGGTGGCGAACGTCCGGGCGACGATCGCCGAGCGCGGCCCGATGACCGCGGGCGAACTGGAAGCGGAGAACGGGCCTCGTGCGCCCCGCTCCGGGCCGTGGTGGGACTGGCGGGAGTCCAAGCTCGCGCTGGAGTACCTGTTCTGGGCCGGTGAGGTCACCACCGTCGATCGGCGCAACTTCGAGCGCCGCTACGACCTCACCGAACGGGTCCTGCCGCCCGAGGTGATCGCGACCCCCACGCCCGAACCCGCCGACGCCTACCGCGAACTGATCCGCATCTCCGCTCGCGCGCTCGGCGTCGCCACCGAACCCGACCTGCGCGACTACTTCCGGCTCAAACCCGCTCAGTCCAAGCCGGCGGTCGCCGAACTCGTCGAGGAGGGTGCGCTGGTCCCGGTGTCGGTGGAGGGCTGGCGCGACGTGGCCTACCTCGCCGCGGACGCCCGGGTGCCCCGCCGGGTGGGCGCCACCGCGCTGCTCTCGCCATTCGACTCGCTGGTCTGGTTCCGGCCGCGCACCGAGCGGCTGTTCGACTTCCACTACCGGCTGGAGATCTACACGCCGGCCGAGCGCCGAATCCACGGCTACTACGTGCTGCCGTTCCTGTTCCGCGGGCAGCTCGTCGGCCGCGTCGACCTCAAGGCCGACCGGGCGGCAGGCGTGCTCCGGGTGCCGGGGGTGTTCGGCGAACCGGTGGTCCTGGCCGATCCGCTGGTGCCGGACGGCGACGGCGAGACACCCGCGCGGGGAGCGGCCGCGCGTCGGCGGGCGTTCGCGGCCGACGCCGTGGCCGCGCTCGCCGTCGAGCTGCGTTCGCTCGCGGGCTGGCTGGGCCTCGACAGCGTTCAGGTGGCGCCGAACGGCGACCTCGCGGTTCCGCTGACGGCGGCGCTGGCCGCCGGCTGATCCCGATCCCGAGCCGGACGAGCGAGGGACTGCGGTCGCTTCGCGCGTGTATCGTCGCCACAGAGGGAGCGGAGGAGAACGGATGCTCGAGCAAGCCGGGGCGCCGGGGCCGTTGGCGCCGGCAGGTGCACCGGTGCCGCCGCCCCACGAGGGCACGCACCCCCACGACGCGTACATGTGGCAGGAGGCCCCGCCAAGCCGGATCGAGCGGCTGGCGCTGGCGGCCTGGACCAAGCCGTCGTGGCTGGCTCCGCTGACGATCCTCGGATGCATCGGTGCCGCGAGCACCTACGTGCTGACCAACGATCCGACCGACACGCGGCTCGACCCGCTCGGTCCGTGCGCGTTCAAGATGCTCACCGGCTTCGACTGCCCGGGGTGCGGCGGTACCCGGATGGTCTGGTACCTGCTGCACGGTGACGTCCTGCAGGCCGCCCGCCACCACCTCGTCGCGTTGATCGCGGTGCCGATCCTCGCCTGGGCGTACGTGGTCCTCGCCGCGAAGCGGTTCTTCGGCGTCCAGCTGCCGAGCAAGCGGATCCCGCTGGTCGCGATCCTCGGGTTCCTCGGGTTCTGGGTCGTGTTCGCCGTATTGCGGAACCTGCCCTGGGCGCCGTTCTCCTGGTTCTTCGTATCCTGATCTTCTTCGTATGCTGACGGGGAACCCCGATGAACCTTTTTCGACCTCCGGCCTTCTTACCGGTCAAACGACCTCAGTAAGCGCCGGTCGAAAAAGATTCACTCCGAACAGCAGGGAGACACCGTGGCCGAGATCGTGCCGCTGACTGTCCGCGCGATCGCCTGGACGCACTTCGAGCCTCCGGCCGACGTCGACTGGTCGACCGACGCCGAGGGTGGCGAGGCACTCGCCGAGTTCGCCGGCCGGGCCTGCTACCAGTCGTGGCGCAAGCCGAACCCGGCCACCGCGACGAACGCGGGTTACCTTCGGCACATCCTGGACGTCGGCCACCTCTCCGTGCTCGAGCACGGCAGCGTCACGTTCTACCTGACCGGTGTCTCCCGGTCGCTGACCCACGAGCTGATCCGGCACCGTCACTTCTCGTACAGCCAGCTCTCCCAGCGGTACGTGCCGGAGCGGGACGCGGCGATGGTCGAGCCGGACATCATCGCGGCCGACCCGGAGCTGCACGAGGCGTTCACGAAGGCCGCGGAGGCCAGCGTCGCTGCCTACACGACGCTGCTCGAAGGGCTGGAGAAGAAGTTCGCCGAGGAAGGCGCGACCAACCGGACGCTGGCCCGCAAGCAGGCCCGCCAGGCCGCCCGGTCGGTGCTGCCGAACGCGACCGAGACGCGCATCGTCGTGACCGGCAATTACCGTGCGTGGCGGCATTTCATCGCGATGCGGGCCACCGAGGCCGCCGACGTGGAGATCCGTGCGCTGGCCATCGCGTGCCTGCGGGAGCTGCAGCGGATCGCGGCCAACGCGTTCGCCGACTTCACGATCGACACGCTCCCGGACGGCACCGAGGTCGCGACCAGTCCGCTGGTCACCGAGGGCTGAGTCCCCCGACGCGTTCCGGCCGTCGGGACGGTAGCGTGAGCAGCATGAGCGCCGAACTACGGCGGCCGTTCGGCCGCTTCCTCACCGCCATGATCACGCCCTTCACGGCGGACGGATCGCTCGACCTCAAAGGCGCCCAGAAGGTCGCAGAACACCTCATCGACGTGGCGGGCAACGACGGCCTGATCGTCAACGGAACCACCGGCGAGGCGCCGACGATGACCGATGCCGAGAAGGAGTCGGTGCTCCGCGCGGTCGTCGAGGCCGTCGGCGACCGGGCGACGATCGTCGCCGGGGCCGGCAACAACGACACCCGCCACTCGGTGGAGCTCGCCCGGACCGCGGAGAAGGCGGGTGCCGACGGGCTCCTCGTCGTCTCGCCGTACTACAACAAGCCGCCGCAGGCGGGTCTGGAACGGCACGTCCGCACGATCGCGGACGCGACCGGCCTGCCGGTGATGCTGTACGACATCCCGCACCGCACCGGCGTGGCGTTCGCCACCGAGACGCTGATCGCGCTCGCCGAGCACCCGCGGGTGGTCGCGGTGAAGGACGCCAAGGGCGACCTCGCCGCGAGTGCCGAGGTGATCGCCGGGTCCGACCTGGCGTACTACAGCGGCGACGACATCCTGACGCTGCCGCTGCTCTCGGTCGGCGCGGTGGGTGTCGTCAGCGTGACCGGGCACCTGGTCGGTCCACGCATCCGCGAGATGATCGACGCGTTCGAGCGCGGCGACGTGGCGGCCGCGCGCACGCTGCACCAGGGCATGCTCCCGGTCGACGTCGGCGTGTTCCGCACCCAGGCGGCGATCCTGACGAAGGCTGCTTACAACTTGCTCGGCCTGCCCGCCGGGTCCGTGCGTTCGCCGCTCGTCGATGCGACCGCAGAACAAATCGCGACGCTTCGCAGTGACCTCGCCCGTGGCGGCGTGGTGCTCGGCGATGAGGAGGCCGCATGACCGTTGCATCCCCCGACAAAGGCTCGCGGCGAGGCCGGGGTGGTCCAGCAGCGGTCGGAGGTGTCGAGGCGATGACGGTTCCGGCGGACCTCGGCCCGCCGCCGCCGCTTCCGGCCGGAGGGCTGCGTGTGCTGCCGCTCGGTGGCCTGGGCGCGATCGGCCGCAACATGACGGTGTTCGAGGCCGAGGGGCGGTTGCTGATCGTCGACTGCGGTGTCCTCTTCCCGGAAGCGGACCAGCCGGGCGTCGACCTGATCCTGCCGGACTTCACGCCGATCGCCGACCGCCTGGACGACGTCGAGGCGATCGTCCTCACGCACGGACACGAGGACCACATCGGCGGGGTGCCGTACCTGCTGCGCCTCAAGCCGGACATCCCGCTGGTGGGCTCGCGCTTCACGCTCGCGCTGATCGAGGCCAAGCTCCGCGAACACCGGATCGAGCCGTACAGCCTGACCGTGCGGGAGGGGCAGGCCGAGCAGCTCGGCCCGTTCGGCTGCGAGTTCTTCGCGGTCAACCACTCGATTCCGGACGCGCTTGCGGTGGCGATCCGGACGGCGGCGGGCACCGTGCTGCACACCGGTGACTTCAAGATGGACCAGCTGCCGCTCGACGGCAGGCTGACCGACCTCGGCGGCTTCCACCGAATCGGACGCGAGGGCGTCGACCTGCTGCTCTCGGACTCGACGAACGCCGAGGTGCCGGGCTTCGTCACCGCGGAGCGCGAGATCGGTCCGGTCCTCGATGACCTGTTCCGGAACGCCACCAAGCGCATCATCGTGGCGAGCTTCGCGTCTCACGTCCACCGTGTGCAGCAGGTGCTGGACGCGGCGCACGCGCACGGCAGGCGGGTCGCGTTCGTCGGCCGGTCGATGGTGCGGAACATGGGCGTGGCCCGTGACCTCAAGCTGCTCCGGATCCCCGAGGGCCTGGTCGTGTCGCTCGACGACGCGGCCAGCCTGCCGCCGGAGCGGGTCGTGTTCATGTCGACCGGCTCCCAGGGCGAACCGATGAGCGCGCTCGGACGGATGGCGTCCCGCGACCACCGGCACATCACGATCGAGCCCGGCGACACGATCATCTTGGCGTCGTCGTTGGTGCCCGGTAACGAGTCGGCGGTCTACCGCGTCATCAACGGGCTGGCCCGGTGGGGCGCGAACGTGATCCACAAGGAAGTGGCCAAGGTTCACGTCTCGGGTCATGCGCCGGCCGGTGAGCTGCTGTACCTGCTGAACGCGGTGCGGCCGCGCAACTTCATGCCGGTGCACGGCGAGTGGCGGCACCTGCAGGCGCATGCGCGCCTGGCGGGCCAGACCGGTGTGCCGGACGACCGGATCGTGCTCTGTGCGGACGGTGACGTCGTCGACCTGGTGGACGGCGTCGCGCGGATCACCGGCCACGTCGAGAACCACTACGTCTACGTGGACGGTCTGGCGGTCGGCGACGTCGGCGAGACCGCGCTGACCGAGCGGCGGATCCTCGGTGACGAGGGTTTCATCGCGGTGACCGTGGTCGTGGACGAGGCCACCGGCAAGGTCGTCGGCGGCCCGTTCGTCGCCGCCCGTGGGTTCGCCGACGACCCGACGGCGTTCGACCCGGTGCTACCGCTGATCGAGCAGGCGTTGGACTCCGCCGCGGCCGACGGAGTCATCGAGCCTCGCCAGCTGCAGCAGACCGTGCGCCGCACGGTCGGGCGCTGGGTGTCGGACACCTATCGGCGCCGCCCCATGATCGTCCCGACCGTGCTCGAGGTGTGACTCAGGGTGTGACTCAGTAGGGGCGGGCGGCTGTCGGCGCCGCCCCATACTGAGTCGCGCGGACCGTGCTCGAGGTGTGACCCAGTAGGGGTCGGCGGCTCAGTATGGCCGGCGGCCGCCGCTGCTTCCGCCGCCGCGGAGACGGTCGGTGAGCTTGCGGAGCTTCTGCTGGTTGCCCGGCTTCGACAGCTCGCGCTGGGCCTGGTTCATCAGTTTCTGGCCCTGCGGGGTCCGAGCGAACGACTTGAGCTTGTTGATTATCGACGCCATCGTGGTGCCTCCTGTGGTGGAGCGGGTGGGTTCCGCTGCTCCGATCGCGGTGCAGCAGGGTTTCCCGCTTTCCAGGAAACAACGCTCGAACAACTCGTAATCGTTCCACTACCCAGCGTGGTATGACGCGGGGACCGGCGCGGCAGCGCGGCACACGGGTGTCGGCACGATACGGTCGTCACCATGGCTGGTGGTGGTTCCCGCGCGTCCGGATCGAATACGGTCGGAGCGAAGAACGGATCCGCGAAGAAGGCTGCCCCCCGGAAGGCCACCACCGGTAAAGCCGCCCCGCGCAAGGCGTCCGGACGGCCCGCCGCCGCCCGCAACGGCGCCAAGGCCCCGGCGAAGCGGACGTCCGCGCGCGCCAAGGCTCCGTCCCGGGTACCCGGCCCGGGCCAGGCCGCCGGAAAGATCCTCGTCAACACCTGGCTGTTCGCCGCCCGCGGCGTCGGGGGAGCCGTCCGGGCCGCCGGGCGCCAGGCGTCCACGGCCCGCGACCTCCCGGCCGAGCATCGCCGCGACGGTGCGGGCCTCGTCGTCCTGGCCATCGCGATCGTCGCGGCCGCCGCACTCTGGTTCGACGCGGGCGGCCCGACCGGCGAGCTGACCCGGATGGCAGTCCGGTGGCTGTTCGGCTCGCTCGCGGTCGCGCTGCCGGTGCTGTTCGGCGCCGCCGCGGTCCGGATGATGCGGACACCGGCCGACCCCGAGCACCGCGGCCGGATGATCGTCGGTTGGTCCGCGCTGACGATCGGTTTACTGGGCCTGTTCCACCTGGGCGCCGGTGACGCCGCCGACCGCGACACCTGGACGCACGCCGGCGGCGTGATCGGCCGGTTCGCCGCCGGTCCGCTGGTCACCGCGGTCACCGCCTGGGTGGCGATCCCGATCCTGGTCCTCGTCGTGATCTTCGGCGTGCTGGTGATCACCGCGACGCCGATCGCCGCGATCCCCGCTCGCCTCGACCAGCTCTGGGGCCTGACCCAGGGCCGGGTGCGCGCGCTGCCGCCGGACCTCGAAGGCGAGGACGTCGGCCTGGACGTCGTCGACGACGTCGTGACGCCCCGGCCACGGCGCCGCAGGCGCGCCGCCGACGGCATGTCGCCGGACACCGGCCCCGTCGGCGACCCGGAGGAGACCGGAGCGGTCCGCCGGACCGGTCCGGACAGCGTCCCCGCGCCGCGCGCCGGAGCCAAGCGCGCCACCGCACCGGTCTCGCCGGCGGACGTGCCGGCCACCCCGCCGCGCGCGGTCCCGGAGCACACCCCGGCGCCCACCCGCTCCGAGCAGCTCGCGCTCAGCGCCACCGAGGGCGACTACCGGCTGCCGCCACCGACGCTGCTCTCTTCTGGCCCGCCCGCGAAGACCCGCAGCCGCGCCAACGACACCGTGATCGCGGCGCTGACCGGCGTGTTCGAACAGTTCGACGTGGACGCTGCGGTCACCGGCTTCACCCGCGGCCCGACCGTGACCCGGTACGAGATCGAGCTCGGTCCGGCCGTGAAGGTCGAACGCATCACGCAGCTCTCCCGGAACATCGCGTACGCGGTCAAGTCGCCGGACGTCCGGATCATCAGCCCGATCCCCGGGAAGTCGGCGGTCGGCGTCGAGATCCCGAACACCGACCGGGAGACCGTCGCGCTCGGCGACGTCCTGCGCAGCCACGTGGCGACCAGTGACGAGCACCCGATGCTGGTCGGTCTCGGTAAGGACATCGAGGGCGGCTACGTGGTGGCCAACCTCGCGAAGATGCCGCACCTGCTGGTCGCGGGCGCCACCGGCGCCGGTAAGTCGAGCTTCATCAACTGCCTGATCACCAGCATTCTGTCGCGCGCCACCCCGGATGAGGTGCGGCTGGTCCTGATCGACCCGAAGCGGGTCGAGCTGACGCTGTACGAGGGCGTGCCGCACCTGGTGACGCCGATCATCACGAACGCGAAGAAGGCCGCGGACGCGCTGCAGTGGGTCGTCCGCGAGATGGACATGCGGTACGAGGACCTGGCCGCGAACGGTGTCCGCCACATCGACGACTTCAACAAGCGGGTGAAGAGCGGCAAGATCGTCGCCCCTCCCGGCAGCGAGCGGGTCTACCGCCCGTACCCGTACCTGCTGGTGATCGTCGACGAGTTGGCCGACCTGATGATGGTGGCGCCGCGCGACGTCGAGGACGCGATCGTGCGGATCACGCAGCTCGCGCGTGCCGCCGGTATCCACTTGGTACTGGCCACACAGCGGCCGTCGGTGGACGTCGTCACGGGTCTGATCAAGGCGAACGTGCCGTCGCGGCTGGCGTTCTCGACGTCGTCGCTGGCCGACTCCCGGGTCATCATCGACCAGCCGGGCGCGGAGAAGCTGGTCGGCCGCGGTGACGGGCTGTTCCTGCCGATGGGCGCGAGCAAGCCGATCCGGATCCAGGGCGCCTGGGTCACCGAGAACGAGACCGCGGCTGTCGTCAAGTTCTGCAAGGAGCAGCGCGAGCCGGAGTTCCGGGAGGACGTCACCGCGCCGACGGCGTCCAAGAAGGAGATCGACGAGGACATCGGCGACGACCTCGACCTGCTCTGCCAGGCGGTGGAGCTGGTCGTGACGACGCAGTTCGGGTCGACGTCGATGCTGCAGCGCAAGCTGCGCGTCGGGTTCGCCAAGGCGGGCCGGCTGATGGACCTGATGGAGACGCGTGGTGTGGTCGGGCCGTCGGAAGGGTCGAAGGCCCGTGACGTCCTGGTGAAGCCCGACGAGCTGGACTCGGTCCTCACGATCCTCCGCGGCGGGGCCGCGGAGGAATGAGCGGCGGCGCCGCCGGAGTCAGCGGCGCCACCCGGGAGTCACGCGGGGCGGGCTGCCGCCAGAGCCGCGGCGCGCGCGCCCACCTCCGCCGGGGTGAGGACCTCGCCGGCCACGACGACGGCCTCGAACTGCGTCAGCGGGATGCGCTCGAACAGGGGCGATCCGAGCGTCTCGAAGACGTCCTGCGGCACGATCCGGTCCGGCGTCGTGACCACGACCGTCGGCAGACGCTCCGCCAGGTCACGCGTGCCGACGATGTTGAGGATCTCGGTGGGCCCCACGGCGTCGGCCCCGGCAAGCCCGGTGGCCGCCGCCTCGGGCCGGTTCTCCGGTGCGCCGCCCAGCCGGGCCAGCAGACGCCGGGTGGTCCCGCTGCTCGGTGCGCTGACGAACCCCCCGTCTCGTCCGGCCAGGAGCCGGTATGCGGTGTCCACCGCCGCCTGGGCGTCCCGCTCCAGACGTGCGGCGAACCGAGGTAGCTCGATGCGCGGGTCGCCGGTCTCGAGCAGGCGCTCCAGATGCCACAGGCTCGCGTAGCCGGACAGCTCGCGCCGCAGAAAACGAAGACAATGCGCTACGAGTTCTGAATGATCCGCGATTTCTTCGAGTTCGGAAATGGCGCGCAATGTGACTCCGGTACAGCCGACGTCGCGGACCGAGGTCAGTGCGACAAGTCTCGGGGGAATATTTTCCACTGTCACCCTGCGACCTTTCCGATCAGGTAGGAGTTCGCCGGGGAACTAAGCTACCGTCGAGGGTGACAGCGACTTCATCCACCGTCGACTAAAGCCGATGCTGCCCGAATACGTGAACGCATCGCGCCGGGTCGACTCCTCGGCGCGACGAGCTTCCCCGCGCTGTGCTGGGACGATGACACTGTTCACTCTGGACACCCACCGACCTGTCTGGGAGGTCACGGTGGCTCAGCCGGACGAATTCGGCTCCACTCCGGTATCAGAAATCGTGCATCTGGACTCCGTTGTTATTCCGGCTCCGGTGGACGCGCGATTGGCTCGGTCAACCGGTAAACGGCGACTCTATTCCGTCGACACCTATTACCGGGACTCGTGGGAGGATTTATTGCGTATCGGCGGTTCGGATGCGGTCGGAATCGCGGCACGCCACGCGTTTCTCCTGCTCAAGCCCGACGCGGTGGTGCGGAGGAGGCTGGTGCCCGCGCTGGAATGGCTGACGGCGCGTGGATGGCGGGTCGTGCACGCTCGGCGGTTCCGCGTTCACCGCTGGGCGGTCCGTGCGTTCTGGCAGTACCAGTGGAACACCGCGTCCCGTGATCGCCGGGAGATGGCCGACCTCTACATGTCCGCGACCGACTCGCTGGTGCTCCTGCTCCGGGCGCCGCACGACGACGAGTGGGCGTCCACGATCCTCACCGGGGACAAGGGGTCCTCCGACCCGGCACGCTGCCGGCCCGGTCAGCTCCGGCACACCCTGGGGACGCTCAACCAGCAGCTGAACCTCGTGCACAGCGCGGACGAGCCGGTGGATCTCGTCCGGGAGGTCGGGATCTGCTGCACCGCCTCGGAACGCACCGCCGTCTACCGCGCGCTCGTCGACGGGGTGGACGCGGTCGACGGCGCCCTCGACCTGGCTCGCCGGATGGAGGCCGAGCACGAGCCGCTCGACCTGTCGCTGGCCGGAACCGTCGCCCGCCTGGCCGGCCGCGTGGACGGCACCGGAGAGCGCGCGCTGCTCCACCGCCGGCTCACCGGGTTGCTGGACGGGCGGCCGAGCGACTGGCGCGAACTCATCACCCTCGCCGACCGGGCCGGGGTGGCGCTGTCCCGCTGGGACCGGGTGGTGCTGGGCACGTACCTGCTGGTTCCGACGCTGCCGGGCGTCGTCCCGCTGGTGCCGGACGCGTCGGCGACCGGCGTCGCCGTGCCTCAGTAGTTTCCGGCCGCCTCGGTGGCGCGGTAGTGCTCGACCGGCATGAGCACGTCGGTCGCCGCCATCCGGTCGCAGTACAGGACGCCGTCCAGGTGATCGATCTCGTGCGCGACCAGCCGGGCGAGGCTGCCCTCGAAGCGGGTGGTGCGCGGCGTCCCGTCCAGAGCCTGTGATTCGACCACGAGGTGCACCGGACGCCGGACCTTGCCACGCACGTCGAAGAAGCTCAAGCACCCCTCGAACCGCACCTCGTCGGCCGCCGATCGGTGCACCACCCGCGGGTTGAGCAGGACGATCGGGCCGCGGACGTCGGGCGTGTGCACGATCGCCACCCGGCGGCCGAAGCCGATCTGTGGCGCGGCCAGTCCCATCCCCTTGCGGAAGGCGTGAACGGCCCGGACGTCAGCGGCCCGAGCCCGCAGCTCGGCCACGATCCGGCGGGCCACCGCCACCTCGGCGGGCAGGTTGAACTCGACGGTCGGCTCCCGGAGCAGCGGGTCGTCGTCGAGCTGGGCGATCCCCAGCCTCCGCATGTCCCCACTGGATGCCGAGAGGTGGGGGAGGACCGGAGCCGGTCGAAAAGAATTCACTGTGACGCGGGAGGCGGGTGAGGTCACGGAAAGGCAGATTAGCGCCCCGATGTCGGGTCTCGCTGCCGCCCCACCGCCGCCCGGGGGGTCGTTCCGGACGCGAGAGGCGGATTCTCACGCATTCTCATGCCGCTGAGCACCCGGAGCGATTGCCTCCGATCGGCGAGCAAATCACTCTGGGGTGTGTCGCACTTGCCGGGAAGTGAGGAAAGCCCACAGGACGACGTCGCGTTACGAGCAGTGCTGTTCGATATGGACGGCACGCTGGTCGCGAGCGACGGTGTGTGGGACCAGGCCATGACCGAAATGGCAGCCGCTCACGGCGGCGAACTTCCACCCGACTTCTTCGTCCGCAGCGTCGGATTGGCCGTCTCCGAGGCGCTCCTGCTCGCGCACGAGTTGCTGGGCCTCTCCGACGAGCATCTCGACCGCAATCTGAGCTGGGTGCTCGACCGGGCGCGCATGCTGCTCGACGAGGCGCCACCGCTGTGGTTCGACGGCGCCAGGGAGCTGGTCCGGGCGGTACGGACCGCCGGGCTGCACACCGGCCTCGTGACGTCGTCCGGCCGGACGCACGTGGAGGCGGCGCTGGTCGAGACCGACCGGTCCTGGTTCGACGTCATCGTGTCCGGCGACGACGTGGTCGCGCCGAAACCGAGCCCCGAGCCGTACCTGCGCGCCGCGGACGCCCTGGGCGTCGAGCCGGGGGAGTGCGCGGTGGTCGAGGACTCCGCGATCGGGGTGGCCAGCGCGCTCGCGGCCGGCTGCCGGGTGGTCGTGGTGGCGCCGGTGACCACCGCCTGCCTCACGGTCGGCGGGATCGCGGCGGTCGACCTCGACCTCCTGCGCTCACTGCAGCACGGCCGGCCGTCGGCGGTTCAGGGCTGAGCGACGGGCGCTGGCTCTGCCAGGGTGGTCGAGCCGATCGGAACGCTCCGGCCGGCTCGACTGCTCGGGCCGCTCGGCCGCGCGGCCGGCCGCCCGCTCGCCGGCCCCCGGCCCGTTCTGGAACTGCCAGTGCAGGCGGTAGCGCGCGTTGAGCTGTGGGTGCGGAACCTCCCAGAACCACTCCGACTCTCCGTCGGGTGAGTGGGTGATCCGCGGCGTCGCGGCCAGCGGTGCGCCGTCCGCGGTCATCGACGTCTCGGTGCCCCAGACCCGGGGCTCGAGGTGCGTCGGGAACCGCAACCGGACCGACAGGTAGCGGGTGGGCAGCCGGATCGCCCGCTGGAACCAGTGGCCCCAGGTGCCCTCGGCGACCGTGTACGAGTACTCGATCCAGGCCCGGTCGCCCGGGTAGAGCGGGAACTCGTAGTCGCCGTTCCGGAACTGCAGCCAGACCTGCTTGGCGTACGGCTGGTCGGCGGCGACCCGCCAGTCCATCGGCTCGCCGTTGCAGTTGGCCTTCAGATCGATCATGTCCCAGGTCAGCGGCTGCTGGGAATCGTCGGCGCTGGCGATCTTGATCCAGTACAGCGTCACCGGCTTCGTGCCGACGTTGTGCAGGTGGCGCCGGATCGTCATCACGTAGTTGCGCCCGTCGAACCGCATCGCGGCCTCTTCGCGCTCGACCACGAGGTCGGAGTGCGGGTCGGCGTTGGCGGCGACCGGCACGGCCGTACCGGCGACAGACTCCTGCCGCGAGCGGTCGTACTCGCGCCAGAGCAGCCAGAGCCGGCCACCGGAGCCGAGGACGTCGTCCGCGCGGCGCGCGAAGTCCTCGGTCGGACGGTGGCGTCCGCTCTCGATGTGGCTGACGTAGGACGGGTCGAACGACATCCGGCGCGCCAGGGCCTTCTTCGATAAGCCCGCCTCGACACGGCGTCTCGTCAACTCCGTGCGAAACGCGTCCATCGTCGCTGTCACCTGCGTCACCGGGGTCGTCGTGACGTCATGGTCCATGTGCGCACCTCACTGAGTGCGTGGACATACTCCACACACTGTAAGCCGTGTGAGAGTCAGGTGGCGTTGTCTATGCGGACGTCGCCCGGTATCGGACGATTGAGGGCCGATTTCGGGTGTGGCATCTGTCACCTTCGTACCTATCGAGTCCGCTCAGCGCCCGCCCGAGCGCTTGTCCCGGCTCCCCGTCCGGCGGGAGAACCCCGCCGGGGCCGGTAGGCTCGCCGCATGCCTCGGAATGCCGGCGACCGACGCGTCGCCCTCGTCACGCTGGGCTGCGCGCGCAACGAGGTCGACTCCGAAGAGCTCGCCGGTCGGCTCGCCGGTGACGGCTGGGAACTGGTCGACGCAGCGGACGACGCCGACGTGGTCCTCGTCAACACCTGCGGGTTCGTCGAGCAGGCCAAGAAGGACTCGGTCGACACCCTGCTCACGGCGTCCGACAGCGGCGCGAAGGTGGTGGCCGCCGGCTGCATGGCCGAGCGGTACGGCGCCGAGCTGGCGACCGCGCTGCCCGAGGCCGACGCCGTACTCGGTTTCGACGACTACGCGCAGATCTCCGATCGGCTGAATCGGGTGCTGGCCGGCGAGGAACTCTCCGCGCACACCCCGGTCGACCGGCGCACGCTGCTGCCGATCACGCCGGTGGAGCGGTCCTCGCACGCGGTGGCGATCCCCGGGCACGCGGACCTCCCGGAAGGCGTCTCGCCTGCCTCGGGCCCGAGGGTCCTGCGACGGCGGCTCGAGGGCGGCCCGGTCGCCCCGCTCAAGCTCGCCAGCGGCTGCGACCGGCGGTGCGCGTTCTGCGCGATCCCCTCGTTCCGCGGCGCGTTCGTCTCCCGGCGCCCGACCGAGATCCTCGAGGAGGCCCGCTGGCTCGCCTCGCAGGGCGTCCGCGAGGTGGTCCTGGTCAGCGAGAACTCCTCCTCGTACGGCAAGGACCTCGGCGACCCCCGGCTGCTGGAGACGCTGCTGCCCGAGCTCGCCGCGGTGCCCGGCATCGTCCGGGTCCGCGTCTCCTACCTGCAGCCGGCCGAAACCCGTCCGTCGCTGATCAAGGTCATCGCGACGACCCCCGGCGTGGTGCCGTACTTCGACCTGTCGTTCCAGCACTCCAGCGAACCGGTGCTGCGCCGGATGCGTCGCTTCGGGTCGACCGAGCGCTTCCTGGAGCTGCTGGCCGCGGCCCGTGAGCTGGCGCCGGAGGCAGGCGTCCGGTCGAACTTCATCGTCGGTTTCCCCGGCGAGACGAAGGCCGACGTCGCCGAGCTGGCCCGGTTCCTCACCGAAGCCCGGCTGGACGCCGTCGGCGTCTTCGGCTACTCCGACGAGGACGGCACCGAGGCGGCGACGCTGCCCGGCAAGATCCGCCGGGACACGATCGACCGGCGGTACGACCGGATCTCCCGGCTCGCCGAGGAGCTCACCGCGCAGCGCGCGGAGGAGCGGCACGGCCAGGTCGTCGAGGTGCTGGTGGAGTCGGTCGACTCGGATTCCGCCGAGGGGCGCGCCGAGCACCAGGCCCCCGAGGTCGATGGTTCGGTGACGCTCCGCGGTGACTGCCCCGTGCTCGGCCGACTCGCGGTGGGCGACCTGGTGCGTGCCCGGGTGACCGGCAGCCTCGGCGTTGATCTGGACGCCGAGGTGCTGGGCGTCGTGGACCGGGTGGGCGTCGACCCCGCAGTGCTGGACCGGGGCCCGAACCGCGTACCGGCGCCCGCAGGCTCTGGCGGATGAGCGGCGTGGCGACCGGCGCCGATTCGCCAGTGCCTCCTGACAGCGGCGAGGCGTCCGGTGCCGTTCCGAAGCGGCCCGCCCCGCTGCTGAACGCGGCCAACGTGCTCACCGTCCTCCGGATCGTGCTCGTCCCGGTGTTCGTCGCCGCGCTCGTGGTGTCCGACGGGACGCACTCCGGCTGGCTGCTGGCCTCCGCCGTGCTGTTCGCGATCGCGTCGATCACCGACTACTGGGACGGGCGGATCGCCCGCGCCCACGACCTCGTGACGCCGTTCGGCGCGGTCGCCGACCCGATCGCCGACAAGGCCCTCACCGGCGCCGCGCTGATCGGGCTCTCGGCCTACGCGCTGCTGCCGTGGTGGGTCACGGTGGTGATCCTCGTCCGCGAGCTGGGCGTCACCGCGTTGCGGTTCTGGGTGATCCGGCACGGCGTGATCGCGGCCAGCCGCGGCGGGAAGCTCAAGACGCTGCTGCAGATCGCGGCGATCATCTGGTACCTGTGCCCGATCCCCGACCCGGTGGATCACGTCGGCACCGTCGTGATGGGAGCGGCGGTACTGGCCACCGTGGTCACCGGTGGCGACTACCTCGTCCGCGCGCTGTCGCTGCGCCGGACGGGCCGCGAGCGGTGATTCCCGAGCGATGATCCCTGAGCCGACCGCCGCGGGTGTGCTGGCGGCGTTGCGGGCACGCGGAGCCACGCTCGCGACCGCCGAGTCGCTGACCGGCGGGATGCTCGCCGCTCGCCTCGTCGACGTGCCGGGGGCGTCCGCGGTGTTCCGCGGGGGCCTGGTGGCCTACGCGACCGACCTCAAGGCGACGCTGGTCGGCGTCGAGAGCGCGCTCCTCGATCGGCTCGGACCGGTCGCGGGCGAGGTGGCCGCCGCGCTCGCCGAGGGCGCGCGGCAGCGGTGCGGCGCCGACTGGGGGCTGGGAACGACCGGCGTCGCCGGCCCCGACCCGCAGGACGGCAAGCCGGCCGGGACCGTCTTCATCGGCGTCGCCGGGCCGGGCGGTGCGCCGGCGGTCCGGGAGCTGCACCTGACCGGCGATCGGCCCGCGATCCGCGCGGCGACCGTGGACGCCGTGCTGTCGCTGCTCGCCGAACGCCTCACCGCCGAGCGGTGAACGCCGCGCCGTAAACGCCGCCTGCGGCGGGAAGCCCGGCGGCGTCCGGGACGTTTGTGTCGTTGATGACCGATGCAGACGAAATCCGACCGGTACCTGACTCCCGGGTAAACGGCGAGCGGTTACGCCCTCGGCAAACGCGGGCGCCCCGACGGCCCGTCACCGTGCCTCGGGCTGGCTGCCCGGAGTACGGTGAGCCCATGCCTGATCCCTGGCAGCTGCGCGAGAGGGGTGCCTGATGGTCCTGCTGCGCCGGATCCTCGGCGACACGCTGCGGGCGCAGCGGCTCGCCCAGCAACGCACTCTTCGTGAGGTGTCCACGGCCGCGAAGGTGAGCCTCGGGTACCTCTCCGAGGTGGAGCGTGGGCAGAAGGAGGCTTCCTCCGAGCTGCTCTCCTCGATCTGCGAGGCGCTCGGCGTCCCGCTCTCCGAGGTATTGCGCGACGTCAGCGACACGCTCGAGGTCGCCGAGACCACGCCCGCCGCCAGCGCGAGCGTCCTCAACGCGGTCGAGCCGGTCGCCGCGCTCAGCGGGTCCGCCCTCGGGGGCGACGGCGCCGAGCTCGAGGTCGTCGGTGCCGGGGTCGGGGGCAACGGGCCCAGCCGGCTCGAGGTCCATCTCGATCACCACCTGGACAGCCACCTGGACGCGCGCGGTCGCCACCGGGTGGTCGCGGCCGCGTGACCGGCCGGGGCCCGGGCGAGCTTCCGCTCGATTGGAGCCTGGCCGAGCGTCCCCCGCTGCGCGGCACCCGCGTGCGCGCGGGCAACGCGATGGCGCGCACGCGAGCGTCCCTGCTGGACGCTGCGGTGCGCCTGGTCGCAGAGCGGGGCACCCGCCGCACGTCGATGACCGACATCGCGCAGGCGGCGGGCATCGCCAAAGGCACGCTCTACAACCACTTCCGTAACAAGGACGAGGTTTTTGCCGCGCTCGTCGAGGCGGAGATCGTTCTGATCGCCGACGAGTGCCGCGGGCTCGAACTGGAGGACGCGCTGGCGGTCGCCGCGCTCCGGATCGACACTCACCCCGCGCTGCGTCGGGTTGCCGACGACGACCCGGCCGCGCTGGCGGCGCTGGTCGGCGCGGACCCCGAGGCCGCGGGGTGGCGTGCGGCACGGTCGGCCGCCGCCGACGTACTGGCTGCCAGCGGCCGTGACCCGCGCGGCGCTGAGCTCGTCGTCCGTTGGTTGACCAGCCACGTCGCCGCGCCGGACGCCGACGAGGCCGAAGCGGGCGCTCGACTGCTCGCCGCGGTTCTTCCGCTCAGGGCTCTGGCTACGGTCTGACCCTGACGCCTACCCTGAGGTTGACCCTGAGCCTGCCGTCGAGAAGGTGACGATGGTGCGCAGGCCTGAGACGATAGGGGAAACGCACCGCACGTCCAGGGTCGAGCACGACTGGTCACCGGCCGGCTCAGCCGCGGCCGGCCCCGGCCTGGTCGCACGCGCCACAGGGAGTTGAGGACACCGATGGCCAACCCGATCATCAAGGCCTGGAAGTACTTCATGGCGTCGTTGGGCGCCACGGTCGACGCACACGCCGACCCGAAGGTGCAGATCGAGCAGGCCATCGACGACGCGAAGAACCAGCACCGAGCGCTCGTCGAGCAGGCCGCCAACGTCATCGGCAACCAGCGTCAGCTCGAACTGAAGCTGTCCCGGCAGATGACGCAAGTCGAGAAGCTGCAGAGTTCGGCGCGCCAGGCGCTCGTCCTGGCCGACAAGGCACGCGCCGAGGGCAACGAGCAGCAGGCGACGCAGTACGAGAGCACTGCGCAGGCGTTCGCGACCCAGCTGGTCGCCGCCGAGCAATCCCTGGAGGACCTCAAGACGCTGCACGACCAGGCGCTGTCCGCCGCGCAGCAGGCGAAGCAGGCCGTCGACAGCAACGCGATGCTCCTGCAGCAGCGGCTCGCCGAGCGGGCCCAGCTCCTCAACCAACTGGAGCAGGCCAAGATGCAGGAGCGGGTCGCCGACTCGCTCCAGGGCATGTCGCAGCTCACCGCGTCCGGAAACGTCCCGAGCCTGGACGAGGTCCGGGAGAAGATCGAGAGCCGCTACGCGACCGCGATGGGCCGGTCGGAGCTCGCCCAGAGCTCGGTCGAAGGGCGGATGCTCGAGGTGCAGAAGTCGGCGCTCGACATGGCCGGCGCCAACCGCCTCGACCAGATCCGCGCGAGCATGTCCGGTGGCCAGCTCGGTCAGGGCCAGCCGAAGCCCGCCGTGCAGGCAGGCCAGGCCGCGTCCGCCCCGCCTGCCGCGGCTACGAACGGTTCGCTCCCCCTCGCCGAGCAGCGTCTGAAGGAACTGCGTGACGCCGACGCAGCCTCGGGCCGGCCGCCGGCATAAGGAGGCCACGTGTTCTCCTTCAATGGCCCCGACGCACGCGCACGGCACCTCCGCGATCTGCGGAAGGCACGGAACCGCGCGCGGGCCTGGGGCGTGTGGGCCGCGACCGTGGGCGGGTCGGCCCTGGTCGCGGTGCCGTACGCGGGGCTGGGGCTGCCCGACATCCTGTGGGCGGGCGCCGCGGGCGGCGCCACCGCGATGGCCCTGCTGCGGCGGCGCGACCACCGGGAGCTAGCCGCGGCGCCGGTGCCCGAGCCGGAAGTGCGGCGAGCCTTGACGATCGGGCAGCGGCTGGCGCCGCTGCTCGGGCCCCGGTTCGGTGCACTGATCGACCATCCGCACCGGGTGGTGCTTCCGGCTGGTTCGCCGGGGGCCGAGGCCGCGCAGCGGCTCAACAACGCCGCGCGGGTGCTGCCGCAGATGCTCGACCGGTTGGGGCCCTACCGCGGGCAGCTACCGGCCGAGGCGGAGTCAGCCCACGTCGCGTTGCGCGATCTCGGCAACCGGCTCGCGCTGGTGGAGCGCACGCTCGCGTCCGCGGCTCCGGAGGCGCGTCCGGCTCTGCTCGCGGCGCGCGACGACCTCGTGGCCCGGTTCGTCGAGGGTGTAGACGCCTACGAGGCGCTCACGACGGCGGCGGCCGAGTGCGTCGCGGCAGTGTCGCGAGGCGGCGAGGACAGCGTGTCGGTGCGGCTCACCGAGGCCGCCGATCGCCTCGCCGGCATGTCCTACGGCCTCAACACCGTTCATGAGACTACGCGCCAGTACGACGTCAACTGACCGGTTGACATTTCGGGCACCAGAAGACTGTTCGTTGGGCGTCGGTGCCTTCGGCGCCGGAGCCGAGCGGCGCGGCGGTGACACGGCTGCCACAGCGGAGGCAGGGCCGCCCGCGCCGCCCGTAGACGTAACGCTCCTGGCCGCGGACCAGCGAACCGGTCGTGGACTGCTCCACGCGGGCGCGGTTCGCGTAGAGCAACCGCTGGGCGGTCGTGACCAGCGCCGGCAGGTCGGCGACCTCGCCGGTCGCGGTCGTCGGATGGACACCCCGGAGGAACAACACCTCCGCGCGGTACAGGTTGCCGATCCCGGCCAAGTTCCGCTGGTCGAGCAGCGCCAGGCCGATCGGGCGCTCCGGCGTCGCGCGCAGCCGTCGCACCGCTTCGTCCGGATCCCAGTCCGGGCCGAGCAAATCGGGCCCCAGGTGGCCGACCAGCGACGACTCGTCATCGGTCGACACCACCGCGAGGTCGTGCAGCCGGGAGCCGACGGCCACGATCTCCTCGGTGGTGAGCACCACCCTGACCTGGTGCCCGGGTGACCGCCAGCGCTCCCCGGGCCGGTACAGCCACCAGTTGCCGTCCATCTTCAGGTGACTGTGCAGCGTGATCCCGTCGGAGAGCCGGATCAGCAGGTGTTTCCCGCGGGCCAGGGCCTCGGTGACGGTGCGGCCGGACAGATCGACCAGCGCCAGCCGCGGGTGGCGGAGATCGGACGAGACGATCCGGCGACCGGCGAGGGCCTGGTGCAGCCGGGCGGCGGTCCGCCACACCACGTCTCCCTCGGGCATGCCCTCATCCTTCCAGCCCGGGATGAGCCGGGCGGCTGCGCATTCCGGACGTGGGCAGGGCACTATGGGAGACCGGCGGGGCGGCCGAGGTACTTCACCTGTGAGCGAGACGAGACGGAGAGCGACGTTCGAATGCCCACCCAGCCTGGATACCGGTATCGCCGCTCCGCGGTAACGGAGGCTCGTCACGGCCAGGATCGCGTGGTCGCGGTCCGACGACGTCCGCGACGCAAGCTGATCGGCGTCCTGGTCGTCATCGTGCTGCTGGTGCCCGCCGGGTTGCTCGCGGCGAAGTCGCTCTACGGCACGATGACCGGCACCGTCGTCGATCCGGAGACCGCGGCGCAGTCGCCGGTCTCGCCGTCCCCCTCGCTGAACCCGAACGACCCGTTCGACGGGACGCCCGCCGCCAAGTACCTCCCCGCCGACCAGGGCATCGTGGTGCCCACCGCGGTCAAGGCCGGTGTCTGGTCGGCGAAGGAAGTCGGGACCGTGCTCACGAAGACCAAAGAGGTCCTGCTCGCGGCCCGCACCGACCCGAAGGTGCTGGGCGGTGACCCGACGAGCTACGTCGAGGCGCTCGCTCCGAACGTGCGGGAGCAGGTCAAGGAAGCGATCGTGAGCGGCACCGACACGCTCGGGTACGTCACGAACCTCGGCGCTGGTTACACGCTCGGGGCACCGATCCGGGGCGTCGGGTCGCTCGCCGTCACCACCGGCTCGCTGAAGCAGCTGATCGTCCGGGCCGACGTCGTCTGGGTGTATCCGCTCGCCGGGCCGCTACCCGAGGAATCGACGGGTGCCGGCGTCCGCCTCGTCGTGCTGCACACGGTGGAGAGCTACGAGTGGTTCCCGTCCAAGGGCTTCGCGGACGAGGACCAGGGCGCGCGGCCGGGCGAGGGGGAACGGGCCGTGTTCAACGCCGACTGCCCGAAGTACCTGAAGGGCGCGCTCGCGCTGCCGGCCACCCCGGTCCAGGATCCGGTCGAGGGCAACGAGGCCGTGTTCGTCGCCACGACCCCGCTCACCTCGTTCCCTACCGGCTGCTGAGCGTGCAGAGGCCCGGCGGACGGTCGCGGTAGATCTCGCGGGCCTCCGCGCGGCTGAGGTTCGCCGTGTACCACGCCTCGTCGGCGTCCACGTGGTACTCCAGCGTCGCGAGCGCGCACGACCGCAGGTCCGGGGGTAGCCGGTCGAGCGCGGGTGCGGCGTCCGCGGACAGGCCCGAGAGGTATCCGACGTCGATCCGGCCGGTCTCGGCATACCGGTCGACGCTGCGTTCGGCGATGAACGCGTCCGGGTTCAGCGCGGCGAGCGCGAGCAGCGTCAGCACTCCGGTCGCGATCACGGTCCGCGGCAGCCAGCGTCCTCGCAGCCGGATCCCGGCGATGCCCACCAGCACGAACACCAGCCCCAGCCAGACCTCGGTCGCCTGGACGAGCAACCGCAGGCGGGTGAAGCCGTAGGCGTCCTCGTACAGCCACATCCGCCGCAGCGCGGACGCGACCACGAGGACGGCGAGCAGGCACAGCGCTCCGAGCAGTACCCGCAGCGTGAGCCGGTCACCGCGGGTCTCCCGCCGCGCGATCCGCACGACGACCGCGACGACCAGCAGCGTCAGCGCGGTCACCGCGAGCAACTGCCAGAAGCCCTGTCGGGCATATTCCGCGTACGTCAGGCCCGCGGTGCGCACGACGTGACGGTTCCCGTCAGCCAGAACGACGAGTTGGACGCCGACGAAGCAGGCGAAGAGGGCTACCAGCGCGCCCAGCGGGATCGCCCACTCGGCCCGGGGCCGTCCGGTGCCGCGCCGGGGGGCTAGCGCGTCGAAGTCCGGTGCCTGGTGGGACAGGCAGGCGCCGATCAGCGCGAGCGCGGCCACCACCGCGAACAGCACGAACCGGCCGATCCACTGCGCCGGGTCGATCTCCGGGACGAGGCCGCCGACCAGGTCCGCGAAGACCGGGTCCGCACCGGCGAAGAGCCCGCCGAACACCAGCAACAGGAGGACTGAGGCGGCCGTGATCGCGAGGGCGCGCCCGACCGGCAGGCGGCGGCCGCGGACGCGCGGGACGACGCCCCGGCCGGTCCAGCGGGCGGTGCGGCTGAACGCGCCCAGCGGGGAGAGCGTGCCGAGCAGGATCCCGGTCCAGGAGCGCCCGGCGGTGACCGCGAGGATCGTGGCGAGCAGCCCGGCGAGGACGCAGAGCGTGAGGAGCCAGGCGGCGGTGCGGACGCTCGCCACCCCGAACAGCGCCACGGCCAGCACGGCGAACCCGATCTGCCGCGGCCGGACGGTCTGCGGGCGGGTCGCGAGGGCGGCGAGCAGCACGGCCAGGACGAGGAGCCCGATGCCGACGCCGAGGGCGTCCGCTACCAGGACGGAGGCACCGACAAGCCCCGCGCCTGCTGCTGCGACGAGGACGCCGAACGGGGCGCCGTCCTTCGTGAGCGGCCAGACCCGCGCTGACCACAGCGGCGGCACCGGCGCCGGAGGCGGCCCCCACGGCCCGTGCGCCCCTGTCTGCCCGGGGTTTCGGGGATAGCCCGGGCTCGTCGGCGGCCCTGGCCGCATGCCGGCGGGGACCGGCGCGGGCGGCGCCACGGTCGCCGTCCGCCCCGCCCCGGCCCCGCCCACAGCCACCGCCGGCCCGGCGGAAGCCGCCGCTGTCGGCCCGGCGGAAGCCGCTGTCGGGGTGGTGGCAGCCGCCGCGGGCGCGCCCGCCGCCGGCACGTCCGCGGCCGCTTGGGGCACGCCGGCAGCCGTTGGCGTGGCGCCCGCCGCTGGCGTGGAGGCAGCCGTTGGCGTGGAGGCAGCCGCCGGCGTGGCGCCCGCCGCTGGCGTGGCGGCTGGTTTCGGCGCGGCGGGTTCTCCTGCGGGCGGCTTCGGCGCGGCGGGTTTCGGTTCCGCCCGGCCGCCGGTAGCCGGTTGTTGTGCGCTCGGCGCAGGCTCGGCAGGCGTTGCTGCCGCCGGTTCCGTCGCGCTCGGATCGGGCTTGGCGGGCGTTGACGCCGCCGGTTTCGACCCGCTCGGCTCCGAATCGGGCGGGGGCGTGGACGGTGAGGGATCGGTCACGGTCACTCCGTCAGGTCGACGTCAAATTCGGGCAGGGTGGAGCAGCCGGGCAACCAGCGGTGGCTCGGCGGAGTACGGACGTGATCAGGCGGGCAGCGTCACCTGGATGCGGCAACCGGGGCCGGTGTCGGCGACCGAGATCGTGCCGTCGTGCAACTCGACCGCCCAGCGGGCGATCGCCAGCCCCAGCCCGGTGCCACCGTCGCGAGCGATGGCCGGCGTCGACCCGCGGCTGAACCGGTCGAACACGCGGGTGCGCTCCTCCGGCGGGATGCCCGGCCCCTCGTCGGTCACCTCGAGCAGCAACCCGGTGCCCGGTCGCTGCGCGCCCAGCGAGGGCAACCCGCGAGCCCGGATCAGCACACGTCCCCCGGGCGGGCTGTGCCGGGCGGCGTTATCGAGCAGGTTGGCCACCACCTGGTGCAGCCGCGCCTCGTCGGCGTTGATCTCGAGGTCCGAGGGCAAGACGTCGACCTCGATGTGCGCCTGGCTGACCCCCACGGCTGCTGCCTCGGCCGCCGCGGTGAGGAACGGCTCCAGCTTGACCGGGCTGCGGCGCAGCGGCTCCACCCCGGCGTCCAGACGGGAGAGGTCCAGCAACTCGGTCACCAGCCGCGACAGCCGCTCGGTCTGCCCGAGCGCGACCTTGAGCGTCGCCGGATCGGGCTCGGCCAGGCCGTCCACCAGGTTCTCCAGCACCGCCTGCAGCGCGGTGATCGGCGTCCGCAGCTCGTGCGAGACGTTCGCGATCAGCTCCCGGCGCTGCCGATCGGCGGTCTCCAGATCGGCTGCCATCCGGTTGAACGCCCGGGCGAGTTCCCCGACCTCGTCGCGGGACGTGGCCGGAACCCGCTGGCTGTAGTCGCCGCGGCTCATCGTCCGCGCGGCGGCGGTCATCGCCCGGAGCGGCGCGGTCGTGCCGTGGGCGAGCACCTGCGACATCACCAGCGACACCGTCAGAGCAGTGAACACCGTCCAGGGCGGCAGCCAGCCGATGCTCAGCACGAACACCGTGAATCCCGCCCCGCCGGAGCCGACCAGCAGGATCGCCAGCTTGAGCTTGATCGACCGGATCCGCCCGAGCGGCTGCGGAAGCCGCCGCAGTAGTCCGGCAACGATGTCCCAGAGGCGCCAGGGGCTCATCGGGACGTCTCCCACGCATAACCGACCCCGTGGACGGTGCGAATGCGGTCACCGCCGAGCTTCCGGCGCAGCGCCTTGATGTGGCTGTCGACGGTGCGGCTCCCGCTGCCGTCCGACCACCCCCAGACAGCGGTCAGCAACCGGTCCCGGGGAAGCACCGCCCGTGGCCGGGAGGCCAGGCAGACCAGCAGGTCGAACTCGGTCCGTGTCAGGTGCACCTCGTCACCGTCGACCCGCACCCGTCGTTCGGCGAGGCTGATCTCGACGTCGTCGACGGTCAGCCGATCGGCGCCGACCGGTTCCGCGTCGAGGGCGGCCAGCTCCGCGGCACGGTCGACGCGGCGGAGCAGGGCGTGGGTCCGCGCGACGAGCTCCCGCATGCTGAACGGCTTGGTCAGGTAGTCGTCGGCGCCGACGGCAAGCCCGACCAGCACGTCGGTCTCGGCGTCCCGAGCAGTGAGCATGAGGACCGGAACCGCCCGCTCGGCCTGCAGCCGACGGCAGACCTCGAGCCCGTCGTAGCCGGGGAGCATGATGTCGAGGACGACGAGGTCGTGCGGGCGGGCGGTGAAGGCGGCCACCGCGGCGGGGCCGTCACCGGCCAGCTCGACCGAGAATCCCTCGGCCCGCAGCCGGGTCGCGATCGACTCGGCGATCGTCTGCTCGTCCTCGACCACGAGAACTCGGCGCTCGCTCATGGCGCTGACTGTAGGAGTCGTCGGTGGCGCTTACCGGCGGGGCTTCTGGAGATCCTGTGAAGATCGTGGTGAGGAGTCGTGGCCGACGAGGGGGCGCGCCGGCCACGAACCTGCCTCAGGCGTCGCGGCGGACCAGCACGGCACCGCCCGCCACGAGCGTCACGGCCACCCAGGCGGCGAGTACGACCGCACCGGCTGCCGGCGCGAGCAACTCGATCGGCACGCGGTCGGTGCTGACCGCGTACAGGCTCTGCGCGGCGGCGACCGGCGTGTACTTGAGGGTCGCGTCCTCGACCGACGTGGGCAGCGCGGCAGGCAGCACGGCCGGAATCACGAGGAACGCGGCGACGAACACCGTGATCGCGCCTGCCGTGTGGCGCAGCGCCGTTCCGATGCCCAGTCCCAGCAGCGCTGCGGCGAGCGGATATACCGCAGCGCCCAGCACTGCCCTGGCGACGCCGTCGTCGGTCAGCGCCGCAGCGTCGTCTCTCAGAATGCCCTGCACGACGACGAAGGAGGCCAGGCAGACGAGCAGACCCAGCGGCGCCAGGACCGCGACGAGCACGGTGGCCTTGCCGACGAGCAGCGGCCACCGCCGCGGCACCGCGGTGAGGCTCGCGCGGATCAGACCGGACCCGTGCTCGCCGGTCGCCTGCAGGACGCCGAACACGCCGAGCACCAGCGCCAGCAGATCGAGCCCGAGGAACGTCACGTCGACGGCCTCGGCGGCACCGGCGGTCTCCTCGCCGGATCGGAGCGCGCTCCGGTACGCGTAGCCGAACGCGGTGGCCAGCGCCACGGTCAGCACGGAGGCGGTGCCGAGCGTGACCCACGTCGACCGTAACGACCACAGCTTCGTCCACTCGGAGCGTACGACCCGGCGCTGGGTGACGACCGTGCTCATCGTGCAACCCCCTGGTACTCGACGGCGTCCCTGGTCAGCTCCATGTACGCCTCCTCCAGCGACGCCCGGCGCGGGGTGAGTTCGGACAGCACCAGCCGCCGGCCCGCAGCCACCTCGCCGATCTCCGCGGACGTCAGCCCGCTGACCGTGAGCGTTCCGGTGTCCTCGGCGACCACCGTGGCGCCGCGCCGAACCAGCGTTTCGTGGAGAGCGCCCGGGTCCGGGCCGCGCACCAGCACGCTCCCGACCCCCACCCGGGCGATCAGCTCGTCGAGCCCGGTGTCGGCGAGCAGCCGGCCGCGGCCGATGATCAGGAGGTGGTCGGCGGTAACGGCCATCTCGCTCATCAGGTGGCTGGAGACCAGCACGGTCCGGCCCTCGGACGCCAGCCCGCGCAGCAGCGTCCGCACCCAGAGCACACCGTCCGGATCGAGCCCGTTGATCGGTTCGTCGAGCAGGACGACGCTCGGGTCACCGAGCAGGGCCGCGGCGATGCCCAGCCGTTGCGCCATGCCGAGCGAGTACCGGCCGGCGCGGCGGCGAGCGACGTCCTGGAGGCCCACCATCGCCAGCACCTCCTCCACCCGGCTCACGGGCAGGCCGTGCGTCCGGGCGAGCGCGAGCAGATGCGCGTAGCCGCTCCGGCCCTTGTGCACGGCGCTCGCGTCCAGCAGGACGCCGACCTCGCGCAGCGGGGCGCGGTGCGAGGCGAACGGGCGGCCGTTGACGGTGGCGGAGCCGCTGGTCGGGCGGTCGAGCCCGACGATTATCCGCATCGTGGTGGACTTCCCGGCGCCGTTGGGGCCGAGGAAACCGGTGACCTGGCCCGGTTTCACGGTGAACGACAGTCCGTCCACCGCGACCGTGCCGCCGAATTTCTTGGTGAGTGCGTCGAGTTCGATCATGACGTCCAGTCGAGCCGACCGGCCCTGGTCGGCGGCAGCGCGTTACGTCGGCGATCGAGGCGACGAACGTCGGGCGGATACGACTTTCGTCGCCTTCCGCGGCCCGGTCGGGGCGACGTACGGTCGCGAGGTGAGCCGGGTGCTGGATCCAGCACGGCGCGCAGCCGCCGGGGACGTCCTCGTGGCGGTGGCCGCGTCGGTCATCGCGCTGCTGATGGTGCGCGGCACGCCGTCGCTGCTGCTGCCACACGGCGGCGCGATGCTCGCCGGGCAACTCGTGCTCGCGCTCCTCCTGCTCCGGCGGCGACGCAGACCGGTTCTGGTGGCCTGGGTGACGACGGCCGCCGCGGCGGCGATCGCGGTGTGCGAAGCGCTGGCGCCGGGCACGCTGGTGACGCCGGGCCTGCTCAGCGAGCACGCGTACCCGTGGCTGCCGGCGGCGGCGCCGTTCGCCGCCTACGCCGCGACCGCGTTCGGTGGACGGCGCGGGCTGGTCCCGGCGGCGGTTCTGGTCGCGGTGGCAACGCACGCCTGGGCGCTGCCGCCCGACTCGCCCTGGTTCATCCAGGGACTCGTGTTCGCGGGCGGGCCAGCGCTGCTGGGGCTCTACACCGGCGCCCGGCGGCGGTTGCTCGAGTCGCTGACCGAGCGCACCGAACGCGCCGAGCGGGAGCGTTATCTGCTCGCCGAACAGGCCAGGGCCGAGGAGCGATCGCGCCTCGCCGCGGAGATGCATGACCTGGTGACCCACCGGGTGAGCCTGATGGTGCTGCAAGCCGGAGCGCTCCGGGTCACGGCGTCCGACGAACCCACGCGGCTCGCGGCGGACGAGATCCGGGCCACCGGCTGCCAGGCGCTGGCGGAGTTACGGGACGCGATCGGCCTGCTGAAGGCACCGCCGGCTGTCTTGGTCGAGGCACCGGCGGGGAACCTGGCGGCGCTGGTGGACGAGTCGGGCTTGAACGTGGAGCTGGTCGAGGACGGCGATGCCGGGGTGCTCTCGCCGGTGGTCGGACGGACCGTGTACCGGGTGGTGCAGGAGGCGCTGACCAACGTCCGCAAGCACGCGCCGAGCGCGGACGTCAGCGTGTGGGTGCGGTACGAGGCGGACGGTGTGCGGGTGAGCGTCCGCAACGGACCGCCGGAGGAGCCGCCCGACCCGACGCTCGCGGCCAGCGGCTCGGGGACCGGGCTGCTCGGGCTGGCGCAGCGGGTGGAACTGCTCGACGGTTCGCTGGACGCCGGGCCGGATCGCGGCGGCGGGTTCCGGGTAGAGGCGCAGTTACCGGCCTACGTGCCGACCAGGGTTTCTGGGGTTTCTGGGGTTTCTGGGGTGGCTGGGGTTTCCGGGGCTGGCGGCGAAGCGGCGACCGGGGGTGAGGCCGCGTGATCAGGATCCTGGTCGTGGACGACGAACCGATGGTGTGCGCTCATCTGCGTACGATCCTCGGCTCGGCGCCCGACCTCGAGGTGGTCGACCAGGCCCACGACGGCGCGGCCGCGGTCGAAGCGGTGATCCGGCACCGGCCGGACGTCGTCCTGCTGGACCTGCGGATGCCCGGCGTGGACGGCCTGGCGGCGATCGAACGGCTTACTCGGCTCCCCGAACCCCCGGTGATCGTCGTGCTGACGACGTTCGACGCCGACCACTACGTCACGCGTGCGTTGCAAGCCGGTGCGGCGGGCTTCCTGGTGAAGTCGACGCCCCCGGAGGACCTGATCGGGCTGGTCCGAGTCGCGGCCGACGGGCACACGGTGCTCTCGCCGATCGCGACCCAGCGACTACTGGCGGGAGCCGGAGCGCAACAGGCCGAGCGGGAACGCGTACGGGCGTTGCTCGCCGACCTGACCGAGCGCGAGACCGAGGTGCTGGCGTGTCTCGGCGCCGGCTTGTCGAACGCCCAGATCGGAGCCCGCCTGTACTTGGCCGAAGCCACGGTCAAGGGCTACGTCTCCCGCGTGCTCCTCAAACTGGGTTGCACCAACCGCACCCAAGCCGGCCTCTTGTGGGCGGGCCGGGCGGGGGCCTGAGCAGATTGCATTTGGAAGGCCTATAACCCTCGTAAATGCAATCTGCTTCGGCGGGAGCGCCGCTCAGATCCGGCAATTCGGGCCGCAGCGGGTGGGGGTTCCTGTCCAGCCGCGGGTGCGGAGGACGGTGGCTACCTCGGCCGCCACCGCGCACGGTCGCCGGCGCACGTCTTGCCAGCCGTAGCGGAGCGTCGCCTCGCCGCGTACCGCCGCCGCATTGTCGCGACTCATATCTCGCCGGGCCGCCGCCGTCGACTGGTGGACGGCGGCTCCGTCCAGCTCGATCGTGGTGCGGTACTCGCGATGGTGCACGTCCTGGAAGTTCCCGCCCACCGCCCGCTGGCGCTCTCCGACCGGGAGACCGTGCGCACGCTCCACGTCGACGAGGAAGCGCCGCTCCAGTGCGGAGTGCGCGCCACCGCCCGCGTCGTCGATCAGATCCAGAATGTCCCTGCGGCCGGGCAGGTTCCGACGCTCCAGCGCGAGCGCCCGCACGTCCGGAAGTGCCTCGGGGTACTGCTGCGCTACTCGGCCGAGCACGGCAGCGGCGTCGTCCGGCCGGCCCTTCGCCACTGCGCACAGCTCGAGAGCGGTGATCGCCACCGCCGTCCGCGGCGGATAGCCGGTGGGTACCGGCGTGTCGCGTGCGTGGTGCACGACGATGCCACGCCGGGAGCGGGTTCCGCGGTGCCTGGGCACGGTGACGTGGACCGCACGGAGGTTCCGGGCGGGCAACAGGCGCCAGAGCACGCCGGCCGTCTCGTGGCTGAGCACCGCGTCCGGGCCGGCGTGCAGGAGCGCGACCCAGATCCTGGTCAGGAAGGGCAGCGGGCCGGTGAAGGTTACGTAGATCCCCGGGATGGGGCGCTGCCAGCGTTTCGCGGCGAGGTTCGCGGCGATGTCGGCCGCACTCACCCCATGCGCCAGGAGCTGCGTACGTGACACGGCGCCCTGCTGGTGCGCGAGCAGCGTCTGCCAGCCCTGCCCGCTGAGCGCCGTACCCATCCCGCCACGCTGACGGCGCCGAACAGCTCCGCGCAGTGGCGCCGCTCGGATCTGTGGACGAGCGCAACGCCTGTGGATGAGCGCGCGGCTCAAGCCCGACGGCAACAGCACAGCCTCCGCCCCCGCGGTCCGCCCCGCGCCCCGCGGGTCCGCGCCGCGCTCCCCGGCCCCGCGCCGCGCTCCCCGGTCCCGCGCCGCGCCCCGCGGGTCCGCGCCGCGCTCCCCGGCCCCGCGCCGCGCTCCCCGGCCCCGCGCCGCGCCCCGCGGGTCCGCGCCGCGCCCGGCGGGCCCCGCGCCGGCGCCGCGTCCGGCCTGTCCGCGCCGCGTCCGCCTGTCCGCGCCGCGCCCCGCGGGTCTGCGCCGCGCCCGGTGGGCCCGCGCCGCGCCCCGCGGGTCTGCGCCGCGCCCGGTGGGGGCCGTGCCGCGCCCCGCGGGCCCGCGCCGCGTGGGCCGCGTGCCGCGTGCGTCCGGCCGACCGGCGCTGCGCGAACGCGGGCGAGCTACCCGCGCAGGCGGAGGCCTCGTGGCGTCGGGCGGAAGCCGGCCGCTTCGAGGGCGTCGGCGAGCGGGCTTCCGCCCACGTGGGCGCCGTCGGCGCGCTCCACGGCGAGCCCGCCGAGGCGCCCCGCGTGCACCGCCTCCGCCAGCGCACCGGCAGCCAGCGTCAGTGCCGCCGGATCGTCGCGATAGGAGAGCAGCGTCTTGCCGCCCCGCTCCACATAGAGCGTCAGTGCCCCGTCGACCAGCACCACGACGGCACCGGCCTTCCGCCCGGGTTGGTGCCCCCGCGTCCGCCCCTTCGCCGGCGCGGTGTCCGCCGGCGCGGGCTCGCCGCCGGGCCCGCCGACTGCGCCAGCACTACCAAGACCGCCAGGCCCGCCGGGCCCGCCGAGGCCGCCAGAGCCGCCGGGCCCGCCGAGGCCGCCAGAGCCGCCGGGCCCACTGAGACCGCCGGGCCCGGCGAGGCCGCCGGGCCCGCCGGCCAAACCGGTGTCGCCGTTCCCCTCCCGGCCCGGCCACGGCAGCGCCGCGCCGTACGGGTTGGCCGGGTCGGTGGCCGCCAGCACGACGGCCTGCGGCTGCCGCTCGTCGGCCTCCAGCTCGGCCGCGACCGCGCGCAGCCGCTCGACTGCTCCCGGCTCGGCGAACTGCGCCCCACCGAGCCCTTCGACGAAATACCCGCGCCGCACTCGCCCGGTGTCCTCCGCGGCGCCGAGCACCCGGTACAACGCCCCGAACCCACCGGCCAACCGCTCGGGACCGACCGTGCCCCGCACGACGACCCCGTAGCGGTCGAGCATGACCTCGGCGGCGGCATGGGTCCGGCGGGTCGTGTCCAGTTCGCGGTCGGGCACGAGTGACCACCGCCCGGCCATCGTCGGCGGACCGCTCCGGCTCGGCAGCGCGGGCCGTGGAACACCCCGGCCGTCCGCCGCGCCGACCCCGCTGAGCCCACCCAGTCCCGGCCGGCCGACCCGGCGGAACCGCCCGGCCGGCGCCGCCCGGCGTACCGGATGGCGCGTCCGCCCGCCGCTCTGCAGCGCCCGCAGCGGAGCGAGCGTGTCGTTCGTGACCACGCCTGCCCACACCAGGTCCCACACCGCGGCGGCCAGCTCGGCGTCGTCGGTGGTGCCCAGCTCGGCGCCGATCGCGTCGGCGAGCGCACGGAAGAACAGCGCCCGCCCGTCGGCCAGCGCGGTGAGCACCGCATCGTGCAGCGGAGTCGAGCTCCACTCCGCGGGCGGCGGCAGCAGCAGCGGAGCGGCGTCCGCGTAGGCGAGCGTCACCCACCCGTCGTCGCCGGGTAGCGACCCGGCACCGCTCCAGACCACCTCGCCCGCCGTGCACAGCTCGTCGAGCAGCGCAGGGGAGTAGTCCGGCACCCGGGAGGCCAGCACCAGCTGCTCCAGCGCCGACGCCGGCACCGCGAGCCCCTGCACCTGCTCGATCGCGCGCAGCAGGGCGTCGGCGGCGCCGGTGCGAGGCCCGGCCGACCGGGAGCCGTGACGACCGCCGCTCTGCTGCGCCGCGGTCACCTGCTGCCAGCGCGCCAGGAACGTCGCGTACGCGGCCGGGCCGACCGGCTCGACCTCCTTCCGAAGCGCGGCCAGCGACCGGCGACGCAGCGTCCGCAGCACCTCGGCGTCACACCACTCGGTGCCGGCGCCGTCGGGGCGGAACTCGCCGGACGTGACGCGCCGGGTGGCGGCCAACCGCTGCAGTGCGCCGTGCACCACCGCGACGCCGAGCCCGAACCGTTCGGCGCACTCGGCCGCGCGGAACGGCCCGTGCGTGCGGGCGTACCGGCTCACCAGGTCTCCGAGCGGATCGCGCACCGGCTCGGTGAACGCCTCCGGGACGCCGACCGGCAGCGCCACGCCGAGCGCGTCCCGCACCCGTCCGGCGTCCTCGATCGCCAGCCAGCGCTCGGTGCCCGCGATCCGCACTCGGATCGCCCGCCGCGCCGCCTCCAGCTCGGCGAGCCACTCGGGCGTCGCTCCGCGTTCGACGGCCTCGGCCGTGCTCAACCCGCCGAGCACGCGCAGCAGGTCGGCCGTCGAGTCGAGGTCGTGGGCCCGGCGCTCCTCGGTGAGCCGCTGCAGCTGCCGCTCGGTCTCGGCGATTACGGCCGGGTCGAGCAGCTCGCGCAGCTCCGCTCGGCCGAGCAGTTCGGACAGCAGCGACGAGTCCAGCGCGAGCGCCTGCGCACGCCGCTCGGCCAGCGGAGCGTCGCCCTCGTAGAGGAACGCGCCGACGTAGCCGAACAACAGCGAGCGGGCGAACGGCGACGGGGCGGGTGTCTCCACCTCGACCAGCCGCAGCGTCCGGGACTGCAGCTCGCGGGTGAGCCCGACCAGCCCCGGCACGTCGAAGACGTCCTGCAGGCACTCGCGCATCGTCTCCAGGACGATCGGGAACGAGCCGAACTCCGAGGCCACCCCGAGCAGCTGCGCGGCGCGCTGGCGCTGCTGCCAGAGCGGCGTGCGCCGCCCCGGGTTCCGGCGGGGGAGCAGCAGCGCCCGCGCCGCGCACTCCCGGAAGCGGGACGCGAACAGCGCGGAGCCGCCCACCTCGTCGGTGACCAGCGGCTCGATCTCCTCGGGCTCGAACAGCGCCAGGTCTGCGGTGGGCGTGGCCAGCTCCCCGGTGACGTCCGGCAACCGCAGCACGATCCCGTCGTCGGAGTGCAGCGCCTGGACGTCCAGGCCGGTGCGTTCCCGCAGCCGGGCCGCGATCGCCAGCGCCCACGGCCCGTTGACCGGCGTTCCGAACAGGGAGTGCACGACGACCCGCCAGTCGCCGAGCTCGTCGCGGAAGCGCTCGACGACGATCGTGCGGTCGTTCGGGAGCCTGCCGGTGGCCTGGCGCTGCTCCTCCAGGTAGGCGAGCAGGTTGGTGGTGGCCCACTGGTCGAGCCCTGCGGTGGCGGCCCTGGCCTGTGCGGCGTCGGCGTCGAGCGCGGACAGCTCGCGGAGGAAACCGCCGATCGCGCGCCCCAGCTCGACCGGGCGGCCTGCGGTATCGCCCTTCCAGAACGGCATCCGCGCCGGTTGGCCGGGGGCGGGCGTCACCAGCACGCGGTCGTGGGTGATCTCCTCGATCCGCCAGGACGTCGAGCCGAGCAGGAAGACGTCGCCGACCCGCGACTCGTAGACCATTTCCTCGTCCAGCTCGCCGACCCGCCGACCGGGTTCGCCGGGCCCACCGACCAGGAACACCCCGAACAGGCCGCGGTCAGGGATCGTGCCACCGCTGGTGACGACCAGCCGGTGCGCGCCGGGCCGGGCCGTGAGGACGCCGGTCACCCGGTCCCACACCAGCCGCGGACGCAGCTCGGCGAAGTCGTCGGACGGGTAGCGGCCGGCCAGCATGTCGAGCACCGACTCCAGCGCGGAGTCGGGCAGCTCGGCGTACGGAGCCGCCCGCCGCAGCACCGACGCCAGGTCGTCGACCGTCCACGGTTCCATCGACACCATCGCCACGATCTGCTGCGCGAGGACGTCGAGCGGGTTGCGTGGATACCGCATCGCCTCGATCTGCCCGGCCGCCATCCGCTCGGCGACCACCGCGCAGGAGATCAGGTCACCCCGGTGCTTGGGGAACACGACCCCGCGGGACGCGGCGCCGACCTGGTGACCGGCCCGCCCGATGCGCTGCAGCCCGGACGCGACCGACGGCGGCGCCTCGACCTGGACGACCAGGTCGACCGCGCCCATGTCGATGCCCAGTTCCAGACTGGACGTCGCGACGACCGCAGGCAGCCGACCGGCTTTGAGGTCCTCCTCGATGCCCCGGCGTTCTTCCCGGGAGACCGAGCCGTGGTGCGCGCGGGCCACGACCGGGGCCGCTCCCGCCGCCGCGCCGGCCTGCGCCATGATCTCGGCGGGCATCCGCTGCGACTGCGCGCCGGGCTCGGCTTCTTCCACCCGCTCCTCGGCCAGCTCGTTGAGGTGCGCGCAGAGCCGCTCGGCCAGCCGCCGCGAGTTCGCGAACACGATCGTCGAGCGGTGGGCGCCGACCAGGTCGAGCACACGCTCCTCGACCGCGGGCCAGATCGAGTTGCGACGGGGGGCGCCCAGCGCGTTGCCCTCGACCTCGCCGGACGGCTCACCGAGCTGGGACATGTCCTCGACCGGCACTTCGACGGTCAGCTCGACCTGTTTGGACGCCGGCGGCTGGACGATGGTCACCGGCCGGGCGCCGCCCAGGAACCGGGCGACCTCGTCGACGGGGCGCACGGTCGCCGACAGCCCGACACGCTGCGCGGGCTGCTCCAGCAGTTCGTCCAGCCGCTCCAGGCAGAGCGCCAGGTGGGCGCCGCGCTTGGTGCCGCACACCGCGTGCACCTCGTCGACGATGACCGTGTCCACCCCGCGGAGCGCGTCCCTGGCTTGCGAGGTGAGCAGCAGGAACAGCGACTCGGGCGTGGTGATCAGGATGTCGGACGGCGCGCGGGTGAACGCGCGGCGGTCGACCGCGGGGGTGTCGCCGGTGCGCATGGCGACGGTGATCGCGGGCTCCGGGTGCCCGAGCCGCTGGGCGGCTTGCCGGATGCCTGCCAGCGGGGCACGCAAGTTGCGCTCGACGTCCGCTGCAAGGGCTTTTAGCGGGCTGACGTACAGCACCCGGCAACGGCGGGAGGCGTCCTCGGCGGGTTTCCGGCTCAGCCGGTCGAGCGCGGACAGGAACGCGGCGAGGGTCTTGCCGGAGCCGGTCGGTGCGACGACCAGCACGTCGTCGCCCTTGCCGATCGCCGACCAGGCGCCCAGCTGGGCCGGGGTCGCGTCTGCGAACGCGGCTCGGAACCAGGCGCGCGTGGGTTCGCCGAACGCCTCGACCGGATCCGGCCCCGGGAACGCCCAGCGGGAGTCGTCGCTACCTCGAGCTGCCACGCAACCATCGTGCCTCGCACCACCGACAAAAATCGGCAGGGTCCGAACCGGTCAAGATCCACCCAAGGGTGGACGCACACGAGTTCAACCCACCGTTACGGTTCTAACACGCTGAGCGTTCGAACGGCGGGGGGTCGGTCGGACGGCAGCGTGTAAACCGGGCGAAAGGGCGGTGAGTGGTGTTATCCACCGCGACGGGATCGAGCGTGCGAATGCCGTGGCACGAGCGATCTGCTGGGCGCGCGTACTGAGTCGGACCCACCTCCGGCACAGCGACGCCAGCCCCGGTAACCCGGCGAGGAAACCCCGGCAGGGGAACCTGCCGGTTGATGGTCCGGTTCGCCGGGCCGATCACGGCACGAGGAAACCACCGCGGGGACGCGGTGATCGGTCGGCAAACTGCTGACGGTGCGACGCCGCCCGTTTACGGGCCGCGCGGTGAGATCGGTGAGCTGGTCGGATGGGGGTCCGGCTAGTACGACGGCGCCGGTCGGACCTCAAAGCACCGCACCGGTAGTTTCCGTCCTCCCGCGGAGAGGGGACGCACAGGAGGACCGGACGCCGGGCTCTGCCGCCTCCGGGCGCCAGGGGTCAGTGGGAAGCACGGCCGTCCAGCGGCTGGGCGGCGGAATCGAGGGGGTTCCGTCGTCCAGCCGCGCCATTAGACGTTTCAGGAGCGGCCACCGGCCGGTGTGTGGGGCGCACGACCGATGGAGGTGCGCTCCTCCGGGCGGCGGTATCGGGGGACTCCCGTCCTCGGTACCGCCGCCTGCTCGTGTTCAGGGGTTGGTCAGGCGCGCCCGAAGCCGGTCCCGGTGGGTCGGCCACTCGGTCGACGTCATGCCGTACAGCACGGTGTCCCGCCACGACCCGTCCTGACGCTGCTTGTGCCGGCGGAGCACCCCTTCCCGCACCGCCCCGAGCCGTTCGATCGCGGCCTGTGAGCGCAGGTTCAGGATGTCGGTGTGCCAGGTGACCCGCTCCGCTCCCAGCGTCTCGAACGCGTGGCCGAGCAGCAGCAGCTTCGCTTCGGTGTTCACCCCGGAGCGCCACCAGTCCCGGCCCAGGAACGTGTAGCCGATCGCGAGCGACGGCCGGGAGGGCTCGATCTCGTAGTACGACGTGCTCCCGATCGCCCGTCCGGTCACGGCGTCGACCTGTGCGAACGGCACCCGCTCGCCGCGTTCGGCGTCGGCCAGCGCGACCTCGACGAACCGCGTCATCTCCTCGATCGTCGACGGAACCGGATGCGGGATGTGCTCGTGCACCTCCGGGTCGCTCGCGGTGGCGAGCAGGTCCTCGACGTGCTGCAGTCCGAGCGGCTCCAACCGGACGAACTGTCCTTCCAGTACCGGTGCGCGATGCCAGGTGTCGCGCGGAACCGATCCGCGCCGATAGGCGGACAAATAGTGCGGCGTCGGGGTCGGTCCGAGGTCGGCGGACGCCACCGGCGGCCCGGCCACCGTCCGCATCGGCAGGAAACCGGCCCAGTAGGCGAGCCCGTAGTCCTCCGGCTCCTCCTCCACGACCGCGCCGGGCACCAGCCGGTCGCCGATCTTCGCCGACGCCTCCGACAGCGGGATCGCCAGCACCGCGGTCGCCGCCAGTTCCTTGTTACTGGGCGGCCGGCAGTCCGCCGCGCGGCCCGGAGCGGCCTGCTCGAGCAGCGCGTCGAGCGCGCGGAGCTTCTCGTCCCGGTCGCGGACCGGCCGGGCGAGCCCGTGCACGATCACCGAGCGGTAGTCCACCGAGTGGTTGAAGCCCGAGCGCGCGAACACCAACCCGTCGATCAGCGTCACCGTGACGCACACCGGGACGCCGTCGTCAGCCTCGCGGAGCGGCCGGCTGCCGGTAGAACCGTGCAGGTAGAGCGTGTCGTCGACGCGCGCGTGCAGCGTCGGAATGACCCGCGGGGCGCCGTCGATCACGATCCCGAGGTGCGCGACCAGCGCCTCGTCGAGGATCGCGTGGATCGTCTCCCGGTCGTAGCGGGCGCGGTCGGCATACCGGGTCGGCACGGTGCGTGCGCTCGGCGCTCCCATTCTTGCTCCTCGATCTTTGTGCTGGTACAAACTTGAGTTTGTGCCGACACAATATCGGATCACCGGCCGGGGAGCGGACGAGATTTCCGAGGCCGTCGAACGCGGCATCCGCGACGGCGGCATCCTTCCCGGCGCCGCGCTACCCCCCGTGCGCCGGCTGGCCACCGATCTCGGGGTGGCCGCCACCACGGTGGCCGCCGCCTACGCTGACCTGCGGCGACGCGGTCTGATCGAGACGGCGGGGCGACGCGGTACCCGGGTCCGTCCGCGTCCCGCGACCGCGCCGCGCTCGGTGCACCTGCGGGTTCCGCCGGGCGCGCGTGACCTCTCCCACGGTGAGCCGGACCCGGAACTGCTCCCGCCGTTGGCACCGGTGCTGTCCCGCATCGATACCGGTCCGTTCGGTTATGCGGACGATCCGGTGCTGCCTGCCGTCCGTGAGGTGGCGGCCCGGCGCTTCGCCGCCGACGGCGTCCCGTCCGACGCGCTGACGCTCTGCCACGGCGCGTTGGACGCGATCGAACGGTGCCTGGTCATCCGGGTGCGTCCGGGTGACCGGGTGGCGGTGGAGGATCCGGCCTGGGGCAACGTGCTCGACCTGCTGGCCGCGCTCGGTGCGGAGCCGGTCGGCATGGCGGTCGACGAGCAGGGTCCGCTGCCGGACGCCGTTGCCGCCGCGCTCCGCCGGGGGGTCAGCGCGATGGTGGTGACCAGCCGGGCGCACAATCCCACCGGCGCGGCGATCAGCCCGGCCCGAGCCGAGGAGCTACGGAGCCTGCTGGCCGGCCACGACCTGCTGCTGATCGAGGACGACCACGCCGCCGAGCTGGCCGGTGTCCCGCTGGCACCGCTGGCAGGCGCAACACCGTACTGGGCCGCGGTCCGCTCGGTGAGCAAGCCCTACGGGCCCGACCTGCGCTGCGCGCTGCTCGCCGGTGACCCGGTGACGGTGGCGCGCGTCGACGGCCGCCGTCGGCTCGGGCCGGGCTGGGTCAGCCGGCTGACCCAGCAGATCGTGGCCCAGCTCTGGCAAGACCCCGCTGTGGACGCTGTGATCGCGCGCGCCGCAGCCACGTATGACGCCCGTCGAGGCGCGCTGCTGGCCGCACTGCGGTCGGCCGGAGTGGCCGCCACCGGCCGGACCGGGCTGAACGTGTGGGTCCCGGTCGCCGACGAGACCGCGGCGGTGGCCACGCTCCGAGACGCGGGGATCGTGGTCGCGCCCGGTGCGCGGTACCGGGTGCACACCGGTCCGGGAGTGCGGGTCACCGCGAGCACGCTCCCGGTAGCGGACGCCGCGGGGGTGGCCGAGGTGGTAGCGGCGGCCTCCGCCACCCGCCTGTCCGCCCGGGCGTGATCGCGCTTCGGGGCTCGCGCCGTGCCGCGGGGCGGCGGCGCCCGCCCGTGCCGCGGGGCGGCGGCGCCCGCCCGTGCCGCGGGGCGGCGGCGCCCGCCCGTGCCGCGGGGCGGCGGCGCCCGCCCGTGCCGCGGGGCGCGTGTCGGCTCGCGGTCCGATTCTCGCGAGCACCGCGCCCGATTTGAGGCAGAGCGTAGTTGCGGGGTGCGGCCGGGTCGAACGATGCGGCATTGGCTCGTGATGGTGGCTGTTGCAATTTGCGCATGCGTGCGTAGCGACGTGGTCGACGGCTGCCGGGCACTTGTCGAACGGGTGCCGTGGTTTGGGCTGTGGGGGGCGTGGTTGCAGCCGGGTTCGGGCGGATCGATGTGGTGTGGAGCTCGTGGCAGCAAGGTGTAGCCGGCCGTGGGGAGCGGGAGCTGGTTGGTGTGGGTGGGCTGCGCGGGAATGGTTGCGGCGTTCTCCGCCTGCCTCGCCTCACGGTTGTGGCGTTTTCCGTGCCAGGGCACGGAAAACGCCGCAACGACACTCCGCGCTACACGGAAACAGCCGCATCCATTCGGTGGGGAGCGGCGCCCACCCCCGGGAGAGTTCGTGGTGCGGGGCGCGAACTCAGGCCGGGTGACGCTGAGCGCGGACCGGGCCGGCCATCTCGCAACAGCCACGATGGCGAGCCCCAGGTCGCATCGTTCCGGCGCCCACACCACACGGAGTTGCAACCTGATCCGGGCGGGGGCGGGCCCGCGTTCTGTGGGTTGCTGTCCGACGGCGCGTGAAGACCCCAAACCCCGCAACCTGTGTAGCCAGCGCGCGCCTGGTCCTCGCCGCGGCCGTGATTGTTGGTCCGCTCCGGAGTGAAACGCGGATCAGTCCTGCCAGGGCTGGACCGATCCGCATCCGTCGCTTGGGCGCGCTGCCCGGAACGCGGACAATCCGCCATTTCACGTCACCCTGTGTGTGCTGTGGGACTCCGGGTGGCTGTGGAGGCACGATCGAGGCGCTGCGGGTGCAGGTAGCCTGGCCGCCGTGCGGCTCACCGAATTCTGGCAGCGGATGGACACGACCTTCGGCGCCACCTACTCCCGGTCCATCGCGACCGACCAGGTCCTCGCAACGCTCGGCGGCCGGACCGTCGACCAGGCGTTGTCCCAGGGTGAGGACGCCAAGGCGGTATGGCGCGCGGTCTGCACCGCGTTCGAGCTGCCGTCGTCCCAGCGCTGACCGCCCGTCGGGGATAGCGCTCGACACGCCTGAGAGCGATGTTGCACGATCGAACATAAGTTCGGTTAGCATGGCGGCACGCGCGTCGTAGCTGTGCACTGAAGCCCCAGGGGGCGACAGAGTGTCCACAGATCCGATCCGGATCGCAAAACTGTCGTACCCAGCCTCTAGCGTCAGCCGCGATGAAAACTTCCCGACGACTTCCCAAGGCGGCAGCCATGCCAGCAGCACCTGACCGCGACAAGGCGCTCGAGGTAGCGCTAGCCCAGATCGACAAGCAGTTCGGCAAGGGCTCCGTCATGCGCCTCGGCGAGGACAACCGCCCGCCGATCGCGTCGATCCCCACCGGCTCGATCGCCCTCGACGTAGCGCTCGGCATCGGTGGTATCCCGCGTGGTCGTGTGGTCGAGATCTACGGCCCCGAGTCCTCCGGTAAGACCACGGTCGCCCTGCACGCCGTCGCGAACGCGCAGGCAGCCGGCGGTATCGCCGCGTTCATCGACGCCGAGCACGCGCTCGACCCGGTGTACGCCAAGGCGCTCGGCGTCGACACCGACGCGCTGTTGGTCTCCCAGCCCGACACCGGTGAGCAGGCGCTCGAGATCGCCGACATGCTGGTCCGCTCCGGCGCGCTCGACATCCTGGTGATCGACTCGGTGGCGGCCCTCGTGCCCCGCGCCGAGATCGAGGGCGAGATGGGCGACAGCCACGTCGGCCTCCAGGCCCGGCTGATGAGCCAGGCGCTCCGGAAGATGACCGGTGCCCTCAGCAACTCCGGCACCACCGCGATCTTCATCAACCAGCTGCGCGAGAAGATCGGCGTCATGTTCGGCTCCCCGGAGACGACGACCGGTGGTAAGGCGCTGAAGTTCTACGCCTCGGTCCGGCTCGACGTCCGGCGCATCGAGACGCTGAAGGACGGGTCCGACGCGGTCGGTAACCGCACCCGGGTCAAGGTCGTCAAGAACAAGGTGTCGCCCCCGTTCAAGCAGGCCGAGTTCGACATCGTCTACGGGCAGGGCATCAGCCGCGAGGGCTCGCTGATCGACGTCGGCGTCGAGCAGGCCCTGATCCGCAAGTCCGGTGCCTGGTACACGTACGAGGGCGACCAACTGGGCCAGGGCAAGGAGAACGTGCGCAAGTTCCTGGTCGACAACCCCGATCTCGCCGACGAGATCGAGAAGAAGATCAAGGAGAAGCTCGGCATCGGCGCGTTGCCCGCCGTCGACGTGAACGGGGTCGTGCCGGCTCCGGTCGACTTCTGAGCACCGACCGGGCCGCCCGCCCGGCACCCTCTCCGGACGACGCTCCCCGGGCCGGCGCCGACCACGGTCGGAACGTCCCGGGGCCAGCGGAGCCACCCGGCGGCCCCACCCAACCCTCGGCCGCCCAATCGACGGTGGCCCGATCGACGGCCGCCGGTTCGACCGCGGACCGGGTGGCGGTCGCTCGTGCCGCGCTGGCCGAGGCCGAGCGTCTCGCCCGATCTCGCTCGGCCTCCGACGCGGAGCCGCCGCGGGCCGAGGCCGGCCGTCGAAGCGCGACGCGCCCCGGCAACCGCGAGCGGTCGGGTGACGGCGGCCGCGAAGGGTCGGGCGACGGCTACCGCGAGCGGTCGGGTGACGGCGGCCGCGAAGGGTCGGGCGACGGCTACCGCGAGCGGACGGGCGACGGTAACCGCAAGCGGTCGGGCGATCGTGCTCGGGAGGCCACGACGCGCCGGGCGGGGCGCCGGGGGCGGAAGTCTTTTGGGGGCGCCAACGACACTGCATCGTGGACGGACGGTGACGACAACGCTGCCGCGCCCGGCGAGCCGGACGGGCCGGGGAACGGGCCTGGAGCTGACCCGGAACAGGTCGCTCGTTCGATCTGCCTGCGGTTGCTGACCAGCCAGCCTCGCACTCGAGCGGAGCTCGCCGCCGCCCTGGCCAAGCGGAACGTGCCGATCGAGGCAGCGGAGGCCGTGCTTGACCGGTTCGGCGAGGTCGGCCTCATCAACGACGCCGCGTTCGCACGCGCGTGGGTGGAGACCCGGCAGCGCGGGCGGGGCCTGGGGCGGAGCGCGCTCGCCGGTGAGCTGCGCCGGAAGGGCGTCGACCGGGACGTCGTCCAGGAGGCGCTGGAGCAGATCGACGCGGACGACGACATCGAGGCAGCGCGGCGTCTCGTCGAGAAGAAGCTGCCCGGCACCCGGGGACTGGCGCCGGACAAGCGGGCGCGGCGTCTGGTCGGGATGCTTGCCCGGCGAGGACATTCGTCCGGGCTCGCCTACCGCGTCGTCCGGGAGGCGCTGGCAGCGGAGGGCACCGACCCCGACCTCGCGGGCGTACCCGACCCCACGCTCACCGACGACTGACGTGTTCTTCGGCGGGTCGGTGGCGATTTGTCGTCACTCTGTGTGGCACTGCCTTGACCTGGGGTCGAGGGTGAGCCAGATGTGGAAGCGATGGCTGTTCCTTGACCGGTCGGTAACCTGCACATAGCCTCACGGGTACTGAGATCGAGCCTGTGTACGTGACATCTACCGATACGCACCTGCGATACCCATAACTTCACGAAGAGTGCTTTCGCGCCGACATGAGACCTTCTGGCTGAGTGTCGGTTCCTTTGGCGACGGCGCTCTCCGTTCAGTCGGGATATGCCGATGCGTGTCCCGTCCCGTCGCCGGGCTCTTGTCGCGTGCCCCGGCGCGAGGACTGCCCGGCTTCCGGACGGGACTCTCCTCCGCGGCCGCGAGCCGGGACGAGGAGGGGCCATGGGCATGTCGGGCGCCGCGCTGGTCGGTTTCGCCGTGGTCGTTCTGCTGGTGGCGCTCGTAGTCGCCGTCGTGACGGCGTTCGTCGTGCTCCGCCTGCTCGATTCGCGCCTTCCGGCGACAGCTGCCGCGACATCCGCCGGCCCCGGCGGGCCAGATGGGCCAGGTGGGCCCGCGGGCCCTGGCACGGCCGCGCCCAGCAGCGGCGAATCGGCGGTGGCCGCGACCCGCGCCGACCCGGCAGCGCGCGCCGAGGCTGGCACAGACACGTCCGAAGAGCGCACGCCGGCCACAACGACCGCCCACACCGCCCTCGCCGAGGACGGCGCCCACGGCGCCCACGGCGCCCACGGCGCCCACGCAACCCACGACACCCCGGCCTCGGGCGGCGGCTCGGCCGCCGACGGCACCCCGGCCGCTGAACCCGGCCCGGCCCCGAGCGGGGCCCCGGCCCCGAGCGGTGCCCCGGCTCCGAGCGGTGCCCCGGCTCCGAGCGGCGGCCCGGCTCCGAGCGGCGGCCCGGCTTCGAGCGGTGGCCCGGCTTCGAGCGGTGGCCCGGCTTCGAGCGGTGGCCCGGCTTCGAGCGGTGCCCCGGCTCCGAGCGGTGCCCCGGCTCCGAGCGGCGGCCCGGCTCCGAGCGGCGGCCCGGCTCCGAGCGGTGCCCCGGCCCCGAGCGGTGCCCCGGCTTCGAGCGGTGCCCCGGCTTCGAGCGGTGCCCCGGCTCCGAGCGGTGCCCCGGCTTCGGGTGACGCCTCGGCCCCGAACGGCGCCCCCGCCGCAGAATCCCCGACGGCCGCGGACGGCCGGTCCGGACGCGACGGCCACGGGGCGCACCCCGCCAGGCCCCGGACGGTTGGCGACACCGGCGACCCCCACAACCCCCACACCCGAGTAACCGGAGCAACGGTCGTGAGCGGCGTGCACGTCGTCGCACCCCGCCAGGCCCCGGACGCGGACGAGAACGACCCGCAGGCGCTGACCGCGGTCCGCGGCCAGGTCCGCCGGGTGGTGGAGGCCGCACAGGCCGAGGCCGCCGAGATACTCGACCGGGCGCGCCGCCGGGCCGAGCGGGAGGTCGAGGAACTGCTCGCGGACGCGCGCCGCAGCGCGGAGCGGGAGGCGGCGGGGCTCCGCGCCGACGCCGACGCCCGTCGGGACGAAGCGCAGCGCCGGGAGACACGGGTCGCGGACCGCGAGGAACGCGCCGGGCAGTCGGAGACGCGGCTCGCCGAGCGTGAGGTCGAACTGGCCACGCTCGCGGAGGACCTCGCCGCCCAGAAGGCCGCGCTGGCCGCCGCGGCGGACGAGCGGCGCGCCGAGCTGGAACGGATCGCCGGGCTCTCCGCCGATGCTGCCAAGGCCGAGCTGGTGAAGGAAGTCGAGACGCAGGCGAAGCGGGAAGCCGCGATCCTGGTCCGCGACATCGAGGCCGAGGCCCGCGCGAAGGGCGAGGAGAGGGCGAGAAGAATCGTCGTCGACTCGATCCAGCGCGTCGCCAGCGAGCAGACCGCGGAGAGCGTCGTCAGTGTTCTGCACCTACCGGGCGACGAGATGAAGGGCCGGATCATCGGCCGCGAGGGCCGGAACATCCGGACGTTCGAGTCGGTCACCGGCGTGAACCTGATCATCGACGACACACCGGAAGCGGTGCTGCTGTCGTGTTTCGATCCGGTCCGGCGCGAGGTGGGACGCCTGACGCTGGAGAAGCTCGTGCTCGACGGACGGATCCACCCGCAGCGGATCGAGGAGGTCTACGAGCGCAGCCGCGACCAGGTCGAGCAGCTGTGCGTCCGGGCCGGTGAGGACGCGCTGGTGCAGGTCGGGATCGCCGACATGCACCCCGAACTGATCGCGACGCTCGGCCGCCTGCGGTACCGCACGAGCTACGGGCAGAACGTGCTCAAGCACCTGATCGAGACCGCGCACATCGCCAGCCACATGGCGGCCGAGCTGCGGCTGGACGTGGAGCTGGTGAAGCGCTCGGCGTTCCTGCACGACATCGGGAAGGCGCTCACCCACGAGGTCGAGGGCAGCCACGCGCTGATCGGCGCCGACCTGGCCCGTCGTTACGGCGAGCGGGAGGAGGTCGTGCACGCGATCGAGGCGCACCACGACGAGGTACCCCCGCGGACGCTGGAGGCGGTGCTGACGCAGGCCTCGGACGCGTGCTCGGGCGGGCGTCCGGGGGCGCGGCGCGAGAGCCTAGAGACGTACGTGAAGCGGCTGGAGCGGATCGAGCAGATCGCGAGCGGCATGCCCGGCGTCGAGAAGGTGTTCGCGATGCAGGCCGGGCGCGAAGTGCGGGTGATGGTGGCGCCGGATCAGGTGGACGACCTGGCGGCGCAGGTGCTGGCCCGCGACGTCGCGAAGCAGATCGAGGACGAGCTGACCTACCCCGGCCAGATCCGTATCACGGTCGTCCGCGAATCCCGCGCCACCGGCGTCGCGCGCTAGCGCGCACTCGACGCACCGGCGTCGCGCGCTAGCGCGCACTCGTCTGAACCTGGAGCCCGCCGAGGACGAGGCCGGCGTCCGAGCGCGAGACCGCCTCGCGCTCAGCCGTCAGGCTCGCCCCTCGGCGGGCCACCCGCCTAGATCGGCGCGGCGCCGCCGACGTGTTCCTCCAGCTCCACCGGCGCCGACGTACGGCCCGCCCTGGACAAGCGCCGCTCCAGCCACGTCGCGAACCACGACAGCAGCAGACAGGTGGCGATGTACATCGCCCCGCCCACGAGCACGAGCGGGATCAGCGGGTATTCGAAGTCCGGCGCGGTGGCCAGCTGCTTGAGCTGCTTCAGCAACTCGTCGTACGTCACCAGGAACCCGAGCGCGGTGTCCTTCAGCAGCACGACGAGCTGGCTGATGATCGCCGGCAACATCGCCCGCACCGCCTGCGGGACCAGCACCGACGACATCACCTGGGTCTTGCGCAGGCCGAGCGCGTACGCGGCCTCCGACTGACCCCGCGGCACCGACGCGACGCCTGCCCGGAACAGCTCCGCGAACACCGAGCCGTTGTAGAGCGTCAACCCCAGCACGACGGCCCAGAGCGGGCTCACGCGGAAGCCCAGCGCCGGCGTGCCGTAGTAGAAGAGGAACATCAGCAGCAGCAGCGGCACCGCACGGAACAGCTCGACGAACGCGAACGCCGGCGCGCGCAGCCACGCGTGGTCCGACAGCCGCGCCGCGGCCAGGCCGATGCCTAGCGCCAGCGCGAGTATCGCCGCGATCCCGGCGGCCTTCAGCGTGTTGAGGAAGCCTTCGAGGATCGTGATCTGCGGCTGCTTGTACGCGAAGATCTCCCACTTCTGGCTGGAGAACTGACCGGTCTCCCAGAAGCGGTAGATCACGTACCCGATCGCGCCGACGATGACGGCCGTGCCGATCACCCCGATCAGCGCGTTGCGCCGCCGGGCGCGCGGTCCGGGCACGTCGAACAGCACGGCGCTCGCGGGGTCGGTTTTCTTCCGCACCTTCGGTGCGACGGTGACGGTCATCGGGCCACGCTCCACCGGCGCTCGAGGTTGCGCTGAGCCGCCGAGAGCGGCAGCACCAGGATCAGGAAGCCGATCACGACCCAGATCAGCCCGGCCAGCGCCGGATAACCCAGCTCGGAGAGGTTCGCCCGGATCGAGCCCGCCTCGGGGACGCTGAACCCGGCCGCGATCGTCGTGTTCTTCAGCAGCGCGATCAGGATGCTCGCCAGCGGCGGGACGACCGCGCGGAACGCCTGGGGGAGCACGACGAACCGCAGCGTCTGGATGAACGTCAGGCCCACCGCGCGAGCGGCCTCGGCCTGACCGGCCGGAACCGTGTTGATCCCCGCCCGCACCGCCTCGCAGACGAATGCCGCGGTGTAGACCGACAGTGCGATCACCGCGAACGTCGTGAACGAGAAGTTGATCTCCAGGTACGGGAAGCCGAACGCGACGAAGAAGAACACCAGCGTGAGTGGCGTGTTCCGGAGCAACGTCACGTACCCGGTGCCGAACCACCGCAGCGCGGGGACCGGGGACACCCGGAACGCGCCGAGCAGCGTGCCGAGGACCAGCGCGGCCAGCGAGGCCAGGACGAACAACAGAACCGTGTTGACGAACGCCTTGCCGAACAGGCTCCAGTTGTCGGTCAGCGTGGGGACGAAGTCACTCATCGGGCTCCCGGAGGCCAAAGGAACCGTGGGGCCGTCGTCAGTGACGGACGGCCCCACGAGGTGAGGAACTCAGTAGCGCTCGAGCGCCGGCGGCGTGGCGTCAGATCCCGACTTGCCGAGCGTGGCGTCGTAGATCTTCTTCCACTCGCCGTCCTTCGCGGACGCCTCGATGATGTCGTTGATCTTGCCGCGCAGCGCGCTGTCGTCCTTGTTCAGGCCGACGCCGTACTTCTCCTCGGAGAACGGCTTGCCGACGACCTTGAGCTTGTCCGGCTGCTGGGCCGCGTAGCCCTTGAGGATCGCGTCGTCGGTGGTCACCGCGTCGACCTGCTTGTTGAGCAGGCCGTCGACGCACTGCGAGTACTTCTCGAACTCGACGGTCTTCGCCTGCTTGTACTCCTCCTTGATCCGCTGGATCGAGGTGGAGCCGGTGACCGAGCAGACCGTCTTGCCCGCGAGCGTCTCGGGGCCGGTGATCGACGTGTCGTCCTTACGCACGAGCAGGTCCTGGCCGGCGACGTAGTACGGGCCGGCGAACGAGATCTGCGTCTTGCGCTTGTCGGTGATCGAGTAGGTACCGACGTAGTAGTCGATGTCCCCGTTGACGATCGCCTGCTCGCGGTTGGCGGACGGGATCGCCTTGTACTCGATCTTGTCGTCGCCGTAGCCGAGCTTGGCAGCGATCAGCTTCGCCATCGAGATGTCGAAGCCGGAGTACTCGTTGGTCGTGGGGTCCTTGTAACCGAGGTTCGGCTGGTCTTCCTTGACACCGATGATCACCTTGCCGCGCTGCTTGATCGCGTCGAAGGTCTTCGAGCCGGAGACTGCGACGGCGCTCTCGACCGCCGAGGTCGGCTCGTCGGTGCCGCTATCGCCCTCCTTGCCACACGCGCTGAGCGCGAGGGCGCCGGCGATCGCCACTACGGCGAGCTTCCGGAGCTTCATTCGATCTCCTCCTGGGGATCCGTCGGGTAGGTCGGCGGGTCGAAACCCGAGGCGCAGTCTCAGTGGGTGAGGATCTTGGACAGGAAGTCCTTGGCCCGGTCGGACGTCGGTTTGGTGAAGAACGTGTCCGGCTCGGCCGCCTCGACGATCTGGCCGTCCGCCATGAAGACGACCCGGTCGGCGGCCCGCCGCGCGAAGCCCATCTCGTGGGTGACGACGACCATCGTCATGCCGTCCTTGGCGAGCGAGGTCATCACGTCCAGGACCTCGTTGACCATCTCGGGGTCGAGCGCGCTGGTGGGCTCGTCGAAGAGCATCACCTTCGGGCGCATCGCCAGCGCGCGGGCGATCGCCACCCGCTGCTGCTGACCGCCGGAGAGCTGCGCCGGATACTTGTCGGCCTGACTGGCGATGCCGACCCGCTCCAGCAGCTCCATCGCGTGCTTCCGGGCGGCGTCGGCCGACTCCTTCCGCACCTTGGTCGGGCCGAGCGTGACGTTCTGCAGGATCGTCTTGTGCGCGAACAGGTTGAACGACTGGAAGACCATGCCGACGTCGGCGCGGAGCCGGGCCAGCTCCTTGCCCTCGGCGGGTAGCGGGACGCCGTCGATCCGGATCTCGCCGTTCTCGATCGGTTCCAGCCGGTTGATCGCCCGGCACAGCGTCGACTTGCCGGATCCGGAGGGGCCGATGACCACCACGACCTCGCCGCGCGCGATGTCGAGGTCGATGTCGCGCAGCACGTGCAGCTCGCCGAAGTACTTGTTCACGCCCTGCACGGAGACCAGTGGAGTCTCGGTCTTCGGCTCGTCAGCCATCGGGCTCCTCTTCGACGTTAGCGCTGCCTGTGTAGAGCCGAAGACTATCGATCGGAACAAACCGATCAGGTACCGTGCGATCACGGACGCGTAACGAGAGCGGCGCAGGTCGTAGGGTGTGAGGTGTTATGAGCACCCCGATCGAAACGGCAGCGCGCACCTACGCGGTGCGCACCTTCGGCTGTCAGATGAACGTGCACGACTCCGAGCGCCTGTCCGGCCTGCTGGAGGCGTCCGGTTACCGTCCGGCCGAGGCCGGCACCGACCCCGACGTCGTCGTGCTGAACACGTGCGCCGTCCGGGAGAACGCCGACAACAAGCTGTACGGCAACCTGGGCCACCTGGCGTCGGTCAAACGCCACAAAAAGGATATGCAGATCGCGGTCGGCGGCTGTCTCGCGCAGAAAGATCGCGGGACGATCGTCGAGAGAGCCCCCTGGGTCGACGTCGTCTTCGGCACCCACAACCTCGGCGCGCTCCCCACGCTCCTGGAGCGCGCCCGGCACAACGCCGAAGCGCAGGTGGAGATCAAGGAGTCGCTGGAGACGTTCCCGTCGGCGCTGCCCGCCCGGCGCGACTCGGCGTACTCGGGATGGGTCTCGATCTCGGTCGGGTGCAACAACACCTGCACGTTCTGCATCGTCCCCTCGCTGCGCGGCAAGGAGACCGACCGGCCGCCCGCCGACGTGCTGGCCGAGGTCCGGGCGCTGGTCGCCGAGGGTGTGCTCGAGGTGACGCTGCTCGGGCAGAACGTGAACTCGTACGGCGCCGAGTTCGGTGATCGCTCCGCGTTCGCGAACCTGCTCCGCGCCTGCGGCGACGTCGAAGGCCTCGAGCGGGTCCGGTTCACGTCCCCGCACCCGCGCGATTTCACCGACGACGTGATCGACGCGATGGCCGCCACGTCGAACGTCTGCCACCAACTCCACATGCCACTACAAAGCGGTTCGGACGCCGTCCTGAAGGCGATGCGCCGCTCCTACCGCTCGGAGCGGTACCTGGGCATCCTCGACCGGGTCCGCGCCGCCATGCCGGACGCGGCGATCACGACCGACATCATCGTCGGCTTCCCCGGCGAGACCGAGGCCGACTTCCAGGCGACGCTCGACGTGGTGGCCGCCTCCCGGTTCTCCGCGGCGTTCACGTTCCAGTACTCGCAGCGCCCGGGTACGCCGGCCGCGACCATGCCCGACCAGCTGCCCAAGCAGGTCGTCCAGGAGCGTTACGAGCGGCTGATCGCGCTCCAGGAGGACATCTCCTGGGCCGAGAACAAGAAGCTGGTCGGGCGGGACGTCGAGCTGCTGGTCGCCACCGGCGAGGGTCGCAAGGACGCGGGCACCGGCCGGATGACCGGGCGGGCGCGCGACGGACGGCTGGTGCACTTCGCGGGCGACGCGAGCGTGATCCGGCCCGGCGACATCGTGCACAGCACGATCACGTACGCGGCACCGCACCACCTGATCGCCGAGGGCCCAGTGAAGAGCCACCGCCGCACCCGGGCCGGTGACAACGTCGAAGCGGGCCTCAAGCCTAGGACTTCCGGCGTCGGTCTCGGCATGCCCACGCTCGGCCCGCCGCCCGTGGCGCCGGCCCCGGTCTGCGGATAGACCCATGCGGGTTCTCCTGATCGAGGACGACGACCGGGTGGCCGGTGCGCTCTCGGTGAACCTCACCCGGCAACGGATGGACGTCGACCGGGTGGGCAGTGCCCAGCGGGCGCTGGAGCGGTTACGCACCGGCGCCCGGCACGACGTCGTCCTGCTCGACCTGGGGTTACCCGACCTCGACGGGCTGGCGCTCTGCAAGCGGATCCGCGAGCTCTGCGACGTCCCGGTGATCATGGTGACCGCCCGCACCGACATGTCCACCCGGCTGCACGGCCTGCACGTCGGCGCGGACGACTACGTCACGAAGCCGTTCGACCCCCGCGAGCTGGTGGCTCGCATTCACGCGGTGACCCGTCGCGCCAGCCGCACCGCGCCGCCGGAGTCACCGGTGGACGAGACTCCCGCGCCCGCCTCCAGCACGATCGCCGGGCCGGGCGGCGTCCGAATTGACGTTGAACGGCGGGAGGTGACCGTCGACGGGGAAGCGGTCCCGCTGACCCGTAAGGAGTTCAACCTGCTCGCGATGCTGGCGCGGCAGCCCGGGATCGTCTTCACCCGGTCGCGGATCCTCGCCGAGGTCTGGGACTCCGCCTGGGTCGGCAACCAGCGGACGCTCGAGGTGCACGTCGCCGCGGTGCGGGCGAAGCTCGGCGTCGCCGGCGTCATCGAGACCGTCCGCGGCGTCGGCTACCGCTTTCCGGCCGGGTAACCGTGCGCGCCCGGCTGTTCGTCCTCCTGCTGACGCTGATCGCGCTGGTCGTGGTCGCGTTGCTGACGCCGCTGGCGATGAACTACGCGACGAACGCCCAGCGCCAGGTCTTCATCGACCGGCTGCAGGACACGAACCGGTTCGCGCTGCTGCTCCGGGACGGCTCGGGCAGCTCGGAGGTGAACGCGCTGCGCGCCGAGATCGACCGCTACCACGACGTCTACGGGATCCCGACCGTGGTGCTGGACGCCCACCGGACCGTGCTGCTCAGCTCCGCACGCGTCGACCTGGACGATCCGGCAGTCAGCGATCGGGTCGACACCGCGCTCTCCGGCCGCAGCACCGAGGAGATGGTGATCTGGCCGTGGGAGAACCATCCGCTGGTCGTCGCGGTGCCGTTCCTGGCGGGGGAGGGCGCCGGGGTCGCCGGGGTGGTCGTCACGGTGTCGCCGACCGACGCGCTGAGAACCCGGGTCGGCACCGTCTGGCTGGTGCTCGCGGCGTTGAGCCTCGGCGCGATCGCGCTGTTCGTCGCGGTCGCCGACGCGCTCGCGACCTGGGTGCTGCGACCGGTCAGCAGCCTCGACGCGGCGGCGCACGCGATCACGTCCGGTGACCTGAGATCGCGCGCTCCGGTGGGTACGGGCCCACCGGAGCTGAGACGCCTCGCGCGAAGTTTCAACGAGATGGCCGCCACCGTGAGCGGTGCGCTCGAACAGCAACGCGCGTTCGTCGCCGAGGCGTCCCACCAGATGCGCAACCCGCTGACCGCGCTGCTGCTGCGGGTCGGGAACCTCGCCGACGCGGTCGCGGACGACCACGGCGGTCAGCTGCCCGCGCGGGCGGAAACCGAGTACGACGAGGCCGTACGTGAGGGGCAGCGGCTGCAGCGGGTCCTGGAGGAGCTGCTGGCGCTGGCCCGCGCCGAACGGCACCTCGGTGCGGTGCGGCGGGTCGACGTCGGCACGGTCCTCGACGAGCGGCTGTCCGCCTGGCGCGTCCGGGCCGACCTGCGCGGACAGATGCTCGTGCGGTCCGGCGTCGCGAGCGCCGAAGCCGTCGTCGACCCGGAGTCGCTCGCCCGCGTGCTCGACGAACTTCTCGACAACGCCAGCCGCTACGCCGGTGACGACGGCGTCATCGTCGCCGCGCTGCGGGCAGGCGCCGGGTCGCCCGGCGTCGTCCGGCTGACGATCTCCGACGACGGCGACGGCCTTCCGCTGACCGAGTTCGACAAGGTCACCGACCGGTTCTGGCGCAGCCCCAGCCACGCGAACGTCCCCGGCACCGGGTTGGGCCTGAGCATCGTCACGTCGCTGCTGCAGACGTTCGACGCCCGGCTGGAGGTGAGCCCGGGCCCCCAGGGCGGCCTGGCGGTCACCTGTGTGCTGCCGGCGCCTCCCGCGCCGCCGTCGTCGGCTTCCCCGCCCGAAAAGCCCACTTCGGACGTCATGAGCCCGGCCACCGCAGCCGACGCGCCGCCGCCCGAGGTCCTGGCCGAGCGTCAGGGCTTGACCGAGCGGTAGTAGCGGACCGCTCCCGGGTGCAACGGGACTGTCGCGGTGCTGATCGCCGACCGCACGTCGAGCACCCGGCCGCTCGGCACCACGTCGGCGATCCGGGTGCGGTGCGAGAACAGCGCGGCGGTGAGGCGGTAGACCAGATCGTCGTCGAGGGCCCGGCTGGCCAGCAGGTAGCTCGGCACCGCCGCGGTGCGGGTGTCCGGGACCCCGGTGTAGGTGCCCTCCGGGACGGTGGCGAGTTGGTAGAACGACCCGTACTGGCCCTGCAGCGTCGCGACGTACCGCTCGATCGGCAGCAGCCGGATCGGCACGGTCCCGGCAAGCGTCGCCACCGCAGCGGTGGGGAGGCCGCCCACCCAGAAGAACGCGTCCAGGTCCCCGGCGGCAAGCAGCCGCGCGGACTCGCTCACCCCGTAGCCCCGCCGCACGATGTCCCGGTTGTCGTCCATGTGCGCGGCGGCGAGCAGCCGTCGTGCGGTGATCTCCACCGACGAACCCTGCGACCCCACCGACACCCGCTTGCCGCGCAGGTCGGACAGCGTCCGGATCGGTGCATCCTGACGCACGACGACCTGCACGTACTCGTCGTAGATCCGCGCGACCGCGCGGATCCGGCCGGGTGCGCCGGCGGCCTCCTCCAGCGCCGGGATCCGGAACGCGGTGTCGGCGGAGATGAACGTGAGGTCGGCGCGTCCACCGGCCAGCCGGGTGAGGTTGTCGACCGACCCGCTGCTGTTGTCGACGCGGACGCGGAGCTCCGGCAGCTCGTCGGCGAGGACCTCCTCGAACGCCAGCCCGTACGCCTCGTAGACGCCGCCGACGCCGCCGGTGCTGATCCGGATCCCACCCGGCGGGTAGTGGACCGGATCACACACCGGCTCGCGGCAGCCACGTAACGCCACCAGCCCGACCGCGGCGATGGCGAGCGCCACCACGGTGACCAGCAGCACCCAGCGTCGCCGCCGGGTCAGGACGGGCAGGACTACCCCGCTTGTTCGGCGAGGTTGAGGAACTGGCGCTTGGAGGCCAGCGCCTTCTCCGCCTCGGCGATCCGACGCTGGTCACCCTGCGCGCGGGCGCGCTCGAGTTGCTTCTCGGCCTTGGCGACCTGCTCCCGCATCTGAGCAAGCAGCGGGTTGCTCTCCACGCTGCCGCGCCGCCACTCGGCGTCGGCGGCGACCCGGACCCGCTCCTCGACCGCACGCAGACGCCGGTCGAGGTGCGCGACGGCCTCGCGCGGCACCCGGCCGATCTCGTCCCAGCGGGCCTGCACGTCGCGCATCGCGGCCTGAGCGGCCCGCAGGTCGGTCTCCGGGTCGATCCGCTCGGCCTCGGCCAGCAGCTCTTCCTTCTTGGTCTGGTTGCCCTTCAGCTCGGCGTCCCGCTCGGAGAACGTCGCCGACCGGTGCGCGAAGAAAGTGTCCTGCGCGGCCCGGAACCGCTTCCAGAGCTGCTCCTCGGCGTCCCGGGGCGCCCGCCCAGCAGCCTTCCAGTCCGCCATCAGCTGCTTCAGACGCGCGGCCGTGGCCTGCCAGTCGGTCGACTCCGCCAGCTCCTCGGCCTCGGTGACCAGCTGCTCCTTGATCGCCTGGACCTGCTTGCGCTGCGCGTCCAGACCGGCGAAGTGGCTACCCCGGCGGCGGCTGAACCCGTCACGGGCCGCCGCGTAGCGGCGCCACAGCTCGGTGTCGGTCTTCCGGTCGACGCCGCGGATCGTCTTCCACTCGGCGAGGATGTCGCGCAGCCGGTCGCCGGCGACCTTCCACTGGGTGGAGTTCGTGGCGATGTCCTCGGCCTCGGCGACCAGTGCCTGCTTCCGGGCGGTGGCCTCCTCGCGGGCGCGGGCCTTCGCGGCCTTCTGCTCGTCGGCCTTCGCGCTGGAGGACTCGATCAGCGTGTCGAGCCGGGTGGCCAGCGCGGCGAGGTCGCCGATGACGGCCGCGGTGGCCAGCGACTCGCGCAGCCGGGCCGCGGAGGACTTCGTGTGCGCCGCGTCGCTCATGCCGCCGTTCAGGCGCGCTTCGAGCAGCTCGACCTCGGTGACCAGGTCGTCGTAGCGCCGCTGGTAGTGGTGCAGACCCTCTTCGGCGGTGCCGGCCTGCCAGGAGCCGATCGCGCGGTCGCCCTCGGCGGTGCGGACGTAGACGGTGCCCTCGGCGTCGATCCACCCGAAGTCGCCCGCGGACGTGCTGCCGGGGGTGGGACCGGCCGGGGCCTCGGCCGCGGCCGCGGGGACATCCGCCGGGGTGGCAGCGTGCGCGACATCGGCGGGCGTGACCGCAACGTCGGCGGGAGCGACGTCGGCGGGGGTCCCGGCGGGAGCGACGTCCGTCGGGCTCGCGCCAGGGACGACGTCAACCGGGGTCGCGGCTGCGGGCGCGGCCGGGACGTCGGCCGGGGTCGCGGGGGGTGCGACGTCGGCCGGGGTCGCGGGGGGTGCGACGTCGGCCGGGGTGACGAGGGCGGACACGTCGGCCGGGGTGACGGCGGCGGGCTCGCTCGTCTCGGCGGGCGCGGACGCGGACGGCGCGATGGCGGCGGCGATCTCGGCCGGGGTGACGGCGACCGGGCCCGGCGCCTCGGCCGGTTCGGCCGACTGGTCCGACTGGTCCGGCTGGGCCGGCTGGGTCTCCCCGGACGGCTGGGCCTGCCCGGCGGCGTCCGCGGGCGGGCTGACGTCGGCCGACGCGGGCGCGGCCGGAGCCGCCGCCACGTCCGCGGACTCCGTGGGCGACGACTCCGCAGGCGTCCTCGCAGGCGGCGTGGCCGCGGTGCTGTCGCTGCCGGAAGTGTCCATGACCATCCTCGTTCCCGTTCCGGTGGCGGGTATATTCACCACCGCATCTGCTGCGCCACCCTGGGTGAGCCGGTCGCCGCCGCGGGAGCGGCCGCAGGCCGGGTCGTGGGCTGCCTGACGAGCATTGTCACAGGTTCCGGCGAACTACTTCGCACCGATGGGGCGATCGGTGCTGCATCTGTCGATCATTCCGGGCGGATCAGGCGTACGAACAGCACGGTGAGACTCCTCCAGCCTCGCACGTACCCCAAGCTCAGGGCGGTGCGCAAGGGCCGGATCAACAAGCCTCATCCCGCATCTGTCGGATATCCGGTTGCCGTGCCGCGGTCCGATTCGGCCCGGCGGTTACCCTTCCGGGGTGTTGCTCGCCGCCGCCGTCTGTCCTCATCCGCCGCTCCTGGTGCCGCAGCTCACCGGCGCCTCGGTGCAGCAGCCATCGAACGGTCCCGCGGCGGCGGTCGCTGCCCTGCGAGAGACCGCCCTCGCGGCCGTGCGTGACCTTCTCGCCGTGGGAGACGAGGCGGGCACCGACCTGGACGTCGTGGTGGTCGGCACCGGTCCGACGCCGGGCAGCGCGGCACCCGACGCGGTCGGGTCGCTCGCGGGCTACGGCGCGGACGTGACGGTCGCGCTGACCCGGGGCGAGCCCGGCACCGCGGCCCCGTCGCTGCCGCTCTCGGTGACCGTCGGTGTCTGGCTGCTGCGCGAGGCCGGGTACCCCGGTCCGGTGCGCGCCCGGGTCGTCACCGAGCACGCGACCCCGGCCGAGTGCGCCGACCTGGGCGCCCGGATCGCCGCGTTCCCGACCCCGACCGTGCTGCTGGTGATGGGCGACGGCTCGGCGAGCCGGGACGAGAAGGCGCCCGGAGCGCTCGATCCGCGGGCGGTGCCGTTCGACACCGCGGTCGCCGACGCGCTGGCCGCCGTCGACACCGCCGCGCTGGGCGCGCTCGACCCGGCGCTGGCCCGCGAACTGCTCGCCGCGGGCCGAGCGCCGTGGCAGATCCTCGCCGGTGCGGTGGAGGCCGACGGGCGTCCGTGGAAGGGCGAGCTGCGGTCGACGGACGCACCGTACGGCGTCGGGTACCTGGTCGCGTCCTGGTCGCCGGTGTGACGCTCCCGCCGGACGCGCCGGACGCGCCGGACGCGCCGGACGCGCCGGACGTGTCGGACGTGTCGAACCCGGCCGGCTCGGCGGGCCTGGTCGGCCCGGCTGGCCCGGTCGGCCTGTCGGGGCTGGTCGGAGGGCCGGCTGTTCTCGCGGTCGTGGGGCCCACCGCGACCGGGAAGTCCGGGCTGGGTGTCGCGCTCGCGAAAGCGCTCGGCGGCGAGGTGGTCAACGCCGACTCGATGCAGCTCTACCGCGGCATGGACATCGGCACGGCGAAGCTGACGCTCGCCGAGCGGGACGGCGTCCCGCACCACCTGCTCGACGTCTGGCCGGTCACCGAGACCGCCAGCGTTGCCGCCTACCAGCGGCTGGCCCGCGCGACGATCGACGAACTGCGCGCGGCCGGACGCGTGCCGATCCTGGTCGGCGGCTCCGGGCTGTACGTCGACGCGGTACTCGACCGGATGGAGTTCCCCGGCACCGACCCCGCGCTGCGTGCCGCGCTGGAGGCCGAACTCGCCGCGGACGGACCGGCCCCGCTGTACGCGCGACTGGCGGCCGCCGACCCCGCCGCGGCGGCCGCGATCCTGCCCAGCAACGGACGCCGGATCGTGCGGGCGCTCGAGGTGATCGCGCTGACCGGCTCGTTCGCCGCGGAGCTGCCCACCGAGCCGCAGCCGTACTACCCGGCCGTCCGGATCGGCCTGGACCGGCCGGTGGAGGAGCTCGACGCCCGGGTCGAGCAGCGCGTCGACGTGATGTGGGCGGCCGGCCTGGTCGAAGAGGTGCGCGCGCTGGAACGCGTCGGGCTGCGCGAGGGGCGGACGGCGTCCCGGGCGCTCGGGTACGCGCAGGTGCTGCGGATGTTCGACGGCGAACTGGACGAACCGGGCGCGATCACCGCCACCCAAGCCTCGACCCGGCGCTTCGTCCGGCGGCAGCGGTCCTGGTTCCGCCGGGACGCCCGGGTGCGGTGGCTCGACCCGAGCGATGAGCAGCGGGTACTGGACGAGGCCTTGGCACTTGTGCCTCAGGGGTCACAGAAACTGGCGCCGGAAGCACGCGACAACCCTCGTAGGATCTAGAGGCGTGAGCGCCTCCGCACCATCCCCCGGGAATCCCGTCATCGGGCCCGTGCCGTTCGCCAAGGGCCACGGCACCGAGAACGACTTCGTCATCCTGCCCGATCCCGAGGGTCAGCTGGAGGTTTCGCCGCACCTCGTGCGCGTGCTCTGCGACCGCCGCGCGGGTCTCGGCGCCGACGGGGTGCTCCGCGTCGTCCGCACCACCCGGATCCCGGACGGGCTCGGGCTGGAAGGCGAGTGGTTCATGGACTACCGCAACAGCGACGGTTCGATCGCGGAGATGTGCGGCAACGGCATCCGGGTGTTCGCCCGGTACCTGGTGGAGTCCGGGCTGGCCAAGGCCGGGACGATGCGGATCGCGACCAGGGCCGGAACCAAGCTGGTCGTGGTCCCCGGCGGCGAGAGCGACATCACCGTGGACATGGGTCCGGCGGTGATCGGCACCGAGGCCGTCGTGCAGGTCGGCGGTCGTCCGTTCGCCGGCATCGCGGTCTCGATGGGTAACCCGCACCTGGTCTGCGGCACCGCGCTGCCGGTCGGCGAGATCGACCTCTCGTCCGCGCCGGAGTTCGACCCGGCGACGTTCCCGACCGGCGTCAACGTCGAGGTCGTCAACGTGCTGGGCGGCGAGTCGCGCACCGCGCCGGGCGTCCCGGCCCCGGAGGGTTACGACCTGCACGTGCGGATGCGGGTCTACGAGCGCGGCTCCGGCGAGACGCGGTCCTGCGGCACCGGGGCCTGCGCGGTCGGCGCCGTAGCGCTGCGGTCGGCGGGCCGCACCACCGGGCGGGTCGCGGTCGACGTTCCCGGCGGACGGGTCGGGATCACGGTCACCACCGCCACCACGCTGCTGGAGGGCCCCGCGGTGCTGGTCGCGGGCGGGCAGCTCTCGCCGCAGTGGCTCGCCGCGGTGCAGGTCGAGACCCCGGCGTCGATCGAGGCGATCCCCGCGCCGAAGCCACCCGTTGCTCCGGCGGTGCTGGACGCACCGGCGTCGCCGGCGTCCGCGCCGCGCGCCGCGACGGTCGGGCCGCGCGCGTGAGCCTCGATGCGGGTCAGCTCCGGGAACTCGCACGGATCGCCGGTGGCGTCCTCGACGAGGCGACGCCGTACTTCATCAGCGAGATCGGCGCGAAGGAAGAGGTCGTCAAGGGCGTCGGGGACTGGGCGACCGCCGCCGACCTGGCGCTGGAGCGGCAGATCACCGCGGCGCTGACCGAGCGCACCGGGCTGTCGATGCACGGCGAGGAGTTCGGCGGGCCCGACCTGCACACCGGCGTCACCTGGGTCCTCGACCCGATCGACGGCACCGCGAACTACACCGCCCGGATCCCGCTGACCGGGATCAGCCTCGCGCTGCTGGAGGAGGGCCGGCCGGTGGTCGGCCTGATCCGGCTGCCGATGTTCGGTGAGGCGTACCAGGCGATCGACGGCGGTCCGCTGGAGCGCAACGGCGAGGCGATGCCCACGCTCCAGCCCGCCGGGTTGGACGACGTCACGATCGCGCTGGGCAACGTGGCGCCGAAGGGCACGCATGGCGGCCCGACCCCGCGCTACCCGTTCCGGTACCGGATGGCGCTGGCGAACGCGATCGCCCACCAGGCGCTGCGGGTGCGGATGTTCGGTTCGTCCGCGGTCGAGCTCGCCTGGGCCGCTTCCGGCGCGGTCGGCGCGGCGCTGAACTTCGGCAACCACGCCTGGGACAACGCGGCGGGAGCGCTGCTGCTCCGGCAGGCCGGCGGTGAGCTGCGCGACCTGGAGGGCGGCGAGTGGAGCCTCCGGAGCCGCTCGATCCTGGTGGGTCGGCCGGGCGTCGTCGGTGAGCTGGCCGACCTGCTCGCCGCCCTGGGCGACCCCGCGTCCTACGCCTGAGGTATTGCCACGGTTGCGGGGAAGGGTGACCGTGGACGCATGGAGATCTGGACGATCGAGGTTCTCGACGGCCGGTTCTCGGCGGACGTGTGGTTCGCGTCGCACCGTGAGTACCTGATCGAGGCGGCGGTGACGCACGGAGCCAAGGACTGGCGCTGGGTGCGGCGCGACTGGGGCTTGGTCCTCGAAGTCGAGTTCGACGACGTGGACGACTGGTTGCGGTTCCGCGCGACGCCCGCGGTGAAGGCAGCGCTCGACGCGGTGCCCGATCCGGTCAACGGGCTGTTCATCTACCTCGGGCCGGGCGGCAGCAGCGGGCAACGGTCCCGCCGCCGCCCGAAGCCCCGCCCCGCGGCCGGCGCGGCGGAGATTCCGGTGCCCCCGGAACCGCCACTACGCGCGGCCCCCGAGACGCACCTACGCCCGCCCGCGAACGCACTACGCACAGCGTCCGCCTAGCGCAGTTGCTGTTGAAGCGCCGCCAGGCGCGAGTATTTGTCTTGCTACGGCGATGGAACCCGTTGAGGACGGGGCTGACGCTCGCGCGTCAGCCCCGTCCTCAACGGGCCGCCTCCCGGCGGGCGGCGTCGGTGACTGCGGCTGCTACGGCGGGGGCGACCGTGGGGTCGAAGACCGAGGGGACGATCACGCTCGGGTTGACCTTGTCGACGCCGACCGCGTTCGCGATCGCCTCGGCCGCGGCCAGCGCCATCGGCAGCGTGAACTCGCGTGCCTGGGCGTCCAGCAGGCCCCGGAACACGCCGGGGAACGCGAGCACGTTGTTGATCTGGTTCGGCTCGTCCGAGCGTCCGGTCGCCACCACGGCTGCGTGCTCGCGGGCCTCCCGGGGGTCCACCTCCGGGTCGGGGTTGGCCAGCGCGAACACGATCGACCGGTCCGCCATCGTGGCGATGTCGTCGCCGGTCAGCAGGTTCGGGGCGGACACGCCGATGAAGACGTCCGCGCCGCGTAGCGCCCCGGCCAGTGAACCGGAGTAGTTGTCCCGGTTCGTGTGCTCGGCGAGCCACTGCATGCTCGGGTTCAGCCCCTCGGACCCGGCGTGCAGCGCACCGCTCTTGTCGCACGCGATGATGTCGCCGACACCCTCGGCGAGCAGCAGCTTCATGATCGCGGTACCGGCCGCTCCGGCGCCGGAGACGACGATCCGGACCTCCTTGAGGTCCTTCCGGACGACCCGCAGGGCGTTGGTCAGCGCGGCGAGCACGACGATCGCGGTGCCGTGCTGGTCGTCGTGGAAGACCGGGATGTCCAGCTCGTCGCGCAGCCGGGTCTCGATCTCGAAGCATCGGGGCGCGGCGATGTCCTCGAGGTTGATGCCGCCGTACACCGGCGCCAGCGCCCGGACGATCGACACGATCTCGTCGGTGTCCTGGGTGTCGAGGCAGACCGGCCACGCGTCGACCCCGGCGAACCGCTTGAACAGCGCGGCCTTGCCCTCCATCACCGGCAGCGCCGCCGCCGGCCCCAGGTTGCCCAGCCCCAGCACGGCCGAGCCGTCGGTCACGACCGCGACCGTGTTGCGCTTGATCGTCAGCCGGCGGGCGTCGTCCGGATTCTCGGCGATCGCCCGGCAGACCCGGGCGACGCCCGGCGTGTAGGCGCGGGACAGCTCGTCGCGGGTGCGCAGGTTCACCTTCGGGGTGACCTCGATCTTCCCGCCGAGGTGCAGCAGGAACGTGCGGTCGGAGACCTTCCGGACGTCGACGTCGTCCAGTGCCCGCAGCGCCGCGACGACGCTGTCCGCGTGCGGCCCGTCGGAGGTGTCGCAGGTGAGGTCGACGACCACGCGCTCGGCGTCCGAGTCGACGACGTCCAGTGCCCTGACGACACCGCCGGCGGACCCGACCGCGGTAGCGAGCCGTCCGACGCCGGTGGGGTCGGCGGGAGCGGCGATCCGGATGGTGATCGAGAAACCGGCACTGGGCATCGGGCTGGACACGGGTTTCCTCCGTCTGGCCGGCCGCGTGGAGGCCGGGTGCTGTGAGTTCGTCTGGTGCGGCGCGCCCGCCGCGCGTGTCGTCGGAATCCTTCCAGAGACCGCCTCGCCGTCCGCGTCCGCGGTTCTCGAGGTTGGGTGACCGGAAACCGGGAATCCAGAACGCCGTGGCGTCGTTACCAACCGTAGACGTGGTCGAGTGACGCAGAAGTGCAGCGTTCCGCTCCCCGGAACCCTGCGCTGGACCTCCGCGCGGTCGCGCGGACAATTCCGGATGCCCCCGACCCGGTGCACGTGTCACGATGCGTGCGCAGGAGTTTCCCGATCGAGAGGACCCCGCACTGACTACTGATGGAGTTGATCTGCCGATGAGCCCTTCGAGCACCGCACGTCGAGCCGGCGCTCTCGGCGACAGCGCCATTCGGCTCCGTCCCGAGCTCGCACCCGAGGTCGAGGACGACTTTGACGGTGACCAGTTCGACCGGGAGGAACGGCAGGCGCTCCGCCGTGTCGTCGGGCTCTCCACCGAACTCACCGACGTCACCGAGGTCGAGTACCGGCAGCTGCGGCTGGAGCGGGTCGTCCTGGTGGGTGTCTGGACCGAGGGCACCATCGAGGACGCCGAGAACTCGATGGCCGAGCTGGCGGCCCTCGCCGAGACGGCGGGCTCCCAGGTCCTCGAGGGCCTGATGCAGCGGCGCGACCGGCCCGACCCGGCCACGTACATCGGTTCCGGCAAGGCCAACGAGCTGCGTGAGGTCGTCCTGGCGTCCGGCGCCGACACGGTCATCTGCGACGGTGAGCTCTCGCCGGCCCAGCTGAACGCGCTGGAGAAGGTCGTCAAGGTCAAGGTGATCGACCGGACCGCGCTGATCCTCGACATCTTCGCCCAGCACGCGCACACCCGCGAGGGCCGTGCCCAGGTGTCGCTGGCCCAGATGGAGTACATGCTGCCCCGCCTGCGTGGTTGGGGTGAGTCGATGTCCCGGCAGGCCGGTGGTGCCGGTGGTGGCGCCGGCGGCGGCGTGGGCACGCGTGGACCCGGTGAGACCAAGATCGAGACCGACCGGCGGCGGATCCGCGAGCGGATGGCGAAGCTGCGTCGGGAGATCAAGGGCATGAAGCAGGCCCGCGACACCAAGCGCGCTTCTCGCCGCCGGAACGAGGTGCCGAGCGTCGCGATCGCCGGCTACACCAACGCCGGGAAGTCGAGCCTGCTCAACCGGCTCACCGGCGCCGGTGTGCTGGTGGAGAACGCGTTGTTCGCCACGCTGGATCCGACGACCCGGCGTACCGAGGCCGCGGACGGCCGCGAGTACACGCTGTCGGACACGGTCGGGTTCGTCCGGCACCTTCCGCACCAGCTCGTCGAGGCGTTCCGCTCGACGCTGGAGGAGGTCGCCGACGCGGATCTGCTCGTGCACGTCGTCGACGGGTCCCACCCCGACCCGATCGCCCAGGTGAACGCGGTGCGTGAGGTGCTCGCCGACATCGAGGCGGCCCAGGTCCCCGAGATGATCGTCGTGAACAAGGCGGACGCCGCTTCGCCGGAAGCGCTGCTGGAATTGCGGCAGGCGCTGCCGGGCGCGCTGGTGGTCTCGGCCCACACCGGCTTCGGTATCGACGAGTTGCGTGCGGCGATCGAGGAGCGGCTGCCCCGTCCGGCGCTGGAACTGCACGTCCGGCTGCCGTACGACCAGGGCGGTCTGGTGTCGCGCATCCACGCCGAGGGCGAGGTGCTCTCCAGCGAGCACACGACCGACGGCACCGAGCTTCACGTCCGGGTGCATCCCGGGCTGGCGGCGGCGCTCCAGCCGTACGCAGGCACTTCCCAGCACGTGTGACGGTCGGACAACAACGCGGCGGGTCGGTCCATGGGCCGGCCCGCCGTTGTGTGCTGGTGCTTCACCGAAGCGTGATCGGTGTTCCTCCGGAGGCGTGATCGGTGTTCCTCCGAAGGGACTACGGGTGAACGGCCGGTGACGTGCCTCTCCCGATCGGCGGCCTATGTCCTTCGCAACGCCGCCGACCAGCCGTCCACTCGTCTGCAAGACTGGGGGCGTGACACGGTGTGGACGGATTCTGGTGGCCCTCCTGCTCGGGGTGGGCTTCGCCCTGCTGCCGGGCGGTCAGGCTGCCTTGGCCGCGCCGCAGAGCGTCTGCACGGTGAACGACACGCGGTTGCCGGAGATCAGCGGTCTGGTGGCGGTCGACGACGGGTACGCGGTAATCACGGACAGTGACGACACGGTCCAGCAGGTCACGATCTACCAGGTTGACGCGAAGTGTGCGGTGACCGACACGTTGACCTCGGACGTCGACCCGTTCGACCCCGAGGACTTGGCCCGGACGTCGGACGGCTCGTACTGGGTAGCTGACATCGGTGACAGCGATTCCGCCCCCGAGCGGGAGACGATCGCCGTCCACCTGTTCCCGCCGTCGGGCACGCCGACGATCCAGCGGATGCGCTACCCGGACGGCGCGAAGAACGCGGAAGCGCTGCTCGTCCAGAACAACAACGTCCCGGTCGTCGTCACCAAGTCGCCGACCGGCGACGCGAAGGTCTACCAGGCCAGCCAGGCGATCAGCGGTCCGTCGAAGTCCGCCGAGCAGGCGGTTCCGCTGACGCTCGTGGGCTCGGTCTCGCTGGGCAAGGGAGAGCTGGTCACCGGCGGGGCACTCTCCCCGGACGGCAAGCGGGCGGCGCTCCGGACGTACACGTCGATCTTCGAGTGGGACGTCGCGGACGGTGACGCGGCCAAGGCGATGACGTCCGGCAAACCGCGCAAGACGTTGCTGACCGGACAGCAAGGCACGCAGGGTGAGGCGGTCACGTACTCCCCGGACGGCAAGTTCTTCGTGACGATCCCCGAGGGCACCAAGGCCAACCCGGCGTCCGCGCTGCAGAAGTGGCCGATCGGCGACCAGGCGAAGGCGACCACCGCGGCGAGCGACGGCGGGGCCGCCGACTCCGAGTCCGACGGTGGGTTCTTGTCGAGCATCAGCTTCAACCAGATCACCTCGTTGGTCGCGGTGGTCGGCCTGATCGGGATCGCGCTCCTGGCTGCCGGCATCGTCGGGATCGTCCGGTTCCGCCAGCGGGCACAGGACCCGACGGCCGGTGGCCCGCCGCGCGGACCGCGCGTCGGTGCCGGTCCCCAGGTCGGGAACGGGCCGGGCGGCCGACCCGGCGAACCGGACGAGCTCGTGCCCGCCGCGGAGACCATGCAGCTGCCCCGGGTCGCCGGTGCGGTCTACGGCGGACGCCCGGACGGTCCGCGCGGCGGCGCGGCCGCACCGCCCGCACCGCGTGGCGCGGCGAGGCCGCCGGTCGGCGCGGGTGCCGGGCCCGGTGGCTGGGGCGCGGAGCGCGGTCCGGAAGCAGGCTTCCGCTCCGAGGGCCCGGCCGCGGGCGCCGCGTCGGTGTCCGGCCCGGTGTCGGGTCCGATTCCGGGGGCGGGGCCGGCCGCTGGTGCCGCCTCGGTGTCCGGTGCGGCGTCGGTGTCCGGAGCCGCGCCGGTGTCCGGGCCGTCCGGACGCGGCACCGTGTACGGCAGCGGTTCATCCGGTTCGTCCGCGTCGTCCGGCGGCTTCGACCCCGAGACGACCGGCAGCGGCCGGGTGCGTCGCCCGCAGGGTCCGCCACCGACCCGGCCCGTGCCCGGTGATCCGACGACCACCGGCGGAGGTCGCGTCCGGCGCCCGGCCGGGCCACCCCGCGGTGCTGCCGATCCCGAGACGACCGGCGGCGGCCGGGTGCGCGACTCCGGCGCCGCGCCGCGCCCCATACCCGGTCCGGGTGGCCGTGGTTCGGCTCGGCCGGGTGCGGCTCCGCCGCCCCCGCCGGTAGACCGGTCTGCTCCGACGCGCGCCCGGCGCGCGGGTCCGCCGCCGATGCCCCCGGGCACGACCTACGGTGGCGGACGCGATGCGGGTGGCCGTGACGGGGGACGCGACACCGGCGGACGCGAGGCCGGTGGACGCGACGGGCGGGACACCGACGGTCGGGGCTGGGATGGCCGGAACACCGGGGATGTCCGTGGCGACGGCCGGAACACGGGCGATGTGCGCGGCGACGGGCGAAACACCGGCGATGTCCGTGGCGACGGCAGGAACACCGGTGACGTGCGCGGTGACGGCCGGAACACCGGGGACGTTCGCGGTGGTCGTAACACCGGCGACGTGCGCGGTGGCCGGGACCCGGACTGGGAGACGACCGGCACCGGGCGGGCACGTCCGCCGGCCGGTGACCGGATGCGTCCGCCGCCTCCGCCCGGCGAGCGCCCCCCGAACGGCGCCGACCGCGGACGGCGCGACCCGAGCGGAGCCTGGCGCGACGACGACGGGCGTCCGCCGCCACCGCCGCCGGGTGGACGGCGTCCGCCGCCACCACCGTCCGAACGCGTCCGCTACGACGGCTGACGTCCGAACGCGCCCGCTACGACGGCTGACGCTCTCGACACGCTGAACGCCGATGGCCGGCCCCGTCCGTGGGGCCGGCCATCGGCGTGTCGGCGTAGCGCCGGGTGCTTCAGAGGCGGCGGAGCACCGTGACGACGCGTCCGAGGATCGTCGCCTCGTCGCCGGGGATCGGCTCGTAGGCGGCGTTGTGCGGCACCAGCCACACCTGCCCGTCGCGCCGACGCAGCCGCTTCACGGTGGCCTCGCCGTCGAGCATCGCGGCCACGATGTCACCGCTGTCGGCGTCGGGCTGCTGGCGGACGACCACCCAGTCGCCGTCGCAGATCGCCGCCTCGACCATCGAGTCACCGACCACGCGCAGCAGGAACAGGTTGCCGTCACCGACGATCTCGCGGGGGAGCGGGAACACATCCTCGACGGCCTGCTCGGCCAGGATCGGCCCGCCGGCGGCGATACGTCCCAGCACGGGAACGTTCACCGGCGCCGGGCGTCCGTCGTCGGCCGCCGGGGCGCTACCCGGAGCCGTGCTGACGCCGCCGCCGATCTCGACGACCGTGTCCCGGCCGCCGGTCGGGGCGCCTGGCGTGCGGATGTCGACCGCACGAGGGCGGTTGGGGTCGCGCCGGAGCAGCCCCTTCTCCTGCAACGCCTGCAGCTGGTAGGCGACGCTGGAAGGCGAGGTGAGACCGACCGCCTCACCGATCTCCCGGACGCTCGGCGGGTACCCGCGGGTCTCCACCGAGTCGCGGATCACCTCGAGGATCCGGCGCTGGCGCGGGCTCAGCGGCGTCCCGGCCGTGGTGGTGCTGCGGCGCCCGCGGCGGCGCGGTGCGGCGGGAGCCGGTTCCGTGGAGGGGGCGGCCCCGTCGGAGGCGGTCTTGACGACGCCGGAATCGGCGACTGCCTCGACCCGGCCGGTGCCGGCGGCTTGGGCGGGGTTGTCGCCACCGGCTCCATCCGTCGAGCTGCGGCCCTGTCGCGTCACGGTTTCCTCCTCGTCTGACGGCACCGCCGCCGTCACCTCGTCCGTAGACCGTAGCCACTGTGGACGAGGATTTCAAACAAACGTACGACGTCGGCGCGTCGGATAGCGGTATGCCTGCGCCCGGTTCGGCCGGGTCCGGTCGGTCCGCGCGACCGAGGAGGTGTCGCGCCGCCGGGACCGAACATACGGTCGAACTAAACGGCAGGCAAGCCTGGTAACGAGCCCCGGAACATGGTAGAGATCGTACACGCGTTCGTTCGAACTTTCGTACGTGTTCGGCTTCCCCGGGGGTGCGTGTGGTCACGCTCAAGCTGGTGCCAACGCTGTCCGACGACGCGATCCACTTCGATCCCTTCGAGCAGGCAGTCCGGGCCGGTGCAGGGCGGACGGCGGCGTTGCGGGCCGTCGACGGGCGGCCGGTGCGGCGAAGCGGCGACGTGCGTCGCGTGCGCCGCGCAGCGCCCGACGCGGCGCCGCGCGACCCGGCGCCGCGTGATGGGGCGCCGCGCGACCGGGCGCCGCGTGATGGGGCGCCGCGGGAGGCCGCGGCTCGCGGAGCGGCGCGGTGCCAGGCCGGCGGGGCGAAGCGGGTTGCGGGCGAGGCGGCGCGTGCCGCTGTGGGCGACGGGCCGGCGCGGGACGGCGCTGCGCGCGTGCCTGCGCCGCGGCGCCCGGAGGGGCCGCGGTCCGCGCCGGGACGCAAGCGTCGGGTGGCGACGCCTCGCGCGGCCGACCCGAGGCGGGCACCGCACTCCGCCGGGGCACCGCCGGTGCGGCTCACCCGCCGGGGGAGGGCGCTGGTACGCAGCGTCGCGCTGGTCGGCGTGGCCCTGACCGCGTTCGCGTTCTCGGTGTCCACCCGGGCCGACGGCGTCACCCCGGTGTCGTCCCGCAGCATGGTCGTCACCGAACGCGACACGCTCTGGACGATCGCCGAGGACATCGCACCCGACCGGCCGCGCAGCGAGACGATGGCCGAGATCCGGGAACTCAACGACATGTCCGACTCCACCGTCCGAGTCGGCGAGCGCTTGCTCCTCCCCGCTCACTAGAGCCGCGGCGCCGCGAAGCGCTGCACACTTTGTGCCCTCATAGGGGCACAGAATGTGCAGCGCCTCCACGCGGGACGATTGCCCGCACCCGACGGACCTCGGGAGCCTCGGTAGGGTGGCATTCCGGCGCGGGCGGCGGCGGCCGCGAGGGATCGCGCCGGATCGGAGTGTGCATGGACGCCGGAGAGGGCAACGGGCCGCCCCGGCGGCGACAGCTCCGCGTCGCGCTGGTCTACGTGGGCCAGCCGGAGAGCGAGTCCCGGCCGGTGATGAGCCCGCCGATCGGTCCGCAGCTGCTGGGAACCCTGCTGCTCGAGCACGGGGGCGACGTCGAGCTGTTCGACTCGCGTCTGCAGCCGGCCGACGCCCTGCTCGCCGCGGTCGACGACTTCGATCCGCACCTCGTCGGGTTCAGCTACCTGTCGCCGAACGCGGCCGAGGCCGTCGCGCTGGCCCATGCGGTCCGGCGGCCCGGGCGGGCGGTGGTCGCCGGTGGGGTGCACGCCAGCATCCACACCGAGGCCACGGTGGCGACCGGCGCGTTCGACTGTGTGATCCGGCGCGAGGGTGAGTCGGCGATTCTCGACCTGTACGACCGGGTGGCCGCGGGCGAGGAACTGCCGCGTGTCGTCGAGGGGACGCCCTGGCCCGACATCGACGCGTTGCCGCCCTACGCGGACTTCGACTGCTACCGCGGCGTCTACGCGGGCTCCGACGGCTACCGGCCGGTCTACCTGCAACTCGGCCGGGGCTGCCCGATGCAGTGCACGTTCTGCGAGCTGCCGAACCGCTCGGTGTTCGAGCCGCCGCGCCGACGTTTCCGCTCGGTCGACCGGGTGATGGCCGAGTTGCACGAGTACGTCCGCCGCTGGGGTGTGGACTTCGTGACGATCGCCGACCCGATCGCCACCCTCAACTTGCCGTTGCTGACGGGCGTCGTCCGAAGAATGGACGCGGAGCTGCCGCACGTCGGATTGATGTTCAACGGGCACGTGAACCGGTTCAACCGTGCGCTCGCCGAATGCCTGGGCGAAGCCCAGACCGGGCGGGACCGGGAGGGGCAGCGGATCACGGTCTGGTTCGGCTTCGAGAGCGGCTCACAGCGGCTGCTGGAGTTCATGCGCAAGCGCACGTCGGTGGCCGACGGTGTCGCGGTGGCGCAGCTCTGCCGCGAGTACGACGTCCAGGTGGGCGCGAACCTGTTGCTCGGTGTACCGACCGAGACCGACGAGGACTACGCGGCCCACCACGCGTTCATGGATGCGGTCGCCCCGACGTTCCCGAACCCGAACATCCTCAACCCGCTGCCGGGCACCGAGATGTACGAGTACTGCGCGGCCAACGGATTACTGCGCGACCCGGCCGACTACTCGATCTGGCGCGACACCGACATCGCCGCCCGGGGCGAGGGACCGGTGCTCGGCATCGACTACCAGCGGGTGCTGGCCACCTACCGGCACTACCGCGACGAACCCGCACCGGAGTCGGAAGAACGCTACCAGTCGTGGGCCGCCGCCGAGTGAACCACAACAGGTTGTGGATAACCGCGCCGAGCGTTGCGCGCTGTGTCACCGGTGATCAACAGCCCGTAGAAGTTGCCGGTGTTTCGTCCGAGATCCGCGATTTCTCCGGCGGGTCGGCTTGCGGTCGTGGGACCACAGGCCTACTGTCGCCACTAGATCTAGTGCTTACGGGCATGTAACTCACCTACCAGTAGGGTCGAGGTCCTGTTGAGGGCCGCCGATCCTTCCGTGGTGCGTACGGTTCGAGCACTGGATGGACGACGGCACGAGCGACGGGAAGGAGGGCGCACCGTGAAGTGCCCGTACTGCCGGCACCCCGACTCGCGGGTGGTCGACTCCCGCGAAGCCGAGGACGGCCAGGTCACCCGGCGGCGGCGTTCCTGCACCCGATGCTCCCGGCGCTTCACCACGGTGGAGGAGCCGGTGCTGGCCGTCGTCAAGCGCAGTGGGGTCAGTGAGCCGTTCAGCCGCGCCAAGGTCGTCGCGGGTGTCCGCAAGGCATGCCAGGGGCGGCCGGTCGACGCGGACGCGTTGGCCGTACTGGCCCAGAAGGTCGAGGAGGCGGTCCGGGCACGGGGCGCCGCCGAGGTCGCGTCGCACGAGGTGGGGTTGGCCATCCTCGGTCCGCTCCGCGAACTCGACGAGGTGGCCTACATCCGGTTCGCCAGCGTCTACCGCGCGTTCTCCTCGCTGGAGGACTTCGAAGCGGAGATCGCCGCGCTCCGGGAGAACCGGCCCGCAGACGAGGCCGACGCTCCCCGTCCGGTGGTCGACGTGACCGCGTCACCGCCGCTGGCGGCCGATCAGCTTCAGCCCATCAGCCCCTAGGCGGGCCGGGCGCGACACAGGTGTGAATGGTCCGGCGATGCCGCCGGGCACGGCGGTTCGGTTCGGGGCGGACCCGAAACGCCGGAGCGCGGCTCTCGCGTGCGCTCGAGTAATCGAAAAGCGGAATTCCTAAGCACAACCCGGCGAGCGCGTCAGCGCGCGCTTCGCCATGCCCACGCAACGTGGGCCAAGAGTTCGTCTACAGGCGAGAATCTTCACGAGGGACAGGGGACGCCGATGACCGAGACAGTTGGCTCATCAACCGACAGCACAGCCGCGCCGGCACCGCGGGCGCAGACGCGGCGGGCCGCGGCCCAGTCGGCGGGCAAGGGACCGGTCGGTAAGGGCCTGACTGTCGAGCGGGTGTTCACCACGCCGGGCGTCCACCCGTACGACGAGGTGACGTGGGAGCGCCGCGACGTCGTCATGACGAACTGGCGCGACGGCGTGGTCAACTTCGAGCAGCGCGGTGTCGAGTTCCCCGACTTCTGGTCGCTGAACTCCACGAACATCGTCACCACCCGGTACTTCCGGGGCGCGCTCGGGACGCCGCAGCGGGAGAACAGCCTTCGCCACCTGATCGACCGCGTCGTCCGCGTGTACCGGAAGGCCGGGGTCGACTACGGCTACTTCGCGACGCCGGAGGACGCCGAGATCTTCGAGCACGAGCTGGCCTGGATGCTGTTGCACCAGGTGTTCAGCTTCAACTCGCCGGTCTGGTTCAACGTCGGCACGGCGGCTCCCCAGCAGGTGAGCGCCTGCTTCATCCTCTCGGTCGACGACGAGATGGACTCGATCCTGAACTGGTACCGGGAGGAGGGCCTGATCTTCAAGGGCGGCTCCGGTGCCGGTCTCAACCTGTCCCGGATCCGGTCGTCCAAGGAGCTGCTGGCCAGCGGCGGCACGGCGTCCGGCCCGGTCAGCTTCATGCGCGGCGCCGACGCCAGCGCCGGGACGATCAAGTCCGGAGGCGCCACCCGCCGGGCAGCGAAGATGGTCGTGCTCGACGTCGACCACCCCGACATCGAGGAGTTCGTCGAGACTAAGGCGCGCGAGGAGGACAAGATCCGCGCGCTGCGGGACGCCGGGTTCGACATGGACCTGGGCGGCAAGGACATCAACAGCGTCCAGTACCAGAACGCGAACAACTCGGTCCGCGTCTCGGACGAGTTCATGAAGGCGGTCGAGGACGGCGGGGAGTTCCACCTCCGTGCCCGCCTGGACGGCTCGGTGATCGACACCGTCGACGCCCAGGGCCTGTTCCGCAAGATCGCGAAGGCCGCCTGGGAGTGTGCCGACCCGGGCATCCAGTACGACGACACGATCAACGACTGGCACACCACGCCGGAGTCGGGCCGGATCACCGCGTCCAACCCGTGCTCGGAGTACATGCACCTGGACAACTCGTCCTGCAACCTGGCGTCGCTGAACCTGATGCGGTTCCTCCGCCCGGACGGCACGTTCGACGGGCCGACGTTCGTGAAGGCCGTCGAGCTGGTCATCACCGCGATGGACATCTCGATCTGCTTCGCGGACTTCCCGACCGAGCCGATCGCAGACACCACCCGCAAGTTCCGCCAGCTGGGCATCGGTTACGCGAACATCGGCGCGCTGCTGATGGCCACCGCGCACGCGTACGACTCGGACGGCGGCCGCTCGCTTGCCGCGGCGATCACGTCGCTGATGACCGGTGTCGCGTACCGCCGCTCGGCCGAGCTGGCCGGCATCGTCGGCGCGTACGAGGGTTACGCCCGCAACGCCGAGGGCCACCAGCGGGTCATGCGCAAGCACGCGGCCGCCAACGACGCGGTGCGCCCGGTCGGCGCCGACGACGCCGCGATCCTCAAGCTGGCGACCGCCGAGTGGCAGAACGGCCTGAAGATCGGCGCGAAGAACGGCTGGCGCAACGCCCAGGCCTCGGTGCTGGCTCCGACCGGCACGATCGGCCTGATGATGGACTGCGACACCACCGGCATCGAGCCCGACCTGGCCCTGGTCAAGTTCAAGAAGCTCGACGGCGGCGGCTCGATGCAGATCGTCAACCAGACGGTGCCGCGGGCGCTGCGCTCCCTGGGTTACCAGGACGAGCAGATCGAGGCGATCGTCGAGCACATCGCCCAGCACGGTCACGTCGTGGACGCTCCCGGCCTGCGCCGCGAGCACTACGAGGTGTTCGACTGCGCGATGGGCGAGCGCTCGATCCGCCCGATGGGTCACGTCCGGATGATGGCCGCGGTGCAGCCGTTCATCTCCGGCGCGATCTCCAAGACCGTGAACCTGCCCGAGTCCGCGACGATCGAGGACATCGAGAAGGTGTACGCGGAGGGCTGGCGCCTCGGCCTCAAGGCCCTCGCCGTCTACCGCGACAACTGCAAGGTCGGCCAGCCGCTGTCGGTCGGTGGCAAGAAGGCGGACGCGGCGCGCGCTGCGGGCAACGCGGCGGCCGAGCCCGAGGTGCAGACCGTCATCGAGTACCGGCCGGTGCGCAAGCGCCTGCCGAAGACCCGCCCGAGCACGACCACTTCGTTCTCGGTGGCCGGCGCCGAGGGTTACCTGACCGCGTCGACCTACCCGGACGACGGTGTCGGCGAGGTCTTCCTCAAGCTCGGCAAGCAGGGCTCCACGCTCGCCGGGATCATGGACGCGTTCTCGGTGGCGATCTCGGTGGCGCTGCAGTACGGCGTCCCGCTGGAGCAGTACGTCGAGAAGTTCCGCAACATGCGGTTCGAGCCGGCCGGTATGACCGACGACCCGGACATCCGGATCGCCAGCTCGGTCATCGACTACATCTTCCGGCGGCTCGCGCTCGACCACCTGCCCAAGGAGACCCGCGCCGAGATGGGGATCCTGACGAACTCGGAGCGGGCCGCCGAGCTCGACGGCACGTCGAACGACGACGTCGACATCGCGGGCCTCGCGGTCTCGGCGCCGGTGTCGGCACCGGCCCCGAAGAAGGAGGCCCCGCAGCCTCCGGCGCCGCGTGACCTGAGCAGCGCGCACTCGTCGACCGAGCTGCTGGAGCTGGTGCAGGGCACGGCCGCGGACGCACCGCTCTGCCTCACCTGCGGCACGAAGATGCGGCCCGCCGGGTCCTGCTTCGTCTGCGAGGGCTGCGGTAGCACCTCCGGCTGCAGCTGACGCGTACCGCCGCCGCCCCCTGGGACGCCCAGGGGGCGGCGGCGTGTCTGCAGGGGTTCTCAGGTGCGCTGGGAACACTGGGCGCATCCGTCCCACCGTTCTCTGGAGCGTCGATGCCTATGACGTACGTGTCCCATCAAGTGCCGGCGCTCGCGGCGAAGCTGGCCCGGCCACGGTGGTTCGACGGAACGGCGGTGGCGCTGGGCTCGATGTCGCCGGACTGGCCGTTCGCGCTGGCGGGCACGCGTCTGGAAACGAACGCACACAACACACGGGGCGTGCTGCTGCTCTGCGTACCGGCGTCGGCGGTGGCGGCCGTGGTCGCGCGGCGGCTCGCCCCGGTTGCCGCTGACTACCTGCCGGAGTTCCCCGGGCTGCCGCTGCGGCGGCTCGCGCTGCTGGGGGAGCGGCGGCCGCCGATGGCCGTCACCGTGCTCAGTGCCCTGCTGGGGGCCTGGAGCCACGTCGCCTGGGATTCGTTCACCCACGACGGCCGGTGGGGTGCGCGGCGGGTGCGGTGGCTCGCGGCGCCGCACCACGTCGGAGGCCGCGCGGTGACGGGGGCGTTCCTGGCCCAGCACACCAGCACGGTCGTGGGTGGGATGGTCGGGCTGGTGCTGCTCTCGCGGGTGCTGCGGGAACTGCCCGGCTGGGTCGACGCGAAGCCGCCGGGCTGGGCCCGGGAGCTGCCGGGCGGGACCGCCGGCCGGCCGGGCGGGGCGCGGGAGCGGCTGGGCTCGGCCCGGCAAGGGCCGGGTGAGGCCCGGCAGGGGCCGGGTGAGGCCCGGCAGGGGCCGGGTGAGGCCCGGCAGGGGCCGGGTGAGGCCCGGCAGGGGCCGGGTGAGGCCCGGCAGGGGCCGGGGGATCAACCGTCCGGGGACGTACCGCCGGGGCGGGGCCAGTTCTGGGCCGCGGTCGCTGCGGGGACCGCCGCCGGTGCGGTGTGGGGTTGCCGCGGCGGCTGGGACGGCCGTTTCAACATCGCGGTCCTCGTCATCCGGACCAGTTTCGGAACTGCCGCCGGAGCGGTCGCGGGTGCTCTCCGGGCCCGCCGTAAGCTGCGGGGCGCCAACTAGCGTGACCGTCGGGTGAGGACCGCGCGGCGCCCGGGTATGGCGTTTCCCGGAGGTGCTGGGTGCGGAACACACGATGGTCGCGTCTGGTCGCGGCCCTTTCCACGACGGCGGTGCTGGTCCTCGGCGCAGGCTGCTCCGAGACCGGTCTGCCGGTACTCGATCCGACGACGACCGCGGGGGCATCGGCGCCCGCCGAGCCGGGAAGCGTCGCCGACCCCACCCCGGCGTCGGTCACGCGGGCCCGAACCGCGTTAGACGGGCTGACGGTCAAGTCCATCCCCGGTAAGGACTCCAGCTACGAGCGGGACGCGTTCGGCGACTCGTGGAGCGACGCGGCGACCGGCGTCCAGTTCGCCCGCAACGGCTGCGACACCCGCAACGACATCCTGCGCCGGGACGCCGTCCCGGGCACCATCCGCACGAAGAACGGCACCAGCGGCTGCAAGGTCACCGCCGGCACGTGGGTATCGCAGTACGACGGCGCGCGGTACACGAACAAGTCGAAGATCCAGATCGACCACATCGTGCCGCTCGCGCGGGCCTGGGCGTCCGGAGCCAAGCGCTGGTCGGCCGCGCGGCGGCTGGCGTTCGCGAACGACCCCGACAACCTCCTGGCGGTCGACGGGTCGTCGAACCAGTCGAAGAGCGACAAGGGCCCGTCGGCCTGGCGTCCGCCGAAGGCGTACCAGTGCGGCTACGCGGTGCGATACATCGGTGCGGTGTCCAAATACCAGCTCCCGATCACCAAGTCCGACAAGTCCGCGCTGACGTCCATGCTGGATGGATGCCGGACGTAGGCAGCGCTCCCGGTCAGCTCTCGGCGGCGAGCACCAGCGGGTAGACCGCGCGGGCACCCGCCCGACGGAGCGCTCGTGCCGCCACCGTGAGCGTCCACCCGGTGTTGACCCGGTCGTCCACCAGCAGCACCGTGCGGCCCTCGACGGCGGAGGGGCTGTCGAGCACGTACCGGTCGGCGACCGCGCGGAGCCGCTGGGCGGAGTTCATCGCCCCCTCGCCGGTGCCCGCGGCGCCGACGATGTCGAAGCGGGTGAGCACCGGGATCTTCGCGTAGCGGGACAGCCCGTTCGCCACGTGCGCGACCAGCTGCGGATGGGTGAGCGAGTCGAGGTGAACGATGCCGTCCGGCCGGGTGGCGAAGTTCCAGGCGTCAAAAACCTGCACCAGCGCGTGCCGCAGCGGCACCGGCAGCTCACCGTCCGGCGTCTCCGGGCGGAACAGGTCCCGCAGCTGGTTGCCCCACCCCAGGTCGGTCAGGCGCGCGATGGCCCGGCCGGCCTCGGCCTGCTCGTCGCGGGCGATCTTCCCCTTCAGCTCGACGCCGATCGCGCCCATCCCGGTCGGCCACATCCGCCGGGTCTCGACCGGTACGCCGGGCCGGCTGAGACGGTCGGTCGCCGCCGCGAGACTGCTGGCGTCGGTGGCGGCCGAGAGCGCCAGCCCACCGCAGTTGTCGCACCGTCCGCACGGCTGTGCCTCGGGGTCGTCCAGCGCGCGTCGCAGGTACTGCATGCGGCACTCGGACGTCGTCAGATAGTCGAGCATCGCCTGCTGCTCGGTGCGGCGGGTCGCGCTCACCCGGGCGTACCGCTCGGCGTCGTAACTCCACGGCTGACCGGTCGCGGTCCAGCCGCCCTTCACCCGGCGGACCGCGCCGTCCACGTCCAGGACCTTGAGCATCATCTCCAGCCGCGTCCGGCGCAGCGGAACGTAGGTCTCCAGCACCGCGGTCGAGAGCGGGCGGTCCTCCTCGGCGAGCACCCGCAGCGTCTCCCGCACCTCGTGCTCGGGCGGGAACGCCAGCGAGCCGAAGTAGTCCCAGACGTCGCGGTCCTCCCGGCCGGGCAGCAGCACCACGGTGGCCCGCTCGGTGCCGCGGCCCGCGCGTCCGACCTGCTGGTAGTAGGCGATCGGTGACGCGGGTGCTCCCAGGTTGACCACCCAGCCGAGGTCGGGCTTGTCGAAGCCCATGCCCAGCGCAGACGTGGCGATCAGCGCCTTTACCCGGTTGTGCAGCAGGTCGTCCTCGGCGGCCAGGCGTTCGGTCTGCTCGGTCTGGCCCGAGTACGCCGCCACCGGGTAACCGCGCTCGCGCAGGTAGTCGGCGACGTCCTGGGTCGCGGCGACCGTGAGGCAGTAGATGATGCCGGACCCCTCGAACTCGCCCAGGTGGTCGGCGAGCCAGGCCAGCCGGGCCGCCTGGTTCGGCAGCGCGACGACGCCCAGGTGCAGGGACGATCGATCGAGGCTGCCGCGCAGCACCAGGACGTCGTCGAGCGTGCGTTCGCCGGTGACCGACAGCTGCTCGGCGACGTCGCGGGTGACGCGTTCGTTCGCGGTCGCGGTCGTCGCCAGCACCGGGATGCCCGCGGGCAGGTCGGCCAGCATCGTCCGGATCCGCCGGTAGTCGGGCCGGAAGTCGTGCCCCCAGTCGGAGATGCAGTGCGCCTCGTCGATCACCAGCAGACCGGCGCTCGCCGCTAGGCGCGGCAGCACCTCGTCCCGGAACTCGGGGTTGTTCAGCCGCTCGGGGGAGACCAGCAGCACGTCGACCGCGCCGTCGCCGATCGACGAGTAGATCTGCTTCCAGTCGTCGACGTTCGTCGAGTTGACGGTCTGGGCGTGGATGCCGGCCCGGTCGGCGGCCGCGATCTGGTTCCGCATCAGCGCGAGCAGCGGGGACACGATCACGGTCGGCCCGGCGCCCGCCGCACGGAGGAGTGCGGTGGCGACGAAGTAAACCGCCGACTTACCCCACCCGGTGCGCTGGACGACGAGCGCACGGCGACGATCGGCCACCAGGGCTTCGATCGCGGTCCACTGGTCGTCGCGCAATCGAGCGTCGGGGTTGCCGACCAGATCGCGGAGGTGTTTCTCGGCCCGCTCCCGCAGGGCAGCCCGATCGGTGTGGGGGATTGCCTCGGTGGAGGCAGACATCAGTTCTCCAGGTCAGTCGCCGGAGTGGTGGTTGGCGTTGGACGGCCGGTCGTCACGGATGTAGACGAGCAGGTCGCCGGTTTCCAGCTTGTTGGTCTCGGGCTCCACCAGCGGGATCACCCGGCCGCGGCGGGTGATCGCGATGACCACCTCGTCGAGCGTCCGCGGCGACTTGCCGATCTCGTCGCGCACCACCGAACGGCACGCGAACGCCATCCCGTGGCCGGGCGTCAGCAGGTCCTCCACGACGTCGATGACCGGCGGATCGGTGGTCGCCAGGCCGAGCAGCCGCCCGGCCGTTGCGGAGGAGACCACGACCTGGTGGGCGCCGCTCTGCCGGAGCAGCGGCGCGTTCTCCGCCTCCCGGGCGGTCGTGACGATGCGTACCTGGCCGTTGGTCAGCTGGCGGGCGGTGAGCGTGGTGAGCACCGCGGCGTCGTCGGCGTCGGGCGCGACGATGATTGCCGTCGCGCGATCGACCTGTGCCTGCGCCAGGACGGCGGACCGGCCGGACGACCCCTCCACCACCGCGAGCCCCGCGTTCACCGCCTGCTGCGCGACCCGGTGGTCGCGCTCGACGATGACGATCTTCTCCTTCGGGATGCCGTTCTCCAGCAGCGCTTCGACCGCGCTCCGGCCCTTGGTGCCGTACCCGCACACCACGTAATGGTCTCGCACCGTCGACCTCCACCGCTCCCGCCGGAACTGTCCGCGGTACTGCTCGGTCAGGACCTCGAGAGTGGTGCCGACCAGGATGATCAGGAACAACACCCGCGCCGGGGTGATGAATATTACGTTGATGAGCCGCGCTGACGGGGACGCCGGCGCGATGTCGCCGTAGCCGGTCGTCGACAGCGTGACCACCGTGTAGTACGCCGCGTCGAGCAGGCTCAGCGGGCTGCCGGTGTTGTCGCGGTAGCCGCCGCGGTCGGCGTAGACCACCCCGACCGTGACCACCACCAGCGTCATAGCCGCGAACATGCGGAGGCCGAGCGCACGCAGCGGCCCGGATCGCCGCTGAGGTAGCCAGACCGTCGCTCGCGGCAGCGCGGTCGGCGAGGCGGGACGCGTCACGAACCGAGACGGTAGCGGCATCCGCCAACGGCGGCACGGGGGACTCGCCTGGCTGTGGACAACTCGGGGCGCTGCGCGCTCAGCTCAGCGGAGGGTAAGCAAAGGCCGCCCCGCGAACAGGGCGGCCTTTGGGTACGCCAACCCGCCGGGTCGCCTCTCGGCGGAAGGTCGCTCGCGGCGACTTAGTTGGGACCGGGGGCCTGGATCGGGCCGACGCACTGAACACCACGGTACAGGGTCTCCTGAGGTTCCTGGCGTCGTCGGATCGTGCAGAGGCGCCGCGTGTTGGCGCAGCGCTGCTTACGCTGGAACTCGTCCCACCGTCGACAGCACAGCTGCGTTGCACTCAGGAGGCCGCCTTCGTGTCAGAACCTCCTCGTCACAGTCGTCCCATCCTCGCCGCTGACCTGGAGCGACTCGCTGCCAGTTCGGCCGAGGGCGAGCCGTCCGCCCGGCTGGAACTGGCGCACGCCACCGCCGCGGCGTTGGTCTCGGTCGGACGCGACGGGACGGACGACCCCGGCGACCGCCTCGTTCGCCTCGCCGACACGGTGGGGTTGGACACACTGGCCGAGCTCTGGCGCGGTGCGCCGCCGGACTCGCTGCCCGGTGCCCTCTGGGCCCTGTACCTGCTGCGTACCTGGTGTACGGAGAACGGCTCCGAGGTGGCCAGGCTCTACCGCACCGGCCGGTCGCTGGCGCCGGTCGACGAGGTCGTCGCCGGGGTCCAGGATGACGCGGACCCGGAGGCCATCGCGTCGATGGCGGACACCGTGCTCGGCGGGCTCTACCACGGTGATCTGGACGTCGCACTGGAGCGCGGCGCGGCGTTCTTCCGGGTGGTCGCGGCCGGGCGGCTGTTCCTCGCGCCGGACGGCCCGGACGGCAACGCGGAACGTGAGCGCGCGGGCCGGAACCGGGCGTGCGCCGACGGCCTCGGCCGTGCCGCCGACGCGTGGCGGGCCGGCACGCTGCGCTGAGCGTCCTCGCCCGGCGCGGCGTAGCACGCTGACGCGGACCCGTGCGGCTGTCCCCAACCGCCCGGGTTGTCCACACCCCGCGTTCGTGGCCCTCGTCCGCGCCCAGGGCCGGCGCCAGAGTCGTCGGCCATGACGATGTTCGAGACCCCACCCGACCGGCCGGTAGTGCGGTTGAGCACCCCGCCCGAGATCGTCCGCGCGATACCGCAACTCCTGGGCTTCCACCCCACGGCGAGCCTCGTCGTGCTCGGCTTGGGAGGTCCGCGCCGACGGCTGCGGATGACGCTACGGATCGACCTGCCCGCCCCGGGCGGCGAGACCGAGATCGCGAATCAGGTCGCGAGTCGGCTGGCCGCCGAGCACGCTGCCGCGTGCGTCGTGGTGCTGTTCACGGCGTCTTCGGACGCCGAACGCCGCGCCCCCGCAGGCGCGGCCACCGAGGGTGCGGCCGCCGAGCAGGCGGCGACCGGGGGCTCGGCCACCGAGGGCTCGGCCACCGAGGGCTTGGGCGCCGCGCAAGCGGGGGCCGGGGCCTCCGGCGTCGAGGGTTCGAGCGCCGGAGGCTCAGGCGCCGGAGGCTCAGGCGCCGGAGGCCTGGGCGGCGGGGGAGCAGCGTCGTCGGGGGCGGCGCCGTCCGGGGGACGCACGTGGCTACCCGGCGCGACGATGGCGTTCGCGGTCGAGCGCGCCCTCACCCTGCGTGGCGTGGAAGTGCGGGAACTCCTCCGCGCCGAGAGCGGCCGCTGGTGGTCGTACGCGTGTGAGCGGCCGTGCTGCCCGCCGGACGGGCTGCCGCTGGGGTCCGGCCCCACCACGCTGCTGGAGGTACTGCGGGTCGCCGCCGGACGCCCGCTGTTCCCGGACCGGTCGGCGCTCATCACGTCCGTGGAACGAGCGCCCGGCGAACCGACCGAGGCGCTGCGAGAGGCGCTCCAGGCACGCATGGACGCCGTCATCCGGGAGGCTCCCGCAACCCAGGCAGTCCGCGATCTGGCTGCGATCCAGGGCATCCTCACCGCAACGACGGCGGCCCCGCCTGGCGGCGCGGAGGTCCCGCCCGGAGGCGCGGCGGACCCGCCCGGAGGCCCGGCGACCGTGCCCGGGGGCGTCGCGGCGCCGCTCAAGGGCGCGGCAGACCCGCTCAAGGATGCGGCGGTCCGGCCCGGGGACGTGGCGGCCGGGCCCAGGGGCGCGAAGGTGCCGTCTGAAGGCGTGGGGGTCCCGCCCGAGGACGCGGAGGCCACGCCTGGCGGCGCGGAGGCCACGCCTGGCGGCGCGGAGGCCACGCCTGGCGGCGCGGAGGCCACGCCTGGCGGCGCGGAGGCCACGTCCGGCGGTGCGGCCCGGCCTGGGGACTCGGCGGCGGGATCGCAGGCCGGGCCATCCGACGGTTATGCCGCCGGCGCGACCTGGGGAGGCCTGGCCGGGGACGGACCGGACGACGGCGCAGTGGGGAGCGCCTACGACGACCGGACCGTCGCAATGGTTGCGATCGCGCTGACGAACCTGACCGTGCGGGACTCCTCGTTCGCCTGGACCGGCGGACCCTACGCCGACGCCGCGGCCACACTGTGGCGCGAACTGGTGCGCCGCGTCCCACCGCCCTACGCCGCCGCGCCGGCCACGCTGCTTGCGGTGTCCGCCTATCGTCGAGGCGACGGTGCGCTGGCCGACGTCTACCTCCGGCGGGCGCTGGACGACGATCCGGACTACCGGATGGCCGACCTGGTGCTCACGAGCCTGGAGAACGGTTTCCGCCCCTCGCAGGTGGAGTGTGCGCTCGGACTCGGAGGCAGCCGCCACCCGGCCGAGCCGGCCTCCCAGCCGACTCGTCGCGAGGGAGGGCGCCGGGGGCGGCGGAAGTCCGCCCCGCGCCGGGACGGCGGCACGGATGCGGAATGATGGCCGCCGGACGAACGCGCCGGCCGGGCTCGAGCGCCGGTCGCGCACCCCCGTACGAAGAGCCGGAGGAGTTGACGATGCGCGCGTGTACCGCCCGCCGGGTCGTCCGCGTGGCGGGCGTCGTCCTGGCGCTCGGTGGGCTGGTCGGCACGACCGCCTGCTCGGGTGACGACCCGGAGGAGCCGTCCACGCCGGAGACCGAGGCGGTCGCCCCGACGTTGCCGTCCTCCGCGGAGGCGTCCGCGACACCGTCCGCCTCGCCCTCGGCCGTGCCCACCAGCCTCCCACCGGCGGCCGAGGCAGGCGGCGTCTGCGCGTCGGTGACGTTCGCCGAGGTCCGGGACGCGCTGGGCATCACGTTCCAGGTCGCGGCGGCGAGCGGGAAGTCCGGCTCGGTGCGCACCTGCGTGCTGGCGCGGCTGGATGAGCCGCTGCCCGACCTGACGTTCGTCGCGACGCCGCTGGACGGTGACGTCAGCGAGGACGACTACGAGAAGGACTTCGTGCCCGACAACGCCGACGAGCAGAACGGGCTCGGCCGAGCGGCGTACAAGCAGGTCGTGGCCGCCACCGCGCAGGCGGGACCGGTGGTGCGCATCGGGTGGCTCGGTGAGGAGACCGTCTACACGCTCACGCTCACCACGGAGAAGGCCACCGGAACGCCGGGCGCGCAGGCGTATCTGCCGAAGCTCGTCGCGCTCGCGCCGAAACTGATCCCGAGCTAAGCCCCGCTGACCCGGCGCCGCCACGAGCGGCGGTGCGGATCGGCCTTCGTGAACGGGCCGCTCGCGGGGCGCATGTGCCTGCCGGGTCGGGGTATGTCCGCGCCGTCGAGACCTACGGGTTTCCAGCGGAGGGGGCAGCGTCGCTATGCAGAACGACCCGGTGCAGGACGTCGCCGACAGCGGCCGAGCGGCCCGCGGCGACCTCGCGGAGCAGGACCTGGAAGTGGACCCGGACAACCACGCGGACGTCGCGGAGGAGTTCGCCGAGGAAGCGGGAATCGACCCGACCCCGCATCAGGTCGAGGAGTACGTCGCGCTCCAAGGCGTCCACCCGACCCCGTAACGCAGCCGTTTGACGCAAAAGCGCCTGCGGCGAGCCGCAGGCGCTTTGCTACGGGCCGTCCGCTCAAGAGGCGGAGACGAAGACCAGGTTCGCCAGCGACCGCGGGATCTTGACCGTGGTGTCGCCGTGCGTCAGCGTCACCTCGCGCTCCGACCGGTCCACCAGCACCGACACTCCCGGCTCCACACCGGCCGAGTGCAGGTCGTGGATCAGGCTCGTGTCGCCCTGCAATTGCTCCGAGATGCGCTGGATGACGACCTCGTCGCCAGTGGGCGTCGCAGCGAGCGTCACCTGGCTGGTCGGCTTGGCGTCCGGCTCCTTGATGTCGGTGTCGAGTTCGGCGAGCCCCGGGATCCGGTTGCCGTACGGCGACACCCGCGGCCGACCGAGCAACTGGTACACCTTGCGCTCGACCTCGGCGCTCATGACGTGTTCCCAGCGGCAGGCCTCGGCGTGCGCCGCCTCGTACTCCAGCCCGATGACGTTCACGAGCAGGAGCTCGGCGAGCCGGTGCTTCCGCATGACGGACACGGCGCGATGCCTGCCCAGGTCGGTCAGTTCGAGGTGCCGGTCGCCCTGGACGGTCAGCAATCCGTCGCGTTCCATCCGCGCGACCGTTTGGCTCACCGTCGGCCCGCTCTGGTGCAGTCGTTCGGCGATGCGCGCGCGCAGCGGAGTGATCCCTTCTTCCTCGAGCTCGAGGATGGTGCGCAGGTACATCTCCGTGGTGTCGATCAGGTCACTCACGTCGCCGCCTCGCTTCTTTCACCGCTGCCTCGGTGATCCGTCCGGGACCACTCGCTCCCGCCGACGCCGTCCGGCCGACCGGAAGTACCAAAGATTCTCGCCGGTTACGCACCGGCCGATGGCACGGGCTCTCCTGGGGGCAAGCATACCCCCCATCCGCCATTTTCTGGAACCGTTCAAGATTTGCGTGATAACCCCCACGACCTGCTCCGATCTCGCCTCGGCGGGGGTCGGGTCCGCGCCACGTCCACCTCAGCGGTCACCAGATGAACAGCGGGTTACGCGGCGTCCTGTGGACAGCCCGTACACGCGGCCGCTTCGCGTGATGAGATGGATGAGTGACGACTGAGCGGTCCCGGCCGGCGACGGAGCAGACGCCGGATGTCGAGATCACCGCGGAGACCCAGGCTGCTCCGGTCACCGTGGTCTGGGATCCGGCGGTTGCCGCCTACAACTTCGGTGACCATCCGCTCGACCCGGTCCGGGTGGAGCTGACGATCGCGCTCGCCCGCGATCTCGGCGTCCTCGACCGGCCGAATGTCACGGTCGTGCCCGCAGCGCCTGCCGACCGGCAGACGCTGCGTCTGGTGCACGAGGAGGCGTACCTGCACGCGGTGCAGGCCGCGCCGCACGACCCGTTCTTCCGCGGGTGGGGCCTGAACACCCCGGACAACCCGCTGTTCGAGGGCATGCACGACGCGGCGTCGCTGATCACCGGGATGAGCGTCCGGGCCGCCGAGGCGGTCTGGCGCGGTGAGGCGTTGCACGCGGTCAACGTCGCGGGCGGCCTCCACCACGCGATGCCCGACCGGGCCAGCGGCTTCTGCGTCTACAACGACCCGGCGGTCGCGATCGCACGGCTGCTGGAGCTCGGCGCCGAGCGGGTGGCCTACGTCGACATCGACGTGCACCACGGCGACGGCGTCCAGGCGGTGTTCTGGAACGATCCGCGTGTCCTCACCGTCAGCCTGCACGAGTCGCCGGTCTCGCTGTTCCCCGGCACCGGCTTCCCGACCGAGGTGGGTGGGCCGGACGCGCAGGGCACCGCGGTGAACGTCGCGCTCCCGGCGGGCACCGACGACGCCGGCTGGCTGCGGGCGTTCCACGCGGTTGTGCCGTCGGTGGTCCGGGCGTTCCGGCCGCAGGTGCTGGTCAGCCAGTGCGGGTGCGACTCCCACTTCCGCGATCCGCTGGCCAACCTCGCGCTGTCCGTGGAGGGGCAGCGGGCGGCCCAGCTGGCGATGCGCCGCCTCGCTCACGAGCTGACCGGTGGACGCTGGGTGGTGTTCGGGGGTGGCGGCTACGGCCTGGTGGACGTCGTCCCGCGGACCTGGTCGCACCTGCTGGCCACCGCGACCGGCGAGCCGGTGAATACCTCGCACGCGATCCCGAACAGCTGGCGCGGGTTCGCCGCGTCGAAGCGCCCGGCGGCGCGCGTGCCCACCGTGATGGGCGACGGCGCGGACGTGTCGTACCGGCCCTGGGAGCCGGGGGATCGGGTCGACCCGATCGATCGGGCGGTTCTGGCCACCCGCCGGTCGGTGTTCCCGCTGCACGGCCTCGACCCCGACGACCCTCGCGACTGACATGCCCGACGACCCCGGCACCCCGCCGTCTGCCGCCGACGAGCCGGTCACGGATCCCGACGCGGGAGTCCCCGGCGCGGCGAGGCCGGAAGACACGCCCGCCGGCCCCGCGGCCGCAGCGCCCGCCGGCCCCCCGACCGCAGCGCCCGGCGGCCCCCCGACCGCAGCGCCCGCCGGCCCCGCGGCCGCAGCGCCCGCCGGCCCAGCGGCTAACGGCGCCACCGGCCCAGCGGCTAACGGCGCCGCCGGCCCAGCGGCTAACGGCGCCGACGGGACCGGGGCCGCGGCGGTCGAGCCGGTTGCGGAGGCACCGCTCGCCAAGCCCTACCCCGAACACCGCCAAGCCGACGTCGTCCTCTCCGACGGTGGCACCGTCCACCTGCGGCCGATCCGCCCCGACGACGCGGACGCGATCGTCGCGCTGCACTCGCGCTTCTCCGACCGCACCCGCTACCTGCGGTACTTCTCCCCGTATCCGCGGATCCCCGCGCGCGACCTGAAGCGCTTCACCGAGGTCGACCACGCCGGCCGCGAGGCACTGGTCGCGGTGCTCGGCTCCGACCTGATCGCGGTCGGCCGCTACGAACAGCTCTCCGACCCCGACACCGCCGAGGTGGCGTTTGTCGTCGAGGACGCCCACCAGGGCCGCGGCATCGCGTCGGTGATGCTCGAGCACCTCGCCGAAGCCGCCCGCGAGGAAGGCATCACCCGGTTCGTCGCCGAGATCCTGCCGCAGAACGGCGCGATGATCCGGGTGTTCACCGACGCCGGCTACGACGTCGATCGCAGCTTCGAGGACGGCGTCGTCCATCTGACGTTCGACACCCGGGAGACGCCGCAGATCCTCGAGGTGCTGCACGACCGCGAACGCCGCACCGAGGCGCGGTCGATCCGGCGCCTGATGAACCCGTCCGCGGTCGCGGTGGTCGGTGTCGGCCGCGACCCCGGCGGGATGGGCCGCGCGGTCTTCGAGAACCTCCGCAACGGGAAGTTCACCGGCCCGATCCACCCGGTCAACCCGAACGCGACCGAGGTCGACGGCGTCCCGGTGTACCCGTCCGTGCGGGAGATCCCCGGCCAGGTCGACCTGGCGGTCATCGCGGTACCGGCCGAGCGGGTGTCGGCGGTCGTCGAGGACTGCGCGGCCAAACAGGTCGCCGGGCTGGTGATCCTGACCAGCGGGTTCGCCGAGATCGGCGAGGACGGCGCCCGCGCCCAGGCCGAGCTGGTCGAGATGGCCCGCATCAACGGTATGCGCGTCGTGGGTCCGAACTGTTTCGGGCTGGCGAACACCGACCCGGCGGTCTCGCTCAACGCCACGCTCGCGCCGCGGGTCGCCGGGCGGGGGCGGGTCGGCTTCTTCACCCAGTCCGGTGCGCTCGGGATCGCGCTGCTCGCCGAGGTCGACCGCCGTGGCCTGGGGCTCTCGACGTTCGCGTCGGCGGGCAACCGCGCCGACGTCTCCGGCAACGACCTGCTGCAGTACTGGCGCGACGACCCCGAGACCGACGTCGTCATGATGTACCTGGAGACCTTCGGCAACCCCCGCAAGTTCACCCGGGTCGCCCGCAGCCTGGCGCGGCGCAAGCCGGTCGTCGTCCTCAAGAGCCGGGGCGTGACGCCGGGTCTCACCGGGGGCCCCGGCGAGCACGGGCTGCAGGCGCTGTACCGCGCGTCCGGCGTCATCCGGGCGGAGGCGCTGGGCGAGATGTTCAACATCGGCCAGCTACTCGCCTACCAGCCGCTGCCGACCGGCCGCCGGACCGCCGTGATCGGCAACTCCGCCGTCCTGGTCGCGCTCGCGGCCGACGCCTGCGAGGCCAACCGCCTGGAGGTACCGCTCGAAGGGCGGATCGACGTCGGCCCGAACGTCACCCCGGACGAGCTGCGCACCGCGCTGCGGTCCGCGGTCGAGGCCCCCGACATCGACGCGGTGCTCGTCGTCTTCGTTCCCGCGCTGGCGGTACCCGAGTCGGCCTACGCCGACGTGCTCCGCGAGGTGGGTGCCGACGCGCGCGTCCCGGTGATCGCCTCGTTCCTGGCCGCGAACGGCATGCCCGAACGCCTGCGCCGGCTCGTCCCCGCAATTAACGACGATGTGGACGCCACGGAGCGCGCCACCACCGGCGACCCGGATCACACCGTCCTCCTGCCCAGCCAGCAGTTCGTGGTCGCGCGCGGTTCGGTGCCGTCCTACGCCACCCCGGAGGCCGCCGCCCGCACGCTCGGCAAGGTGGCCACGTACGCCGAGTGGCTGCGTGCCCCGGCCGGTCAGCTGCCGTACCTGCTGAACTCCGACGTCGGTCGCGCACGCACGTTCGTCGGCCGCACGATGGACAAGCACCCGGACGGGATCGACCTGGAGGACGGCGAGGCCGAGGAACTGCTCGCCGCGTACGGCATCACGGTCTGGCCGAGCCGGCGCGTGGTCGGGGCGGAGGCGGTGGTGGCCGCCGCGGCCGAGCTCGGGTACCCGGTCGCGGTGAAGGCCGCCGACGAGACGCTGCGGCACCGCGCGGACCTCGGCACGGTCCGGCTCGACGTCGACTCGCCGCGCGACGCCCGCGCGGCGTACCACGGCATCGCGGCGGCGTCCGGAAACCCGAACCCGACCGTCCTGGTGCAGCGGATGGCGCGCGGCGGCGTGGTGTGCGTCGCCGAGGTCGTGCAGGACACCGCGTTCGGGCCGATCGTCGGGTTCGGGCTGGGCGGCATCGCGACCGAGCTGATCGGTGACCGAGCCTGGCGCGCCGCTCCGCTCACCGACCGGGACGCCCACGACCTGCTGCGTGAGCCGCTGGCGTCGCCGATGCTCTTCGGCTACCGGGGAGCGCGGCCGGTCGACGCGGCCGCCTGCGAGGACCTGCTGCTCCGGGTCGGTGCGCTCGCCGACGAGTTGCCCGCGCTGTCGGCGTTGACGCTCAACCCGGTGCTGGCGTCGCCGGAGGGTGTCACGGTGCTGCACGCCACGGTGCGGATCGAGCGCCCCACCCGGCGCCTCGACGAGGGTGCGCGCAGGCTGCGCTAGCTAGCGCGCCGACCCCGTGCGGTGGTGCGGTGGGGGACGGACAGGGCCACGAGGGCCAGGGCCACGACGAGCAGGACCGGCAGCACACCGAGCGAGAGCCGCAACCCCACGAGCTCGGTGAGCGCCCCGATCCCCGGCGGTCCCACCAGAAACCCCACGTACCCGCAGGTCGTGACCGCCGCGATCGAGGCTCCCGGGTGCGCGCTGCCGCTGCCCGCCGTCGACACCAGCGCCGGGAACGTGCACGAGAGCCCCAGCCCCAGCACCGCGAAGCCGGCCACCGTACCGATCGGGTTGCCGCTCAGCAGCCCACCGCCGAGCCCGAGCGCCGCCAGCGCGCAGAGCCACTGCAGGGTCCGGCGCGACCCGAACCGGGTCAGCACCCGGTCGCCGAGCAGGCGCCCGATCGTCATCGTCCCGCTGAACGCGACGAACCCGAGGCTCGCGGCGCCGACGTCCACCGCGAGGTTCTCCCGCAGGTAGACGCCGCTCCAGTCGGCGACAGCGCCCTCACTGCTCAGGACGATGAACCCCACCGCGCCGAACACCAGCAACCGCCCACTCGGCCGGGCGAACAGCGGCGGGGCCTTCGCGTCCGCCTGCGCGTCCTCGTCGACCGAGTCCGGGACGAACCAGCGGCTCATCGGGAGCCACCCGGCCAGTAGCACCGCCGCGACGAGCCCCAGGTGCAGCGACACCGGCATCGAAAACGCCGCGCCCAGACTGCCGAGCGCGGCGCCGACCAGCGCGCCCAAGCTGAGCATCGCGTGGAAGCCGGAGAGCACCGAGCGGCCGTACCGGCGCTCGACGGTCACCGCCTGGACGTTCATCGTGACGTCGCAGGCAGCGACCGCGAGCCCCCAGACGAACAGCACCACGAACAGCGTGACGCCGTTCGACGCCAGCCCCGGCAGCACCGCCAGGACGCAGGTCGCGACGAACGCGGCGCGGATCGCCCGCGGGCTCCCGAAACGGACCGCGGCCGCCCCACCCAGCGGCAGCGAGACCATCGACCCGATCGCGACGCCGAGCAGCGCGAACCCGAGCACACCCGCGGACAACCGGAGATCGGCCTTGATTTCGGGGATCCACGGCACCCAGGCGCCGTACAGGGCGCCGTTCGCACCGAACGTGTAGAGCGTGGCGATGCGAGCTCGCCGCGCCGCCCGGTCGGGTCGGGCTACCCCGGTCGGCGCGAGCGCCGCTGCCGTCGTGTCGACCGGGTGCACGCCCCGACGGTACCCAGCTCCCCGCGCGGTGACGCGAAACCGGGGTCTAACGGCGGCTTACAGCCCGGTTTCGCATCACTCCCGGAGTGCGCCGGCGCGGACTTGCCCCTGCGGTGGCCACCGTCCGGCGGCGGTGCGCCGGCACGCGTAAAGAAATAAGGCCGGGCCCGAAGGCCCGGCCTCAACCCTCGCGGGGTCAGCTCACGTACGCGCGGAGCGGCTCGGCGCGCAGCGGGTCGCGCAGCTTCGCCATCGTGCCCTTCTCGATCTGCCGGATCCGCTCGCGGGAGAGACCGAAGTCGCGGCCGATCTCGTCCAGCGTGCGCTGGCGACCGTCGTCCAGGCCGAAGCGCAGCCGGATGACCTCGCGCTCGCGGTCCGACAGCGTCGCCAGCACCTTGTTGACCTCGGCCTTGAGCAGCGCGTAGGAGACGTTGTCCGCGGGGCTCATCGGGTCGGTGTCGGCGATGAAGTCACCGAGCTGGCTCTCGCCGTCGTCGCCGACGGTCTGGTCCAGGCTGACCGGCTCGCGGTCGTAACCGAGCAGCTCGACGACGCGGAACGGCTCGATCCCGAGTTCGGTGGCGAGCTCGGCGGGCGACGGCTCGCGGCCCAGCGAGATCGACAGGTCGCGCCGGGCACGCACCAGGCGGTTGATCTGCTCGACCAGGTGGACGGGGAGGCGGATCGTGCGTGACTGGTCGGCCATCGCCCGGGTGATCGCCTGCCGGATCCACCAGGTGGCGTACGTGGAGAACTTGAAGCCCTTGGTGTAGTCGAACTTCTCGACCGCACGGATCAGGCCCAGGTTGCCCTCCTGGATCAGGTCGAGCAGCGACATGCCCCGGCCGGTGTACCGCTTGGCCACGCTGACGACCAGGCGCAGGTTCGCCTCGAGCAGGTGGTTCTTCGCGGCGACGCCGTCGCGGGCCACCTCGGCCAGGTCGGTGCGGTCGTCGTCGCTCAGGGGGCGAGCCGCGTCCTCCAGCGCCTGGCCGGCGAACAGCCCGGCCTCGATGCGCTTGGCGAGGTCGACCTCTTCGACGGCGGTCAGCAGCTTGGTCTTGCCGATACCGTTCAGGTAGGCCCGGACCAGGTCCGCGGAGACGCCGCGCCCGGCAGCGTCCTCACGGGATCCGCGACCGCGCCGCGGGGTCTCGGGCTCGTCTTCGGTCCCGTCGATGCGGGACTGGGAGACGGCGTCGTCATCACCAGTCGCAGTGTCACCGCTGCGGCGGACGTCGGCGCTGTCGGCGTCGACATCCCCGGGCACGAGGTACACGTCGAACGCTTCCTCGATCATGAGCGGAACGGACACCCGGCTCGCCTCCTCGTGGCGCGGGGGAGCTGGACTCTCCCGCGTACTGTGCGTCGTGGAAACCAGGCTCGCGTTCGCGCCGTGAAGCCAGGGTGAGGTCGATGTGAGATCCGTGTGAGGTGGACGCCGTCGCAGGCCAGAGCAACGGCGGTGACCTGGCACTACACCGGTGAACGGCGTCGGGGTGCCGGGGCGCGCGATTACTGTCGGCTACCCGACAGCTGTTTCGGGAACTCTGCACGCGTTTGCGGACACTGGGGTGAGTTAGCGATGTGGCGCGTCCCTCGTTCGGACGATTCCGCGTTCGCTTTCTACGTTCCGTAGACTGGAGGGGCGTCCGTCGCGGCGGAAGGAGACCCCCATGGCCCGGTTGGGCGAGCTGGAGCGTGCGGTGATGGAGGTCCTCTGGTCCGCCGACGCTCCACGGACGGCCCGCGAGGTGGCCGATTCACTGGCCAATCGCGAACTTGCGAAGACCACGGTGCTGACCGTGCTGTCCCGACTCGAGTCCAAAGGCCGCGTGGAGCGCTGCCGCGACCGATGGGCTCACACGTACACCCCCACTGCCACGCGCGAGGACTACATCGCCGAGCTGATGGACGAGGCGCTCGGCGATGCTGCTGATCGCACTGCCGCGCTCGTCCGGTTCGCCGGCCGCGTGAGCCCGGAGGAGGCGGCAGCCCTCTCCGGCGCGCTCGACCAGGCCCTGCGCCGGGCGGGCAAGGCCTCGGCTTAGTCCGTACCAGCGGGAGACGGGAGTGACCATGCAGCGGAGCACGGCCACCGGTCGAGTACCGGCCTAGGACGCGACGTGCTGACCACGATCGTGGGTCTGGGCATCGTCGCCGTCCTGTTGATCGGCCCGGTGGCGGCCGCGCTGGCCCGCGCGCAGTGGGTGCAGCGGGAGCCCAGGGCTGTCCTGGTGCTCTGGCAGGCGCTCGGCCTCGCGTCGGGGCTGGCGGCCGGTGGAGCGGTGCTGGCGGCTGCGCTCGCACCGCTGGCCGGTTCGCTGCCGAGCGCGCTGGCCGCGTACTGGCGTGCGGCGGCCGCGGGCGACCTGAGCGGCGGACTCGACGTTTTCCACCTGTTCCTGCTCGGTGCGGCGATCGGCCTGTTCGGCTGGCTGCTGACGATGACCGCGGTGTCCTCGTGGCGCGCCACGCGGTGCCGTGCGCGCCAGCGCGAGCTCGTCGACCTGGTGAGTACCCCGTGGCCCAACCGAGTCAGCCCGGCGCGGGCGACCGGTGCGGGTGCCCGGCTGATCGACCACCCGGCTGCCGCCGCCTACTGCCTGCCGGGGCCGAGCTCGCGCGTCGTCATCACGACCGGTGCATTGTCACTGCTCGATCCCGACGAGTTGGACGCCGTCCTCGCGCACGAGCACGCGCACCTGGCCGAACGGCACGACCTCCTCCTGCTGCCGTTCGCGGCCTGGTCGGAGGCGATGTTCGGGCTCGCGGGCACGCAGCGCACCCGCCGGGCGGTGGCGCAACTCGTCGAGATGCTCGCGGATGACCGGGCCTGCCTGGGCCGCGACCGGGCCGTACTGGCCACCGCGCTCGCCCGGGTGGGTGTCGCCGGGGCCGGTGGGGTCGCGCCGTCCGGGGCGCTCGGCTCGACCGACCTCGCGGTGCTGCCGCGCGTCCAGCGCCTGCTGGAGCCGCCGGCGCCGTCCTGGTGGCTGCGGACGCTGTCCTACGCGGCCGCTGCGGTGACCGTCACCGCGCCGCTCTGGGCGTTCGCGTTGCCGCTAGCGGTGGCTTGAGCGCCGTTCGCTGCGGCGCCGGCGCTCAGCAGGCGGTCAGCGTGATTTCGGTGGTGGCGTGCTGCGGTTTCCCGGTCGGCGGCGTCAGCGTCGCGGTGATCGTCCAGACCGTGTTGCACCGCTGAGCGGCCGCCAGGTCCACCGGGAGGTTCTGGCCGCTGCCCAGCTCGACGTACTGGGTCTCCTGCTGGAGCGTGTACGTCCCGGACCAGGTCAGCGTCGCGTTCAGCAGCGCGGCGTCGAAGCCTTCGGGAACGGCGACCGAGAGCGTCACGCTCGCCAGACGGGCGTCGTAGTCGTAGAGCGCCACCGAGCCGCCGTGTGCCGGGCTGATGACGGTCAGCGTGCCGAACGTCCGGAACGGGTCCGTCGACGGCTTCGGCGTGGTTGAGCCGGAGATCGGCCGGATCGACGTCCGGGCGGAGGCGGAGGGTGACGTCCGGGCGGTCGGCTCCTCGTCGTCCGCGGCCGGAGTGGTGCTTCGCGGGCTGGGCGAGGGCGCCACGCTGGTCGCCGCGGCGGCGGCCGGCGACTCGGCCGGGACGGCCGGAGGTTTCCGGTCGGTGGCCAGGCTCTCGGCGGTGGCCTCGGGCCTGCCGTGGGTGGCGAGTGCGGCGATACCGACGGCACCGAGGACCAACACGGTCACGGCGATCGTGGCGGTGGTGGCGAACGGGCGGTAGCGCACGGGGCCCTTCGCGTCGGCGGGCGTCGGCCGCTTCGCGGGACCTCCCGGCGCGGTCGACGTCGACGGCTTCGACGGCCCTGTCGAGTCAGAGGGGGTGGCGTTCGCGGTGGGGAGCACCTGGGTGGGGTCGTCGTCCACCGGACGATCCATCGTGGCGGTCGCCGGCCCGGAGAAGGCGGCCGCGCCGGAGGCGGCCGCTGCGCCCGCGGCGGCTCCGGAACGCGGATCCGCCGCGTCGGATGCACCTCGCGGCTCGCGCGCGTCGGATGCACCTCGCGGCCCGCGCGCGTCGGATGCACCTCGCGGCTCGCGCGCGTCGGATGCACCTCGCGGCCCGCGCTCCGCCGACGACCGGGCACCCGGGGCCGTGCGCGACGCGGACGCCGGGGCTTCGCGATAGGTGTCGCGCGCGGCCGACCCGCGGGATGCCGGGGCTTCGGAGTGCGGTGGTGCGGCGGCGTACGGTGCCTGCCCGCCCCCACCGGCCGGACGGGCCGTGTGCCGGGGCGGTGGCGTGCTGAACGGAGGACGGCGCGGCGTGACGAGTTCCGCGGTCGCCCCGTCGATCACCGCGTGCGACCCGGTCACCGCCCGCACCCGATCGGTACCGGCGGCGAGACCGGCCCGCAGCGCCAGCTCCATCCGGTCGAGCAGCCGGTCGTTCATCCCGGCGGGCACCGCGGTCAACGGCAGCAGCGCCGCGAGCGCCGCCAACGGCCACCGCTCGTAGGTCGTCGAGCACTTCGGGCACGGTGGCACCTTGCCCCGGCCCGCCACGTGCGCGTGGACCTTCTTGCGCGCCGCGTGGTCGGGCTCCTTGGCCGCGTACCGGAGCGTGTCGCGCAGGTCCGGGCAGTCGTCCAGGGACCGGGCGGCGATGACGTCCGCGACGACGTGCTCGCGGATCTCGCCCAGGCGCTTCTCGATCGCCGAGGGCTTGCCGGGCTCCACGGCCACCGCGATCGACTCGGTGGTCAGCTCGGCGGCGGCTGCGAGCGCGAACAGGATCCGGTCCGGGCCGGTCAGGTCACCGGCAGCCCGCCAGGCCACCAGCCGGAGGTCCTTCGGGTCCGGCGCGGCCGGTGGCTGTTCGCCCTTCCGGCGGAGCCAACGCTTGCGGAGGATTTCGTGCTCGACCTCGATGCAGGCGTCGTAGATCAGTCGGATCATCGCCGCACGTAACGTGCGCGCACCGGCCAGACGCGTCCGGACCGCGACCTCGAAGACGCGCGCGGTCGCCTCCTCCGCCGCGTCCGGGTCACGGAGCGCGTTGAGGCAGGTCGAATACGTCCAGCCGTGACACTCCTCGAACAGATCGGCCAGCGCTTCCTCATTTCCGCGCTGGACCGCTGCAACAAGCGCCACGTCGTCCATGATTCGGCACGGTAAACGTTACGGCGGCGCAAAAGAAGTCAGGGGTCCCACCAGTGACCGAATCGGTGACCCAGGCCTTAACTGGGCTTCGTTCGGGTCTTAACGACCCTTAAGGTATGCCCCCAATCGGCCTACGCGCGGCTCAGACCTCGAGCAGGATCGTCTGCGGGCCGACGTTCACCGACGAGACGAGCATGTGCGTCCGGAAGCGCCCGGTCTCCACCGTCGCGCCGCGCTCCCGCAGCGCCGCGACGACCGCGTCCACCATCGGCTCGGCCTGCTCGGCCGGCGCCGCCGCCAGCCACGAGGGCCGCCGTCCCTTGCGGGTGTCGGCGTAGAGCGTGAACTGGCTGACGACCAGCAGCGGAGCCCCGACGTCCGACGCGGACCGCTCGCCGTCGAGGATCCGCAGCTCGTACACCTTGCGGGCCAGCAGCGCGGCCTCCGCGGCGGTGTCCGTCCTGGCCACCCCGACCAGCACCAGCAGCCCGGACTTGATCGCGCCGACCACCTCGCCGTCGACCGTGACCGACGCCTCCGACACGGTCTGAACGACCGCCTTCACCGCGACCCCGCCGCGCCCGCGGCCCCGGCTCCGCCGGCGGCCCCGGCTCCGCCGGCGACCCCGGCTCCGCCCGCAAAGCCCGCGCCCGCGACCCCGTCCGCCGGCAGCAGCAGGCCGCGTTCCACCAATCGCCCGACGAGCGGGATCGCCACCGTCGCCAGCGCGACCGGCTCCGCCTCGTACGCCGCGGCCAGCACCGACAGCTGATCTCCGAGCGTCACGCTCCCGTCACATCCACTCACGAGCGCGACCGTCACCGGATCCACTTCCTGCGCCCAGCGCCACCCCGACTCCAGTGCCAGCACCTGCTGATCCACCTCCCAGCCGTCGGCGCCCCGGGACGCGGTCTGCCGCAGCCGCAACGACGGCGCCGCCACGAACCGCGACGCGAGCAGGTCCGCCCCGCGGACGAACGCGACCCGCGAGAACCACGCCGCGACCTCCGGTCCGATGACCGTGTCGTGCTCCTGCATCGCCTCCTCGACCCGGACGACCGGCTGGTCCGATCCGGCCGCGTGGACGCTGATCAGGCCGAAGCCCACCGCGTCCACCCGGTTCTCGGTGAACCAGTCCAGCCACTCCGCGGTGCGGCGCTCGGCGTCCGAACCGCTCAGCTCCCCGGCGTCGCGGAGCCAGAGCGCCACGTACCCGGCCGGGTCCAGCGCTTCCCGCTGCACCGCGTGGGCATCCAGGCCGGTCGCCTCGAGCCAGCCACCGACCCGTTCTTCCCACGGCTCGCCCTCGATGTGCAGCCAGTTCGCCAGCAACTGCCCGTACCCGCCCGGCGCGAGCAGACCGGGCAGCGCCCCCACCAGCTCCGAGCAGATCCCGTCCCCGACCCGCCCGGAGTCGCGGTAGACCATGCGCTCCCGGGACGCGCGCGCCGGCCCGACGACGAACGGCGGGTTGCTGACGACCAGGTCGAACCGCCGCCCGGCGACCGGCGCCACGAAGTCCCCGCGCACCGCCTCCCAGGTGAATCCGTTCAGTGCGGCGTTGGTCACCGCGAACCGAATCGCACGCTCGGAGAGATCCGTCACAGTCACCGCGTCGACGTGCCGGGAGAGGTGCAGCGCCTGGACGCCGCACCCGGTGCCGAGATCGAGGGCCGAGCCGACCGTCGGGCGAACCGTCGACTGCGCCAGCGTCACCGATGCGCCACCGACCCCGAGCACGTGATCGCCGCGAACCGGACCGGGCCGGACGTCCGAACCCAGGTCGGACAACACCCACCAGTCGCCGTCGTCGTCGCCGTAGGGGGAGAGGTCGAGCGCTGCGCGCACGCCGTCTCCAACCTTTTCGACCAGTCCGGTAGAGATAGCCCCGGCCAGCCCGAACGCGCCGAAGGCCGCGTCGGCGGCCTTCTCGTCGACCGTGCCACCGGTGGGAAACAGGTCGATCAGCGTGCCGAGCGGGTCGTCCCCGCCGCGGTTGCGGAGCTCGTGCCGCACAGCGAGGAACTCGGCGCGGCCGAGCGCGGCGCTCGCGGTCTCACCGAGGCGGTCCGCGACGCCCTGCGGCGTGAAGTTCGCGTCCCGGAGCGCGGCGCGCAGAGCCCCGATCTGGTCGGGAGAGAGCAACGGATCGGTCACCGGCCCATCCTCTCTCCCAACCGGGCGCTCTTCGCCCCCGGGGGAGCGAAGGGCCCTGGACGTGGCAGTCTGAACGCATGGTGACGCTGCGTCTGAGTCAGGACGTCGATGCCGACGCGTTCCTGGCTGACGACCCGCTCGCGCTGCTCGTCGGCATGCTCCTCGATCAGCAGTTCCCGATGGAGCGGGCGTTCGCGGCGCCCTACACGCTCAGCAGGCGGATGGGCGTGTCGCGGTTGGACCCGGCCGCGATCGCCGCGTTCGACCCGGACGAGTTCGCCGCGCTGTTCGCCACGCCGCCAGCCCTGCACCGGTACCCGCAGGCGATGGCCGGCCGGGTCCAGTCGGTTGCCTCCTACGTGCTGGACGCCTACGACGGCGACACCGCACGGCTGTGGACGGGCGCGACCAGCGGCGCCGACCTCCTGAAGCGGATCAAGGCCCTCCCGGGCTTCGGCGAGCAGAAGGCCCGGATCTTCGTCGCGCTGCTCGGCAAGCAGTTCGCCGTCCGGCCGGACGGCTGGCGCGAGGCCGCCGGTGCCTACGGCGAGGACGGCTCGACCCGCTCGGTCGCGGACGTGACCGGCCCGGAGACGCTGCAGGCCGTCCGTGAGTTCAAGAAGGCCGCCAAGGCGAAGGCCAAGGAGGGTGCACGATGAGCGCTGGCGACGCCGCGGGCTTCGACTCTTCGCTGTGGCCGTTGGCCCAGCTCCGTGTGCGTGCCGGCGCGATCGAGCTGCGCCCGCCGACCGACGACGACCTGCCCGCGCTGGCCGCGCTGGTCCCGGTCGAGGCCGGTCACGACCCGACGCTGCCGATCAGCGGCGTCACCACCCCGCACGAGGTGACCGCCCAGGCCGTGCTGCGGCAGGTCTGGCGGTCACGGGCCGAGCTGGCGCCCGACCGGTGGCGGATCTGCCTCGCGGCCTACGTCGACGGCGTCCTGGTCGGTCAGCAGGACCTGAAGGCGGACGACTTCCCCCGCCGCCGGATCGTCGAGACGTCCTCCTGGCTCGGCACCGAGCACCGGCGTCGCGGGCACGGCAAGGCGATGCGGGCGCTCGCGCTGCACCTCGCGTTCGAGGGGCTCGGCGCGGTCGCGGTCGAGAGCGAGTCCGCGGAGGGCAACGACGCGGCCCTGGGCATCACCCGATCGCTCGGGTACAGCCCCAGCGGCGACACCTACGAGGTGCACGACGGGGTCGTCACGCACATGCTCTGGTCACGGCTGACCCGGGAGCGGTGGGCCCTTCACCGGCAGGGTTACGGCCTCGGGCCGGTCGAGTGCGAAGGCGTGGAGGGATGCCGGCAGCTGCTCGGACTGCCCCCCACCGAGCTGGCGCCGACGAGCAACGGCAACCGGGCCGCGAACGGCGTCGCCCACCGCGGCGCACCGACGGGACAGCCCGCACCGGCCTGAACCCCGACCCGCATGGCGGAGCACTGTGCGCAGTGCAACGATGGGTTGATGCGGTACCCGGCCCGAGGGTGACCAGCCCTCGGGAGACTGGGCGCCCCCGAGCGAAGCGGGTGGAGCGCGTGCAGACACGGCGATCGCGGGTCGAGGTGATCACCGGGGCCGACCGGAGTCCCGCCGATCAGCTCCGCCGCCGTCAGTGGCAGTACTTCGGGCTGATGATGCTGCGGGTCGTCTGCCTGATCGTCGCCGCGATCCTGGTCAGCCTGGAAGTCCCGTACGCGCTGGCCTGGGTGCTGTTCCTGACCGTCGGCATGGTGGCGTTCCCGTGGATCGCGGTGATGGTCGCGAACGACCGCCCGCCTCGGGAGGAGAACCGCTTCACCAATCGCCTGCGGCGGTCGTCGGCCGGGGCCCGTGCCGTGGCCACCCACGAACAGGGGGACGACGTCCGCCGGCCGGAGCGGCCCGAACTCGACGCCCGCGAGTTACCGCCGTCCTCCGCCAAGGTCATCGACCCCGACGACTGAACAACGACCGGTTAGGGCCGGGCACCGGGGAGGCCGACGGCGAGCGTGCCTGCCCGGGCCCCCGCGGCAAGCGCCCCGGCCGGACCGGCGCCGGTGAGCCAGGCGGCCAGCAGTCCGGCGGCGAACGCGTCTCCGGCACCGGTGGTGTCCACAACGCGCCGGGCGGGCTCCGCGGCGACCCAGGCGGCTCCGCTCGCTCCGCGCCACCACGCACCGCCCGCGCCGTCCTTCACGACCGCGGTGTCCACCGCCTCGGCGAGCCGGGCGGCGGCCACCGACGGGTCGGACAGCCCGGTGAGCACCGCCGCCTCGGCGGCGTTGGCCAGCAGCAGATCGACACGTGCGATCCAGCGGAGGAACCGCTCCGGCCCGGCTGCCTCCAGCGGTGCGGCGGACGCCGCGTCCACCGAGATCGTGAGGCGACGTTCCTTGGCGACGTCCAGCGCGGCCAGCCCGGCCTTCCGGGAACCGGCGTCCAGCAGCGCGTAACCGGACAGGTGCAGGTGCCGGATGTCGTCCCGCCCGACCACGGCCGCGACGTCCGCCGCGTCGAGCCGGTCGGCCGCCGCCCGGTCGGGGAACATCGTCCGCTCGCCGTCGCCGTCCACCAGCACGGCGATCGACGCGGTCGGCAGCTCCGGGTCGATCGCGACCGCGGACTCCACGCCGGCCGCCACCAGCTCGGCGATCCGGTCCCGCCCGGGGGCGTCGTCACCGACGCGCGCGACCAGCGTCACCGGGACACCGGCCGTGGCGAGCCAGGCCGCGGTGTTCGCGGCGGCGCCGCCACCGCTGTACCGGATCTGCGCCGGCCGATCCGACCCGACCGCGGGTGGCCCGTCGGTGCGGATCACGATGTCGGTGGCCAGGTCACCGACGACGGCGACCCGGCCCGCTCGGCGCTGCGGCGCGGTGGTCACGGCCGTCAGCCGCCGGTTCGAGCCGGGGTCACGCGAGCGCCGTCCGGGTTCCGGCGAACGCCACCGCGATTCGGCCGGCCAGCTCGGCGTTGCGCAGGATGATCCGGGTGTTGACGGTCAGGCTCTCGCCCTCGGTCGCGGCGTGGAAGTGCGCCAGCAGGTACGGGGTCACGTCCTTGCCGGTCACGCCCTCCCGCTCCAGCCCGGCCAGCCCCTCGGCGAGCACCCGGTCGTGCAGCGCCGGATCCAGCTGCTCGGATACCGGCAGCGGGTTCGCGACCACGACCGCGCCGGACCCCAGTTTCAGCTCCCGGGTGGCCCGGAGCGTCTCGGCGATCTCGCTCACCTCGTCGGCCCGCCACCCGACCGGGTAACCGGAGTCGGAGAGGTAGAAGCCCGGGAACTGGTCGGTGCGGTAGCCCAGCACGGTCACGCCGGAGGACTCCAGCCGCTCCAGCGTCGCCGGAACGTCGAGGATCGACTTCACGCCGGCGCAGACCACCGCGATCGGCGTCCGGGCCAGCGTGCCGAGGTCGGCGGACTCGTCGAACGTCGTCGCGGCGTCGCGGTGCACACCGCCCAGGCCGCCGGTCGCGAACACCGGGATGCCGACCGCCGCGGCCACCGCCGCGGTGCTCGCGACGGTGGTCGCTCCGTCGCCCCGCTTGGCCGCGAGCACCGGCAGGTCGCGGACGCTGGCCTTGGCGACGCCGTCGGTGAGCGCCAGGTGGCGCAGCTGCTCGGCGTCGAGGCCGACGACGATCTCCCCGCCGAGGACGCCGACCGTGGCCGGTACCGCACCGGTCGCGCGGACCGTGCGCTCGATCTCCGCACCCACCTCGAGGTTCCGCGGGCGGGGAAGCCCGTGGGACAGGATCGTGCTCTCCAGCGCGACCACCGGAGTGCCGGTGCCCAACGCCTCCGCCACCTCGGCGCCGAGCCGGATTCGATAGCGCCCGAGCGGGGGTTCGATCTCCACGCGAACACCGTACTTCCTGGTGATACGGCGCTCGCTGCTGGCCTTGATCGATATCTCCGCGTGACCTATCGACGGCCGCGACGAGGCCGTTCGGGCGGTCATGCGGCAGACTGGTATGCGCATCGTCATTCGCAGGGAGAGGAAGCATCGTGGGAGCCACTGAGACGCTGGAGCGGCCGGAGACCCGAGAGCGCCAGACCGACAACGGCCCCGAGGTCTTCCACTACGTGAAGAAGAACAAGATCGCCGAAAGTGCGGTCATGGGCACGATGGTACAGGCACTCTGTGGCGAAGTCTTCCCCGTGACGAAGTCGCCGAAGCCGAACTCGCCGGTCTGCCCGGCCTGCAAGGAGATCTACGACTCGCTGCCCAAGGGGGAGTGAGCCAGGACCGCCGCTGACCGGGCCGACTCCGCGTCGGTCCGGTCCGTGCGCTCCACGGGCGCTTTCGCCTCGTCCGGTTCGGACTCCGCCTCTGGCTCCGGCTCAGCCGGAGGATCCTCCGCCGGCCGCCGACCGCGGAACGCGGCGGCCAGCTTGCGCCCGAGACGCGCGATCCGGTGCAGATGGCGCGGCCGGCGGCCGGCCGGGTGCAACTGCTCCAGCGTCCCGTTCAGCTCGGCGCCGAGCAGCACCGCGAACGCCAGCACGTAGAAGTACAGCAGCGCGACGATCGGCGCCGCGAGCGTGGAGAACAGCAGCATCTCGCCGGCCAGACGGCCGAGGTAGAGCCGCAGCACCCACGAGAGCCCGATGAACAGCAGCAGCGCCAGCGCCGCGCCCGGCAGCGCCCGCCGCCATCGCAGCCGCACCGGCGTCGCGTAGTGGTAGAACGCGGACAGTGCGGTGAACACGATCCCGGCGGTCACCGGCCAGTACGCCAGCCGGATCACCGCTTCGGCGGCCGAGTGCCAGCCGTCCGGCAGCCAGGCCACGACGAAGTCCGGCCCCAGAATCGCCAGCGGCACCGCCACCACGGCGGTGGCCAGCGTGAAGATGTAGAGCCAGAGCGCGAGCAGCCGGCTGGCCACCGCACCCCGCAGCTCGCGCTGCCCGTAGGCGATCGACACCGTGTTGACGAACGTCGCGGTGGACGACGAACCGGCCCACAGCGACAGCACGAGCGCGATCGTCGCCACCTCACCGCGACCGTGCCGCAGCAGCTCGCCGACGATCGGCGCCACGACGTCGTGCTGCACGCTCGGGCTCACCAGCCGGTCCGTCAGCCGCAGCGCGTGGGCCTCGGTGCGGTTGACGAGGTCGGTGCCGGTCCAGCGTCCGGCGTAACCCAGGACGCCGAGGATCGCGAGGAAGAGCGGGGGCACCGAAAGCAGCTGCCAGAACGCCGCTTCGGCCGACAGACCGAGGATCCGGTCCTGCCACGCCTTCGCCAGCATCGAGCGGATGACCCGCCAGATCCCGCTCAGCGTGGTCCGCACGGGGCGGAGAGTAGCGGCCGCCGAGCGGTACACGATGCGCGCCGGGCCGAAGGCCGGACCTAGCGCGCGCCGCGCAACCCGGGTCGCCGCGGCCCGGAGCCACGCGACGCGCCCGGCAGGAAGTGTGAGCATGTCAACCGTTCACGCTACGGGGTCGGACCACCGGCGTCGCGTCCGGACCCGCTGTTGCAGCACGTCGGCCCGGGAGGGCCGCACAGCGCCGAAGCGGACAGTGTTCGCCGCGGTCGCGATGCCGCCGGTATCCATCATCGCGCACCGGCGCCGGGTAGGCTCGGTGAAGCCCTCGCGCCGCGAAAGCCGCCCGGGGGCGCACTGGTGTTCGGCTCGGTATGGAGGGTGTGGTTTGACCGCGAACCCAGTGAACGCGGCTGTCGGCACGGTCGGCGGAGCCGCGCCGCCGCTCCGCGTCTGGCAGCGGAAAGCCCTCGTCGAGTACCTCCGCCGGTCGCCGCAGGACTTCCTCGCGGTCGCGACCCCGGGAGCCGGAAAGACGACGTTCGCACTCCGGATCGCCGCGGAGCTGCTCGCCGACCGCACGGTCAGTCAGGTCACGGTCGTCGCGCCGACCGAGCACCTGAAGACGCAGTGGGCGCAGGCGGCAGCCCGGGTCGGCATCCAGCTCGACCCGACGTTCTCCTCCGCCGGGCTCACGTCCTCGGACTTCCACGGCATCGTCGTGACGTACGCCCAGGTCGGTCTCTACCCGCAGATCCACCACCGCCGGTGCACCGCACGGCCGACGCTGGTGATCCTCGACGAGATCCACCACGCCGGTGACTCGCGGACGTGGGGCGACGGCGTCCGGATGGCGTTCGAGCCGGCCACCCGGCGGCTCGCGCTGACCGGTACGCCGTTCCGGTCGGACGCGAACCCGATCCCGTTCGTGCAGTACGAGCGCGACCGCAACGGGCTGACCCGGTCCCGGTCGGATTCCAACTACGGCTACGCGGACGCCCTGCGCGACCAGGTCGTCCGGCCGGTGCTGTTCCTGGCGTACTCCGGCGAGGCGAAGTGGCGCACCAGCGCCGGTGAGGAGCTCACCGCGCGCCTGGGCGAGCCGCTCACCGCCGAACAGACCGCCCAGGCCTGGCGGACCGCGCTCGACCCCAAGGGCGACTGGATGCCGCAGGTCCTGCGCGCCGCCGACGCCCGGCTCACGGTCGTCCGGCAGCACGGCATGGCCGACGCCGGCGGCCTGGTCATCGCCACCGATCACCAGGCCGCGAAGGCCTACGCCGAGCTGTTGCGGCGGGTCACCGGGAAGGCGCCGGTCGTGGTGCTCTCCGACGACGGCGCGGCGAGCGCCAAGATCGCCGCGTTCGGGGCGTCGGAGGACCGGTGGATGGTCGCGGTCCGGATGGTGTCCGAAGGTGTCGACATCCCGCGGCTGGCGGTCGGGGTCTACGCGACCAGCGCCAGCACGCCGCTGTACTTCGCGCAGGCGATCGGGCGGTTCGTCCGGGCCCGGCGCCCGGGGGAGACCGCGACGGTGTTCCTGCCGAGCGTCCCGGTGCTGCTGGGGCTCGCCGGTGAGATGGAGGTCGAGCGCGACCACGTGCTCGACCGGCCGCACCGGGAGAAGCTACTCGACGACGACCTGGTCGCCGCGGCCAACAAGCAAGAGGACGAGGACACCGACGACAAGCCGAAGTTCACCGCGCTCTCGGCGTCGGCGCATCTGGACCAGGTGATCTACGACGGTGCCTCGTTCGGCACCGGAGCGGCACCCGGCACCGCCGAGGAGGAGGAGTACCTGGGGCTGCCCGGGCTGCTCACCTCCGACCAGATCGCGGCGCTGCTGGCGAAGCGGCAGGCCGATCAGGTGGCGGCGCAGCGGAAGGCCGCGTCCGAGCGGAAGGCCGCCGGCGGCCCGGCGATCCCGGAGCCGGAGGCGGTGCCGACGTCGAGCTTCGCGCGGCGCCAGATGCTGCGGAAGCAGCTGAACACGTTGGTCGCCGCGCAGCACCACCGCACGAACCGGCCGCACGGCCAGATCCACGCCGAACTGCGCCGTCTCTGCGGTGGCCCCCCGAGCGCCCAGGCGACCATCGAACAGTTGGAAGAACGCATCGCCACGATTCAGACCTGGTGAGCGGCCAGCGCCGCCCTCGAGGGGCTCCAGGTTCAGACAACGACGAAGCCCCCGGCCCATGGGCCGGGGGCTTTTGTCGCTCGGGCCTTAGTCCTCGCTACGAAGGATCTGGACTGCCACCTTCTCGAGGTCCTTGGCGTACTTGTTTCCGTGGTGACCGCAGAAGACGAGGTCGCCGCCGCCGGGCAGAACTGCCCGGACCTTGGCAGCCGCACCACACCGGTCGCAACGCTCGCCAGCTGACGGCGCCTCGGTCGGCGGCGGGGTCAGGGTCGGGGTCATTGGCCTCCTCCTCTGCTCTCACCGTGCTGTTCGTTGTGCTTACCGCTCACACATCGTCCAACACATCAGTGTGCTGAGACGTTCCTGATCCACCGCCATGTTCCGCATCACACAGCGAGTGACCAGTTGTCTCGGGACCGCCGTTCACGATGACCGGCGGTCCCACAACCAGAGTGCCACGGGAAACGGCACTTCGGAGATCGGATCTCGGACAGACATCCGGGCGTGGCAAATCGCTTCCGGTACATCGGGTATATATGCCACTAAACGACGCCCTGGACGACGATCTGACATCCGGCGGTCACCAAGTTGGAACACGCCGAGACGCCCCGTCGAGGGCGCTCGGAGGTCGGATTCCCCGCCGCGCGGTGTGGCCTGCCCGGCTTCGCCGGCCCCGAACTGCTCCTCCGGACGATCGGCAGCTGCCCGACGTCGTCACTGAACGTATTTCTGCGGACGCACGACGGCGGGCCGGCCGCGCGAAGGCCCCGCCGCCCTCGAACGGGTGGCGGGGCCTTCGCGGCCGAACTCAGTCCAGGTAGTCGCGGAGTACCTGGGACCGCGACGGGTGCCGCAGCTTCGACATCGTCTTCGACTCGATCTGGCGGATCCGCTCCCGGGTCACGCCGTAGACCTGGCCGATCTCGTCCAGCGTCCGCGGCTGGCCGTCGGCGAGGCCGAAGCGGAGCCGGACCACACCCGCCTCCCGCTCCGACAGCGTCTGGAGCACCGACTGGAGCTGGTCCTGCAGCAGCGTGAAGCTGACCGCGTCGACCGCGACGACCGCCTCGGAGTCCTCGATGAAGTCGCCGAGCTGGCTGTCGCCCTCGTCGCCGATCGTCTGGTCGAGCGAGATCGGCTCCCGGGCGTACTGCTGGATCTCCAGCACCTTCTCCGGGGTGATGTCCATTTCCTTGGCGAGCTCTTCGGGGGTGGGCTCGCGGCCCAGGTCCTGGAGCAGCTCACGCTGTATGCGGCCGAGCTTGTTGATGACCTCGACCATGTGCACCGGGATACGGATCGTCCGGGCCTGGTCGGCCATCGCCCGGGTGATCGCCTGCCGGATCCACCAGGTGGCGTACGTGGAGAACTTGTAGCCCTTGGTGTAGTCGAACTTCTCGACCGCCCGGATGAGGCCCAGGTTGCCTTCCTGGATCAGGTCGAGGAACGCCATGCCGCGGCCGGTGTAGCGCTTGGCCAGCGAGACGACCAGCCGGAGGTTCGCCTCCAGCAGGTGGTTCTTGGCGCGCTCGCCGTCGCGGATGATCCAGTTTAGGTCGCGGCGCAGCTGGTGCTGCATCTTCTCGCCGCGGTCCTCGCCCTGGCGCATCCGCTCGGCGGCGTAGAGACCGGCCTCGATGCGCTTGGCGAGGTCGACCTCCTCCTCCGCGTTGAGCAGCGCGACCTTGCCGATCTGCTTCAGGTAGGCGCGGACGGAGTCGGCCGACGCGGTGAGCTCGGCGTCCTTACGCGCCTGCTTCAGCGCCTCGGACTCCTCCTCTTCCTCGTCGAACGCGAACTCTTCCTCTTCGCCGTCGGTGAGCACGACCGGCTCGTCGACGGCCAGGCCACCCTCGCCGGGAGGACCGGCGGTCGGCGCGCCTTCAGCGGGGGCGGCACCGGCGGCCGGAGCGGCGGCAGCGGCCGCGGCCTTCTTGGCGGGGGCGCGCTTCGCCGGGCGGGGCGTCGCGGCGGCGGAGGCGTCACCCGGTGCGGCGGCGGGGGCGGCAGCAGGCCGTGTCGTCTTCGCCGTCGTCGCCTTCGACGCGGGGGTGGTGGCCGAGCGGGCGGCGGCCACGCGTCGACGAGTCGGACGCGGATCGGCGGAGCCGTTGACGACGACGGTGACGCCGGCGATCGACAGGCCCTGCAGGATCTTCTTGCCTTGGGCTGGCGACACCCCCGCACCACCAAGAACCCGCGCCACCTCGTCGGAGGTGAGGGAGGCGGTATCACCCGCCCGCGCTGTCAGCGTGTCGACGAGGGAACGGACGATGTCGGCCCGCGGAGGGGTGCGGTCGGCGTCTGTCACGAAGTGACCTTCCACGTGTCGGTGCGGCGGGGCACACCTCACCGGTCAGGGGCTGACCGGGGGGCTGATCTACCAGGAGCGATCCTCCGGGACTTCTCTGCCCGGTGGCTGGCAACGAATTGTACCGCCGGGTCGGGGGAGACGGTTCCCACCATCGATCCATCCGTTGTGTCTGGTTGGTGGGGGCCACCCGGCCCGGCGGGCTCGACGCCGTGCTGGACTGTACGTCGCGTTCCCGGGTTCTGGCCACGACCGCCACGGGCAAACGTTCGCTTGACCAGCGCGGAACGATTCAGCGACTCGATTCAGACGCAAGGAGCACCACCGAAATGGCAGCAGTGGAGCCCACCGAACTCCTGGACCTCGCCGTCGATCTGGTTCGCCGGGCGGCCGTCCTGGTCGGCGAACAGCGGGCGGCCGCGGTCGCCTCGGTGGAGACCAAGTCGACGCCGACGGACCCGGTCACCGCGGCCGACCGGGCGTCCGAGCAACTGGTGGTGGAGGGGTTGGCCGCCGCGCGCCCCGGCGACCTGGTGCTCGGCGAGGAGGGCGGGTTCCGGCCGGTCGGTGCCGAGGCCGCCCCGGACGCCGTGCGGTGGCTGCTGGACCCGATCGACGGCACGGTCAACTTCGTCTACGGCATCCCGGCGTACGCGGTGTCGCTGGCCGCGGAGGTCGACGGTGTGGTCGTCGCGGGCGTGGTCCGGAACGTCGTCACCGGGGAGGAGTGGACCGCGACCCGGGGCGGTGGTGCGTGGCGGGACGGTGTGCGGTTGAACGGCTCGGCCGTGACCGCGCTGGGGAGTGCGCTGGTGGGCACCGGGTTCGGCTACGCGGCGCAGCGACGGCGAGAGCAGGCCGAGGTGCTGCTCCGGCTGCTGCCCGAGATCCGGGACATCCGGCGGATCGGGTCGGCCGCACTCGACCTGTGCGCGGCGGCCGAGGGACGGCTGGACGCGTTCTTCGAGCGTGGGCTGAGCCCGTGGGACCGCGCGGCCGGCGGGCTGATCGCCGAGGAGGCGGGCCTGCTCTTCACCGGCCTGCACGGCCAGCCGGCCGGCGACGAGATGACCCTCGCCGCACCCCCCGCCCTCCACCCGGCCCTACACGACGCGCTGATCGCGGCCGGCGCGCAGCCGTGACCGTGCTTGTCGAGCGCCGCCAGGCGCGAGCGTTCTGACCTGGAGGCGCGCTCGCCTGCCAGCGTCGTTCTCAGCAGGCCGCGTCGGTGGGTTGAACGGGGTCCAGGTTTTCGAGCTCGGCGGGGACGTCTTCCTCGGGGGTGAGGTCCTTGAACTCGATCCCGAGGACGACGTCGATGCTGGCGTCCTCGCGGGCGTCGTCGACGATCACGCTGCCCCGCACGGACGCCTGCAGCAGCTGCGCCGCACCGGCGCCGGTCGGTCCGTAGCGGATCTGCGCGGTCTGCGAGACCGGTTCGCCCTGCGGGTCGTTGCCGACCGTGAGGACGTTGAACCCGCGCTTCTTCAGCGCCTGCCCCACCTTGTCGGCGAGCCCCTGCTCGTCGGTGCCGTTGTAGACGCGCACCTTCACCGCGCTCGGCGCCGGGATGCTCGCCTGCACGGTGTCGCACCCTCGAGCCGACTTCCCGGTCTGGTCGTCGGTGACGATCGCCCACACCACGGTGATGACGGCGACCAGCGCCAATACCCCGATTACCGTCAGCGCCCTGACCCGCGCCAGGCTCACCGCCCCACCACCCCGGTCGTCATGGGCCCAGACTGTAGCGTCCCGGGTCATCACAGGTGATAACCCGGCAACCCCCTTGCGTTCATCAGGCTCCGCCGGCCAGCGGGCGGAGCCGGCGACGCGGTTGCGGACCGGCTCGCCACCGCTCCCGCTGCGCCGCGCGCAACCGGCTGAGATAGCGCTCGGCCAGCCAGTCCGGCTCGTTCGCCGCACATCCGGGGGTGTCCACGAGCACACCGCCGCCGGGCAGCGGCACCAGCGCCGACCCGGTTCCTGCCCGCGGAGCGCCGCCGGACAATGCGTCCACCGTCGTGCTCTTGCCACAGCCGGCCGGGCCGACGACCGCGGCCGCGCAGGCGGGCGAACTCGGTAGCAGCGCCCGCAGGCGGTGCAGCCCGGCCGCGCCGGGATGGTCGGGGATCGTGCTGATCCCCACGACGCGGGTGCCCGGACAGCTCTCGGCGAGTATCGCGAGGTCAGCCAGCACGGATCGGAGCGCGGCGCCGCTCGGCGCGAGATCGACCTGGCTGAGCACGAGGACCGGGGTCGCCGCGCTGGCGGCGGCGAGCGCGAGCAGCCGTTCGGTGCGGTCCGGCGTCAGGTCGGCGGAGAACGCCTGCATCACCAGCACCAGGTCGACGTTGGCGGCCAGCACCTCGCCCCGGACGTCGTCCGCACCGCGGCTGTGCCGCACCGTGGACGTCCTGGGGAGGATCGTGACGATTTCGTCGCCGGAGAGCACGGCCCAGTCGCCGGCCACCGGCATCAGCTCGGGCCCGGCCACGGCGCGCACCGGCCCGGTCGCGGCCAGGCAGCCGCAGTGCGTCCCGTCGACGTCGGTCACGCGGGCCGGGACGAGCGGTCCGCGGAGGGGCGCCCGGCGCCCCCCGGATGGGGGCCACCGTGCCCGCCGGTCCGCCGCGGACAGCGGTCGCCGCGTCCCGCCTGGTGAACGACGAGGTTCGGGGTCCCCGATCCGGTCCGCGCATTGGGTAAGGTCGCCATCCGCGACCCGGATATCCGGCGTCGTGGGGCATCTGCCGGTTGCCGTCGCCATCCGGTACCGTGCGTCCCATTCGTCCGACCATCCGAGGCGGCGTAGCCGGGCCCGGCTGCGCCGTCCGCTGATGGGGGGCACTGGACCGGTGGTCGTCGGCGCTGGGGACGGGTCCGCGGGAAGCGCGGTGGCCCGCCCCTGGTCCGGCTGCTCCGGTGCAGGGAAGACGGGCATCGGTGTCACCTCGATCACATCGGGAACACATCCGGTGGGCTGTGCGTATTAGGGGCGCTGGAAACGGTAAGGTTCCGCGCTCGCCGGGTCGAACGGGTTTCCTTCCTGGCCGGGAAACCTGGCCGTTCACGGCGTGACCCAGGCTGTCATCCAACGAAAGAAGAGGACCACCACGATGGCCACCGACTACGACGCACCACGTCGAACCGAGGAATCGGAAATCGGCGAGGACAGCCTCGAGGAGCTGAAGGCACGCCGGACCGATTCACAGTCCGGCAGTGTGGACGTCGACGAGGCTGAGGTTGCCGAGGGTTTCGAACTGCCGGGCGCTGACCTGTCCGGCGAGGAGCTCACGGTCAAGGTGCTGCCGATGCAGAACGATGAGTTCCGCTGTTCGCAGTGCTTCCTCGTGCACCACCGCAGCCAGCTGGCCGAAGAGAAGAACGGCCAGTACGTCTGCACCGAATGTGCGGCCTGACCCCCCGGTCAGCCGCACGTGTCACGGGGACGCTCCGTGGTTCGCCACAGCCGCAGCAGGAGCGTCCGGAAGGAACACAACGGTCGGGGCTCCGGGGGGTAGTACCCCGGCCGTTCGGGGTAGTGCAGAAGCGGTTCGTTATCGACCGCGCTGCCGCCCGTGGGCGGTGCGACGGGCGCGGATATCCGGCTTACGCCGGAACCGCGCCGGCACCCGCTCCGCGTGACCCGAGGGATTGCCGCCATGACTTACCCGGACAACTCGTCCACGGCCGGATCCGCATCCGAGGCATCTGACCCGGCGTCCGGGACGCCCGTGTCCGACCCCACTCCGGCTGACGTCTCGCCGGAGACCACGGACGCGCTGGTTCGCCTGACCGACGCGGAACTCACCACCGCCGATCGACGTCGTTTGCTCAAGCGTGTGGTCAGCGGGCTCGGACGGGGTGCCGGTCGCGCGCTGCGTGGCCCGCGAGCCGCCGTCAACTGGGCGACGGACCTGGTGATCGCCGTCGCGCCGCACGTCGTCGTCCGTGATCTGGAGACGCTGCAGCGTCACTACGGCGGGAAGTCCGGTGAGGATCTCGCGGACGCGCTGATCCGGAACGCCTCGCGCGCCACCGCAGGCCTCGGCGCCGCCGGCGGCGGGGTCGCCGCCATCAGCTGGACCACACCACCCGCGCTGCTCTCCGCCCCCGTCGTCGTGGCGGTCGAGACCGCCGCGATCGTCGCCGTCGAGGTCAAGCTGCTGGCGGAGCTGCACGAGGTCTACGGCGTGCCGATCCGCGGCTCGGCCAGCGAGCGTGCGAGCGCGCTGCTGCAGTCCTGGTCACGCCGTCGCGGCGTGACGCTCCTGCAAGGTGGGCGCGGCTTCACGACGATTCTCGGCTCGGGGCTGCGGAAGGACCTGCGGGACCGCCTCGTGCGCCGGATGGGAAAGAACGTGACGACGCTCGGCCCGCTGTTCACCGGTGCGACGGTCGGCGCCGAGCTCAACCGCAGGGCGACCCGGTCACTGGGCGACGAGGTCCGCGCGGACCTGCGCAAGGGCGGCCCGGCGCCATCGGACCAGCCCGGCCAGCCCGGGCTGTACTGAGCCGCCGAACTCCTGGACCGGGCCGCCCTACTCCGGGGCGGGCAGCGGCAGGTCCAGTGCCGCGAGCAGCGCTTCCGGTCGCCGGGAGGAGATGATCCAGTACGGCGTCGGGTCGTCGGGGTCGTCCAAATAGACCCGCACCAGACCCCGCACCCACGGCCGGTGGACGACGAACGCGACCGGGTCCAGCTCCGGGCCGAGCGCTTCCCGGCGCGCCTCGGGGTCCAGCGCTTCGGCGGCGATCAGGAAACGGCGCGGGATGTGGGCGTCGTCCACCTGAAGTTCGTCGTCGGTGACCGCGACCGTGATCCGGCTGAGCGCCGCCACCGCGATCAGCGCCACCGGGACGCAGATGACGTAGGGCAGCCACGCCCGGAGCCCGCCGTACCCCAGGTGGACCTCGGCGGCCATCAGGAGCGCGACGGCCAGCGCTCCGGTCCAGCCCCACCACGGCACGGTCCACCGTTCCCGGTAGGTGCTGGTGGACGTGGCGGTCGAGCGGGATGGCATGGTCCGAGCCTATCGGCCGTGTCCTGCGGCTCCGTCGCCCACTGCTGGCGGATATCGTGCGTCGGGCCGTAGAGATGCTCCGGAAGGAACGGATCGCCGATGACCGACGCCACAGACCCGACCGCAGCCGCTCCGGTCGAGGTGCTCGTGCAGCTGCTCGACCCCGAGCTGCCGCCGCCTGCCTACGCGCAGCCGGGCGACGCCGGTGCCGATCTGGTCGCGTCCACCGAGGTCCGGCTCGCGCCGGGCGAGCGCGCACTCGTCGGTACCGGCGTGGCGATCGCGCTGCCCGAGGGTTACGCCGGGTTCGTGCACCCTCGCTCGGGTCTGGCCGCGCGGTTCGGGGTTTCGATCGTCAACGCACCCGGTACCGTCGATGCTGGATACCGGGGCGAGATCAAGGTGAACCTCATCAACCTCGATCCGACCGAGACCGTGACACTCGCGCGAGGCGACCGGATCGCTCAGCTCGTGGTTCAGCGCGTCGAACGGGCCGAATTCCGGGTGGCGTCCACGCTGCCCGAGTCGGTTCGGGGGACCGGTGGCCACGGCTCGACCGGGGGGCATCGCGGCCTGGTTTCCGTGCGCCCGAATTCAGAGTGAGAGGTGTGTGAGGGTGTTTCGACGTCGGCGTGGTCGGCACGCGGCGACCGGCCGGGAGGAAGGCGACCTGGAGGTCACTGAGACCGAGCCCGTGGACTCGGAGGACGAGGAGGCCGGCATCGGCCCCTGGGACGCTGACGCGGCTCCCTCGGACGACGTCCAGCGGGTCGACCTCGGCGCGCTGCGCGTCCCGACCCTTCCGGACGTGGAGCTGCGGGTCGAGGCTGACCAGCAGGGGCAGGTGGCGTCGGTCGTCCTGACCGACGGGTCGAGCGCGCTCGAGCTGGCGGCGTTCGCGGCTCCGCGCACCGAGGGCATCTGGGACGACGTGCGGCAGGAGCTCGAGGCAGGCATCCGCGGTGACGGTGGGGTGGTCGCGCACGAGCAGGGCGAGTTCGGCCCCGAGTTGCGTGCGACGGTGAAGGTGCCGGACGGCAGCAAGCAACTGCTGCGGTTCGTGGGGGTGGACGGGCCGCGCTGGTTCCTGCGCGCGACGTTCACCGGTGCGGCGGCCGCCGACGCCGCGGCCGGGCCCCAGCTCGCCGAGTCGGTGCGGCAGACGGTCGTGGTGCGCGGCACCGATCCGATGCCGGTGCGGGACCCGCTGCCGCTGCGGCTGCCCCGCGAGGTCGTCGAGCAGGCGTCTCAGCAGCAGGACTGATCTACTTCGCGGGTACGCCCGGCGCGCCGATGGCTCGCCGGGCGTTCTGCTGTCAAGGAACCGTCAAGACGGCGGGGAGCACCGTCAAGGGACCGTCAACGCCGGCCGCGAGGCCGGAATCCGGCGCTTGACTTCCGGTGCGGGCATCAAGACCGATGCCCGACCCACCGGTTCTGGAGTGTTCCCCATGCTTGACCTGGCCTTTGTGGCCCTCGCCGTCGCGTTCTTCGCGATCGCGGCGCTCGTCGCGCGAGGGGTGGAACGGCTGTGAGTACCGAGAACGCCGTCGGATTGATCGCCTCGGTGCTGCTGATCGGCTACCTGCTGGTCGCGCTCGTCCGCCCGGAGAAGTTCTGATGAGCGACGTCGCTGCCGGGCTGCTCCAGGTCCTCGCGCTGTTCGTCGCGCTGGGGTTTGCCTGGAAGTACCTCGGCGACTACATGGCGCGGGTCTACGACACGCCGAAGCACAGCCGCGTCGAACGGATTCTCTACCGCGCGGTCGGCGTCGACCCGGCCGCCGACCAGCGGTGGCCGGTCTACCTGCGGAGCGTGCTCGCGTTCTCCGCGGTCTCGGTGCTCGGCCTCTACCTGCTGCAACGCGTCCAGGGGAGCCTGCCGCTCTCGCTCGGGTTCCCCGGCGTCCCACCGGACCTCGCGTTCAACACCGCGGCGAGCTTCGTCTCGAACACGAACTGGCAGAACTACTCCGGTGAGTCGACGATGGGTCACCTCACCCAGATGGCCGGTCTCGCCGTCCAGAACTTCGTGTCCGCGGCCGTCGGCATGGCGGTCGCGGTGGCGCTGATCCGCGGGTTCGTCCGGAAGGGCACCGACCGGCTGGGCAACTTCTGGGTCGACCTGTTCCGCGGCAGCTTCCGGATCCTGCTCCCGCTCGCGGTGGTCTCGACGCTGGTCCTGGTCGCGGCGGGCGCCGTGCAGAACCTGGCCTCACCGCATGAGGTGACGACGCTGGCCGGCGGCTCGCAGACGATCACCGGTGGCCCGGTCGCGTCCCAGGAGGCGATCAAGGAGCTCGGCACGAACGGCGGCGGGTTCTACAACGCGAACTCGGCGCACCCGTTCGAGAACCCGAACGCGTTCAGCAACTGGTTTGAGATCTTCCTGCTGCTGCTGATCCCGGTCGCGCTGACCCGGACGTTCGGCCGGTTGATCGGTCAGCGTCGGCAGGGGCTGGCCATCCTCGGTGCGATGACGACGATCTTCGTCGGTCTGCTCGCGGTGGTCTGGACGTTCGAGGCGCACTTCGCCGGCGCGATGGAGGGTAAGGAGGTCCGGTTCGGGGTCCCCGGGTCGGCGTTGTTCGCCACGGCCACCACCGGCACGTCCACCGGAGCGGTGAACGCGTTCCACGACTCGTTCTCCGCGATCGGCGGTGGTGCGCTGATGCTCAACATGCTGCTCGGAGAGGTCGCGCCGGGCGGCGTCGGCTCCGGCCTCTACGGGATCCTGGTGATGGCGATCCTGGCGGTGTTCGTCGCCGGTCTCATGGTGGGGCGAACCCCGGAGTTCCTCGGCAAGAAGATCCAGGGCCGGGAGATCAAGCTCGTCTCGCTCTACATCCTGGCCACCCCGATCGCGGTGCTGGTCGGTGCCGGGCTGGCGATGTCGTTCTCGTCCACCAGGGACTCGATGCTGAACAGCGGACCCCACGGCTTCAGCGAAGTCCTGTACGCGTTCGCGTCCGGCGGCAACAACAACGGCAGCTGTTTCTGCGGCCTCACCGGGAACACGCCGTTCTACAACACCGCGCTCGGCCTCGCGATGCTGGTCGGCCGCTTCCTGCCGATCGTCTTCGTGCTGGCGCTCGCGGGCTCGCTGGCCCGGCAGCAGCCGGTACCGGTCACCGAGGGCACGCTGCCCACCCACCGGACGCTCTTCGTCGGGCTGCTGGTCGGCGTCGTCCTCGTCGTCACCGGCCTGACCTACTTCCCCGTTCTCTCGCTCGGCCCGCTCGCGGAGGGGCTCTAGACCATGACCACACTTCTCGAACGACCCGAGACGACCACCGAACCGCGCCGCGTCGGCGGCGGGCTGCTCGACCCCCGGTTGCTCCTCACGTCGCTGCCGGACGCGCTGCGCAAGCTCGACCCGCGCGTGATGGTGCGGACGCCGGTCATGTTCGTCGTCGAGATCGGGTCGCTGATTTCCACCGTGTTCGCGGTGCTCGACCCGAGCGTCTTCGCGATCGTCGTCGCGGTCTGGCTGTGGCTCACGGTGGTGTTCGCGAACCTCGCCGAGGCCGTGGCCGAGGGCCGCGGCAAGGCACAGGCCGACACGCTGCGCCGGGCCAAGACCCAGACCGTCGCCTACCGGGTCACCGGCGAGGAGGTGGCCGCGACCGCGCTGGTCGTCGGTGACCTCGTGGTGGTCGAGGCCGGCCAGGTCATCCCCGGCGACGGGGACGTCGTCGAGGGCATCGCGAGCGTCGACGAGTCGGCGATCACCGGTGAGTCCGCGCCGGTCATCCGCGAGTCCGGCGGCGACCGCAGCGCGGTGACCGGCGGCACCCGGGTGCTGTCCGACCGGATCGTCGTCAGGATCACGGCCAAGCCCGGCGAGAGCTTCATCGACCGGATGATCGCGCTGGTAGAGGGGGCCTCGCGGCAGAAGACGCCGAACGAGATCGCGCTGAACATCCTGCTGGCGAGCCTGACGATCGTGTTCCTGCTCGCGGTGGCGACGCTGCAACCCTTCGCCACCTACGCGGGGGCTTCGCAGCCCTTGATCGTGCTGGTCGCGCTGGTGGTCTGTCTCATCCCGACGACAATCGGCGCGCTGCTCTCGGCGATCGGCATCGCGGGCATGGACCGGCTGGTGCAGCGCAACGTGCTCGCGATGTCCGGCCGCGCGGTCGAGGCGGCGGGCGACGTCAACACGTTGTTGTTGGACAAGACCGGGACGATCACGCTGGGCAATCGGGTCGCGACCGAGTTCCTCCCGGTCGACGGCGTGACGCCGTCCGAGCTGGCCGACGCGGCCCGGCTCTCCAGCCTCGCCGACGAGACGCCGGAGGGACGCTCGATCGTGGCGCTCGCCGGCGGTCCCGGTGTCGCGCCCGGCGGCGCGGTGTACGTGCCGTTCACGGCGGAGTCCCGGATGAGCGGCGTCGACCTGCCCGGGCGGCTCATCCGCAAGGGCGCGGCGTCGGCCGTGCTGCGGTGGGTGCGGGACAACGGCGGGCGCGTGCCGGACGAGGTCGGGCCGGTCGTGGACGGGATCAGCGCCGCCGGGGGCACCCCGCTGGTGGTGGCTTCGACGGACGAGAGCGCGCCCGCCCGGGTGCTGGGCGTCGTGCGGCTCAAGGACGTCGTCAAGCCGGGCATGCGGGAACGGTTCGCGGAGCTGCGGCGGATGGGCATCCGCACGGTGATGATCACCGGCGACAACCCGCTCACCGCCAAGGCGATCGCCGACGAGGCCGGCGTCGACGACGTCCTCGCCGAGGCCACGCCCGAGGACAAGATGAACCTGATCCGGGCCGAGCAGCAGGGCGGCAAGCTCGTCGCGATGACCGGCGACGGGACCAACGACGCCCCGGCGCTCGCCGCGGCCGACGTCGGCGTCGCGATGAACTCCGGCACGTCGGCCGCCAAGGAGGCCGGCAACATGGTCGACCTCGACTCGAACCCGACGAAGCTCATCGAGATCGTCGAGATCGGCAAACAACTGCTGATCACCCGGGGTGCGCTGACCACGTTCTCGATCGCCAACGACGTCGCGAAGTACTTCGCGATCATCCCGGCGATGTTCGTGGCCGCCTACCCGAGCTTGGACGCGCTGAACGTCATGCGGCTGCACAGCCCGCAGTCGGCGATCGTCTCGGCGGTCGTGTTCAACGCGCTGGTGATCGTCGCGCTGATCCCGCTGGCGCTGCGCGGCGTGCGGTACACGCCGTCGTCCGCGTCGGCGATGCTCCGGCGCAACCTGCTGATCTACGGCCTCGGTGGGCTGATCGTCCCGTTCGTCGGGATCAAGCTCATCGACCTCGTCGTTCAGTTCATTCCCGGCTTGTCCTGAGGAGTTCGTGATGGTTTCCCGAGCACCGGCCGCGGTGCGACAATACGGCGCGGCCTTTCGCGCACTCATCCTGTTCACGCTCGTCCTCGGGCTCGCCTACCCGCTGGTGCTGACCGGGGTGTCCCAGGTCGCGTTCGCCCGCCAGGCGAACGGCTCGGTGCTGGACGGCGGGTCCAGCCTGCTGGGTCAGTCGTTCACCGACGCCGACGGCAATCCGCTGCGGCAGTGGTTCCAGCCGCGGCCGTCCGCCGGTGGGTACGACCCGTCGGCCACCGGCGCGTCGAACCTCGGGCCGAACTCGCCGGACCAGGCGAAGCTCGTCGCGGAGCGCCGGGCCGCGGTGGCGGAGTTCGACGGCGTCGAGGAGGCCGACGTCGCCCCGGACGCGCTGACCGCGAGCGGGAGCGGCCTCGACCCGCACATCAGCCCCGAGTACGCGCGCCAGCAGGTGCGGCGGGTCGCCGAGGCCCGTGGCTTGCCCGTCGACGAGGTGCGGGCGCTGGTAGCCGCGCACACCCAGGGGCGCATCCTGGGTTTCCTGGGCGAGGACCGCGTCAACGTCGTCGAGCTGAACATCGCCCTGCAGGACCTCAGCGAAGGAAGGTAACGATGGCGCGGGGCACGCTGCGGATCTACCTCGGGGCGGCGCCCGGGGTCGGCAAGACGTTCAAGATGCTCGAGGAGGGCCGCCGCCGCGCCGAGCGGGGCGCCGACGTCGTCATCGGGTACGTCGAGACGCACGGCCGGGCCGAGACCGCAGCGCAGATCCAGAACCTCGAGGTCGTGCCCCGCGCCCGGACGACCTACCGCGGTGCCGAGTTCGAGGAGATGGACCTCGACGCGGTGCTCGCCCGGCGGCCCGAGGTCGCGTTGGTCGACGAGCTGGCGCACACCAACGTCCCCGGTAGCAGGCACGCGAAGCGCTGGCAGGACGTCGAGGCGTTGCTCGACGCCGGGATCGAGGTCGTCTCCACGGTCAACGTCCAGCACCTCGAGTCGGTGAACGACGTCGTCCGGACGATCACCGGCGTGCCGCAGCGCGAGACGGTCCCGGACGGGGTCGTCCGCGCCGCCGACCAGGTGGAGCTCGTCGACATGGCGCCGGAGGCCCTGCGCCGACGAATGGCCCACGGCAATATCTACCGGGCCGAGGCGATCGACGCCGCACTCGGCAACTACTTCCGGGTCGGAAACCTCACCGCGCTGCGCGAGCTGGCCCTGCTCTGGACCGCCGACAAGGTCGACGAGGCCCTCCGCCGGTACCGCGACGAACACGACATCCAGGGCATCTGGGAGGCCCGGGAACGGGTGGTCGTCGCGGTGACCGGCGGCCCGGAGGGCGACACGCTGATCCGCCGCGCGGCCCGGATCGCCGCTCGCAGCCAGTCCGGCGATGTGATCGCCGTCCACGTCTCGCGCAGCGATGGCCTGACCGGCGCCGACCCGGCCCGCCTGGAGCAGCAGCGGGAGCTGGTCGAGTCGCTCGGCGGCACGTTCCACGCGGTGATCGGCGACGACGTCCCCGGCGCCCTGCTCGACTTCGCGCGCGGTGCCAACGCGACCCAGCTCGTGCTCGGCACCAGCCGCCGACCGCGCTGGCAGCGTGCGCTGTCCGAGGGCATCGGCTCGCGGGTGATCGCCCGGTCCGGGCCGATCGACGTCCACATGGTGACGCACTCCGAGGCGGCGCGGCTGCGCCGGTTGCCGGGGATCACCGGCGGGCTCACCGCCCGCCGGCGGTGGTACGGATTCGGCCTGGCGGTGTTGGGCCTACCGCTGCTCACCGTGGCGTTGAAGCTCGTCGACCTGGACCTGTCCAGCGAACTCCTGCTGTTCCTGGGCCTCGTCGTCGCGGTCGCGCTCGTCGGCGGCGGCTACCCGGCGGTGTTCGCGGCCGCGGCGGGGACGCTGCTGGTCAACTGGTTCTTCACCCCGCCGGTGCGCACGTTCACGATCGCCGAGTTCGACAACCTCGTCGCACTGACGGTGTTCGTGCTGGTGGCGCTGGCCGTCGCGGCGGTCGTCGACGCGTCGGCGCGGCGGCGCCGGGAGGCGTCCCGGGCGCAGGCCGAGGCGGAGCAGCTCTCCGCGCTCAGCCGCGGCGTGCTGGCCGGTGGCCGGGCGCTGCCCGCGCTGCTCGCCCAGGTCAAGGACGCGTTCGGGCAGGAGTCGGTGACGCTGCTGGAACGCGCCGACGGCCGCTGGAACGTGGTGGACAGCGTCGGGCCGCCGGGCGAGACCGGTGACGTCGACATACCCGTGGACGAGACGCTCCACCTGGTCCTGCGCGGGCGTCCGCTCCCGGCGTCCGACCGGCGCGTGCTCGCCGCGTTCGCGGCGCAGGCCGCGATCGCGCTGCGGCAGTCCCGGCTGTCCGCGCAGGCGGCCGAGGCCGCCCGGCTGGCCGAGGGCAACCGGATGCGGACCGCGTTGCTGGCCGCGGTCAGCCACGACCTGCGGACGCCGCTGGCGTCGATCAAGGCCGCGATCTCCGCGCTGCGAATGACGACGGTGACGCTGGAACCCGACGACGTGGCGGAGCTGCACGCGACGATCGACGAGTCGGCAGACCAGCTCGTCGCGCTGATCGACAACCTGCTCGACATGAGCCGGCTGCAGACCGGCGCCGTCGATCCGCTGCGGCGCGTGATCGGTCTCGACGAGGTCGTGCCGCGCGCGGTCGCCGACGGAACCGGCGGCGCGGCCGAGCAGATCACCGTCGACGTGCCGGAGACGCTGCCCGCGGTGCTCGCCGACCCCGGCCTGCTGGAGCGAGCCGTCGCCAACCTGGTGAGCAACGCGGTGCGGCACGGCGCGGGCGCGCCGATCGTGGTGCGCGCCAGCGCGCTCGGTGACCGGGTAGAACTGCGGGTCGTGGACACCGGACCGGGCGTCCCGGAGGCCGACCGGGACAGGATCTTCGCGCCGTTCCAGCGGCTCGGCGACCGTCCGATGGGCAACGGCGTCGGGCTCGGCCTGGCGGTGGCAAGGGGGTTCGTGGAAGCGATGGGCGGCACGCTGGAGCCGGAGGACACGCCCGGCGGCGGGTTGACGATGGTCGTGTCGCTGGAGGTAGCCCGATGACCAGGATCTTGGTGGTCGACGACGAACCGCAGCTGCTGCGGGCGCTGCGGATCACGCTGCGAGCGCGGGGGTACGAGGTGGAGACCGCCTCGGACGGGAAGGCGGCGCTGGAGGCCGCCGCGCACAAGCACCCGGAGCTGATCGTGCTGGACCTCGGCCTGCCCGACCTGGACGGGATCGAGGTCATCGAGGGGCTGCGGCCGTGGTTCACCGGCCCGATCGTCGTGCTCTCCGCCCGGCAGGACAGCGACGACAAGGTGCTCGCGCTGGACGCCGGCGCCGACGACTACGTGACGAAGCCGTTCGGCATGGACGAGCTGCTGGCCCGGTTGCGCGCGGCGCTGCGGCGGGCGACCCCGGCACCGGACGCCGTCGTCGTCACCACCGACGCGTTCACCGTGGACCTCGCGGCGAAACGAGTCACGGTCGGCGAGCACGACGTCCGGCTCACCCCGACCGAGTGGGGCATGCTCGAGGTGCTGGTCCGCAACCCGGGCCGGTTGGTGCCGCGCAAGCAGCTGCTCCGCGAGGTCTGGGGGCCCGCGTACGGGGACGAGTCCAACTACCTGCGGGTCTACATCGCGCAGCTGCGGCGCAAACTGGAGCCCGACCCGTCCCACCCGCGTTACCTGCTCACCGAACCCGGCATGGGTTACCGTTTCGAGCCCTGACGGGAAAGGAGTGCGATGTCCCGGTTCGAAGGCTTCGACGCCCAGGTACCCGAGTGGTTCGTCGGGCTGGAGGCGGACAACAGCAAGACGTACTTCGACGCGCACCGGCCGTACTACGAACGCGCCGTCCGGGGTCAGCTCACCGCGCTGCTCGCCGACCTGAGCGAGGAACTCGGCGGCGAGACGAAGATCTTCCGCCAGAACCGCGACGTGCGGTTCTCGGTGGACAAGTCGCCGTACAAGACACAGACCTACGGCATCCTGTCCGGCTCGACGCTCACCCCGGCGGGGCTCTACGTCGGGATCTCCGCGGACGGGCTGACCGCGGGCGGCGGCTACTGGCGGATGGAGCGGGACCAGCTCGAGCGCTACCGCTCGGCCGTCGCCGACGACGAACGTGGAGCCGACCTGGCCGCCCGGACCGCGGAGGTGGAGGCGGCGGGGCTCGAACAGTGGGGGGAGAGCCTGGCCACCGCACCCCGCGGTTACCCTCGCGACCATCCGCGGATCGAGATGCTGCGCCGGAAGAGCGTGACGTTCGGCCGGCGCCTGCCGGTCGGCGACGGCATCGGCGCCACCGAGGGCCGCACGTTCGTCGCGGGAACCTGGACGTCGTCGGCCCCGGTCCTCCACTGGCTCGATACGCACGTCGGCCCCACCACCGCACCCCCCAGACGCCGCTGACCTCAGCCACTGTGTTTCGTGGTCGGCTCAGCCACTGTGTTTTCTTGGTCGGCTCAGCCACTGTGTTTTCTTGGTCGGCTCAGCCACTGTGTTTCCTGGTCGGCTCAGCCGACGTGGACGAAGGGGCGGCGGGTGCGGTCGGGTTCGGCGCGGCGGAGTACCTCTCGTGCCACCGGCGCTACCTCGCCGGCGCCGACGAACAGGAACTTCAGCAGGTGGACGATCGGGTTTCCCTCCGTCCACTCGAAGTAGACGTGCGGGCGGACGTCGTAGGTGTCCCGGACGTGCAGGAGCAACGCCGCCACCGAGTTCGGGACGCTCGCCGCGCGCATCGAGAGCACTCGGTATCCGTCCCGCTCCTCGCCGACGACGTGCAGGTCGCTCGCGAACTCCGACGCGTCGGCGACCGTGACCTCGAGGAACAGCACCGGCGCCGCGGCCGGCAGGTGGTGCCGTTCCCGGGCTTCGGCCTCCTTCTCGGCGTACTCGCTCGCGTCCCGGGAGTTCGGCTCGTTCGCGACGATCTCCAGGACGCCGTCGTGCACGCTCTCGGCGACCAGCCGGGCGGCGGTCTCGTCCAGCGTGACCTCGGTGGCGCGCAGCTCGAACGCCCGCTGTACCCGGGACGCGAAGGAGGTCGCGACGATCGCGACGATGAACAGCGCCGCGATTTTGACGCCGTCCGGGCGCTCGATCACGTTCGCGATCGTCGTGTAGGTGAAGATCGCCGCGATCGTTCCGAACCCGATCATCGCCGGGCGGCGGCCACGGCGATGGGCCGACAGCGTGACCGCGATCGCCGCCGACGTCATCAGCACGAGGACGCCGGTCGCGTAGGCACCGCCCTGAGCGTCCACATCGGCGTCGAACAGGATCGTGACGACGAACGCCACCGCGGTGAACAGCAGCACCAGCGGCCGGACCGCCCGCGCCCACTCCGGAGCCATCCCGTACCGGGGCAGGTAGCGCGGCACCAGGTTCAGCAGGCCGGCCATCGCGGACGCACCAGCGAACCAGAGAATCGCGATCGTGCTCAGGTCGTAGATCGTGCCGAACACCTCGCCGAGGTGCTCGTGCGCCAGGTAGGCCAGGGCGCGGCCGTTGGCCTCGCCGCCGGACTCGAACTCCTTCTCCGGGATCAGGACGGTCGTGCAGAAACTGGACGCCATCAGGAAGCAGCTCATCGTCAGCGCCGCGGTCGTGAGCAGCCGGCGCGCACCGGCGATCCGGCCGACCGGACGCCGCTCGGTGTCCCCGGCGCGGCCCCGGATCTGCGGCATCACCGCGACACCGGTCTCGAAGCCGGAGAGCCCCAGCGCGAGCTTCGGGAACACCAGCAGTGCCACCGCGATCACCGCGAACGGGCTGCCGTGCGAGGTGGTCAGCGCCTCCGACCAGTCGCCGATCTTCGTCGGGTGGGTGGCGACCTCGTAGAACGCGGCCAGCAGCACGACGAGGTTCAGCGATAGGTAGACGCTCACCAGCCCGACCGCGATGCCGACCGCCTCGGTGAAGCCCTTGAGGAACACCCCGCCGAGCAGCGCGAGCAGCACCAGCGTGATCAGCACCTCCTGGCCGTGCAGGAACGACGGCGCGAACGGATTTTCCTCCAGGTGCGCGGTAGCGTCCGCGGCCGAGAGCGTCATCGTGATCAGGAAGTCCGTGCACGCGAACCCGAGCAGCGCCAGCACGAACAGCTTGCCGCCCCACCAGGGCAGCACCTTCTCCAGCATCGCGATCGAGCCCTCGCCGTGCGGGCTCTCCTTCGCGACCCGGCGGTACACCGGCAGCGCGCCGAGCAGCGTCAGCAGGATCAGCACCATCGTGGCGAACGGTGAGATGACGCCTGCGGCGAGCGCGGCGATGCCCGGCTGGTAGCCGAGCGTCGAGAAGTAGTCGACGCCCGTCAGGCACATGACCTTCCACCAGGGATGGGTCTTGTGCTCGGCGACCGGCGCGCGGTGCGGCCCCGGGTGGTCGGTCGCTCGGTCGGCCAGCCCGTCCAACAGCCACCGGCGGACGCCGGTGCGCATTCCGTCGTGCGGCGGAGCCGCCACTCCTGCCACATCAGTCACGGCCGGACAGTACCCACCGCGCGACAAGCCTGGATCGCGGCATGGCCGAGGTACGTGCGGTCGGCGCCGACCGCGGCCAGCGTCGTCGTGGTGAGGGCTGCGGTGGGTGCGGCCTCGGCCCAGGCCTCGGCGACCGTCGCCGGGTGCATCGGGTCGTCGGTGACGGCCACCACCCCGCACGGCACGGTGAGCGACGCCAGCTCGGCGAGGGTGGGTCCGGCGCTGGTGGCCGTGGCCCGGAGTGCGGTGGTGAGTTCGCGGGCGGTGTACCGGGGCCACGCTGCCGCCAGCTCGTCCACGACCCAGGAGCCGGGCGCCGCGGCCCGCAGCCTTTCCACGGTGGCGGCGACCCCGTCCCGTTCGACGTCGGCCGCCGTTATCGCCGAGACTCCGGCGACCGCGTCCGGCTCCCCGGTCCAGGCGGGCATCACGAGCAGCAAACCGGCCACCGCCGGACGCCGGCTCGGTCGGCGCGCCGCCGACCGGTTCAACCGGTGCGCGGCCCAGCGGACCGCCAGGTGGGCGCCGAGTGACACACCTCCCACCAACGCCGGCCCGAACCGCTCCTCGGCGTCGTCCAGCACGGTCAACTGACCTGCCACGACGTCCTCGACCGGGGGATCTGCCGTGACCAGGCAGAACCCAGCAGCGGCGAGCGGCGGACCGAACGCGCGGCGGACAAAATCGGCGTTTGACGCGCTCCCGGGGAGCACGATCGCCACGGGATTCCCACGTTCGCCGTACCACTGCCAACGATCTGACACGGTTGGCCATTGTGGCGTAGGAATCCTGACCTACCCTGATCAGGACGGCGCGGTACCGGGTATGCCTCGGATACGCAAACGCGTTTCTACGGCATAGCCGCGCCGACTCGTCGCTGAGGTGCCCACATGACTGACACGCTGCCGCGGACCGCTGAGGACTCCGGCCTGAAACGGCTCTTCCGCCGTATCACCGCCTCCGACCGCGAACTCGATGCCGAGAACCTGCAGGAGGTCAGCGCCCGATCGGGGGCGGAGAAGGTCTGTGACTGTCCGCGGGGCCGGTACGCCACGGTCACCGGCCGGTTGACGTCCGTCCGCTACACCCCACGAACCAACCAGCCGACGCTGGAAGCCGAGCTGTTCGACGGCACCGGCTCGATCACGATCGTGTTCCTCGGCCGGCGGCGGATCGCCGGTATCGAGCCCGGCCGGTCGCTCTCCGTCGAGGGACGGCTCGCCCTGCGGGATGGTCGTAAGGTGATCTTCAACCCCGTCTACACGCTGGAGCCGACCTCACCGTGACCGACCACCGCGCCCGGCCGACCGGCGACCGTATCGACTCGTCCGCCGACACCGACCGGCGCGAGGTGGAGGACGAGCAACTCGCCGAGGCGATCTTCGGCGACGAGCACCCCTCGGCTCGGGTCGCGGACATCCTCGCGGACGAGGCGGCACACCTGGTCGCCGATCTGCCGCCGGGCGACCCCGTCGGGCACGGCGGGCACGGTCGCCACGCTGCTCCGGAGAGGGCCCAGGTTTCGGACAGCGCCGTAGTTCCGGGCGGCGGTGGTGACCCCGCGCCCGTCACCCCCGCGGACGGCGGTTCGCCGCGTCGCGTGCGGATCACCCCGCCGGAGGCGCAGGCTGAGGTTTCAGCCGACGACGGCGAGAAGGACGACGAACCGATCTCGATCGCGGACGCCGTCCGCGAGCAGCTCGGCGGGCTCCGCGGGTTGGTCGAGAGCAGCCTGCCGGTGCTGGTTTTCATCGTGGTGAACATGACCACGTCGCTGAAGCCGGCGCTCTGGGCAGCGGTCGGTTCTGCCGCGTTGATCGCCGCGTACCGGCTGATCCGGCGCGATTCGGTACGGCATGCGCTGAACGGGCTGTTCGCGGTCGGGATCGCGGCGTTCATCGCCGCTCGCACCGGCCAGGCCGAGGACTTCTACCTGCTCAACATCGCCCGCAACAGCGGCGGAGCGCTGCTGTGCGCGGGGTCCGTGCTGTTCCGGCGCCCGGTGATCGGGTACGCGTGGCGGTTCATCGCCGAGATCCCGCCTGCGTGGCGGGAGAGCAAGGGGCTCATGCGGGCGTTCTCGCTGATCAGCCTCGTCTGGGCGCTGATGTTCGCGATCCGCGCGGGTGTGCAGATCTGGCTGTGGTCGCAGAGCAACGCCGACGCGCTCGGCTGGGCGTCGCTGGCGATGGGCTGGCCGATGTTCGGCGCCTGCCTGGTGTTCACGATCTGGTACGGACGCCGCGCGATCGCGGCCGACGCCGAACGGACCGCAGCGGTCGGCTGACCCGCCCGCCGCGGTCGGCGGACCTGCCCGCCGCGGTCGGGTGAGCCGTCCGCCGCGGACGGCCGGGCTTCAGTCGACCGAGCCGTCGCCGCTGACGACCGAGTGGAGACGGTCCTCGGTCTCCTGCGGGCACAGGAACATCAGCTCGTCACCGGCCTCCAGCGGGTCGTCCGGGGTCGGCACCAGCACCCGGGCCCCGCGGAGGATCGCGACCAGCGCCGCGTCCGACGGGAGCGGAACCTCCCGCAGCGGACGCCCGACGTACGGCGCGTCCCCGGCCAGCGTGATCTCGACCAGGTTGGCCTGACCCTGCCGGAACGTCATCAGCCGCACCAGGTCGCCGACCGTCACGGCCTCCTCGACCAGCGCCGCCATCAGCCGCGGCTTGCTGACCGAGACGTCCACGCCCCACTGGTCGGTGAACAGCCACTCGTTCTCCGCCCGGTTGACCCGGGCGACGACCCGGCCGACCGCGAACTCGGTCTTCGCCAGCAGCGACACCACGAGGTTGACCTTGTCGTCGCCGGTCGCGGCCACCACGACGTCGCACCCGGCCATCCCGGCGTCGTCCAGCGACGAGAGCTCGCACGCGTCGGCGAGCACCCACTCGGCCTCCGGAACGAGGTGGCTGCGCATCTGACGGGGGTCACGGTCGATCAGCATCACCTGGTGACCGTTCTCCACCAGCTCGTTGGCCACCGAACGGCCGACGTTCCCGGCACCCGCGATCGCGACCCGCATCAGTGTCCCCTCTCGCCCGGAGCCGTAGCGGCGATCTCGCTGACCCTCTCGACCTGGCCCTCGGCCGCGAGCAGGAAGATCCGGTCGCCTTCCTGGATGACCGTGGACCGGTTGCAGAGCTGCCCCACCCCGAAGCGGGTGAGGTACGCGACCCGCGCTCCGGTCGCTTCCTCCAGCGTCGAGATCCGCTGGGTGAGCCACCCGGGGTGCAGCGGTGGTTCGATCATCGCGACCGAGCCGGAGGGGTCGCGCCAGACCTCGACCGCGCTCTCCGGCATCAGCGCGCGGAGCACCTGGTCGGACGTCCAGCGGACGGTGGCGACGGTCGGGATGCCGAGACGCTCGTAGACCGCCGCTCGGCGGGGGTCGTAGATCCGCGCCACGACCCGCTGGACGCCGAACGTCTCCCTGGCCAGCCGCGCCGAGATGATGTTCGAGTTGTCGCCGCTGCTCACCGCCGCGAACGCGTCGGCCCGCTCGATGCCGGCCTCCTCGAGAGTCCGGCGCTCGAAGCCGACCCCGGTCACCGTCGAACCGCCGAAGTTCGGGCCGAGCCGGCGGAACGCATCGGGGTTCTGATCGATGACCGCGACGGTGTGCCCGCGCTTCTCCAGACTGTGGGCGAGGGTGGAGCCCACCCGTCCGCAGCCCATGATGACGATGTGCACGTCCGCAGTCCTTCCGCGCCCTGGAGGCCTGACCTCGCCTGGACGCTACACGCCCTGAACCCCCGGGTAACCCAGGGTCTTCGGACTCGATGTTCACGAGTTACCGCCCTGCCCGATCCGCCGGTCAGGACGGACGTACGCTAGCGCCGTGCCGTCCCCGACGTCCGTGTTCAAGCGCCTCGTCATCGGACGGGCGCTCCGGAGCGACAAGCTTGCCGAAACCCTGCTGCCGAAGCGCGTCGCGCTGCCGGTCTTCGCGTCCGACGCGTTGTCGTCGGTCGCCTACGCGCCCGCCGAGATCCTCGCCACGCTGAGCGCGGCGGGGCTCGCCGCCTACACGTTGTCGCCCTGGATCGCGCTGGCCGTCGTCGTCGTCCTGCTCACCGTGGTCGCCTCCTATCGGCAGAACGTCCATGCTTATCCGTCCGGCGGCGGCGACTACGAGGTCGTGAACACCAACCTCGGGTCGCGGTTCGGCCTGGGGGTGGCGAGCGCGCTGCTCGTCGACTACGTACTCACGGTCGCGGTGTCGGTGGCGTCCGGAGTGGCGAACCTCGCTTCGGCGGTGCCGATCCTGGACGACCATCAGGTGCTGGTATCGATCCTGCTGGTCGCGCTGTTGACGTCGCTCAACCTGCGGGGTGTCCGGGAGTCGGGGGTGGCGTTCGCGATCCCGACCTACGGGTTCATGATCGCGGTCTTCGGCATGGTGCTCTGGGGCGTGTACCGGATCTTCATCGCGGGTGACGAGGTGCGGGCCGAGAGCGCCGACTTCGAGATGCACAGCGAGCAGACGATCGCCGGGGTCGCGCTGGTGTTCCTGCTGGCGCGCGCGTTTTCGTCCGGGTGCGCGGCGCTGACCGGCGTCGAGGCGATCAGCAACGGTGTGCCCGCGTTCCGCCGTCCGAAGAGCAAGAACGCGGCGACGACGCTGCTGCTGCTCGGGCTGATCTCGGTCGCGATGATGCTCTGCATGATCTGGCTGGCCCGGCTGACCGGCCTCCAGTACGTCGAGAACCCCGCGGAGCAGCTGGAAGGCGCACCGGACGGTTACGTCCAGAAGACCGTCGTCGCGCAGCTGGGCGAGGCGATCTTCAGCGGGTTCAGCCCCGGCTTCTACTTCGTGACGTTCATGACCGCGCTGATCCTGGTGCTGGCCGCGAACACCGCGTTCAACGGCTTCCCGGTGCTGGGCTCGATCCTCGCGCAGGACCGATACCTCCCGCGGCAGCTGCACACCCGGGGCGACCGGCTAGCGTTCAGCAACGGCATCCTGTTCCTCGCGGTCGCCGCCGGCATCCTGCTGGTGGCGTTCAAGGCAGACCCGAGCGCGCTGATCCACCTCTACATCGTCGGGGTGTTCGTCTCGTTCACGCTCAGCCAGATCGGCATGGTGCGGCACTGGAACCGGCTGCTGCGGGTGGAGCGCGACCCGCAGGTTCGCCGCCGCATGCGCCGCTCGCAGGCGATCAACGCGTTCGGACTGGTCATGACCGGCACGGTGCTGATCATCGTGCTGCTCACCAAGTTCACCCAGGGCGCCTGGATCGCGATCGCTGCGATGGCGTTCATCTACCTGCTGATGCTGGGTATCCGCAGGCACTACAACCGGGTGGCCGAAGAACTGCGGCCGGCCGACGAGAAGCCGATCCTGCCGTCCCGCAACCACGCGGTCGTGCTGGTCTCGACGCTCCACCAGCCGACGCTGCGGGCGCTGGCCTACGCGAAGGCGACCCGCCCGGACTCGCTGACCGCGGTGACCGTGAACGTGGACGACGCCTCGACGCGCGCGCTGCAGGAGGAGTGGGACCGGCGGGGAATCTCGTTGCCGCTCACCGTGGTGGAGTCGCCGTACCGGGAGATCACCCGGCCGATCCTCGACTTCGTGCACGGGCTGACCAGGCAGTCGCCGCGGGACGTCGTCACGGTGTTCATCCCGGAGTACGTGGTCGGGCACTGGTGGGAGCACCTGCTGCACAACCAGAGCGCGTTGCGGCTCAAGGGCCGGCTGCTGTTCGAACCCGGCGTGATGGTGACCAGCGTGCCGTGGCAGCTGCTGTCCACCGCCGGCCGTGACCCGGACCGCGCCGACCGGGTGGCCGGTCCCGGTTCGGTACGCCGCGGCCTGCACCCCTCGGTCTCCGACCCGCCCGACCGTGACCGCGAGTCGGAGGGTTCCCAATCGTGACGTCCTGGGCGGCGGGTACCGAGTTCGAGCTGGAGATCGGCGCGTTCGCGCACGGCGGGCACTGCGTGGGCAGGCACGACGGCCGGGTGGTCTTCGTCCGGCACGCGCTGCCGGGCGAGCGGGTGCTGGCTCGGGTGACCGAGGATCGTGGCGGCTCGTTCTGCCGTGCGGACGCGGTCGAGGTGCTGCGGGCGGCGCCGGAGCGAGTCGAGCCGCCCTGCCCGTACGCGCACCCCGGCGGGTGCGGGGGCTGCGATCTGCAGCACGCCGCTCCGTCCGCGCAGCGCTCGTTGAAGGCGGGCGTGGTGCGGGAGCAGCTGGAGCGCCTCGGGGCGCTGACCCCGGAGCGGGTTTCGGAGATCTTCACCGGCGTCGAGGAGCTGCCCGGTGGGCCGCTCGGCTGGCGGACGCGGGTCCAGTTCGCGGTCGACCCGACCGGGCGTGCGGGGTTGCACCCGCACCGGTCGCGGGCGGTGTTGCCGGTGGAGAGCTGCCCGATCGCCGATCCACGGATCGACGCGCTCGGTGTGACCCACCTGGGGTGGCCGGGGGTGGCCGCGGTCGAGGCCGTGGTGTCGGCGGGTGGTGACGACGCGCTGGTGCTCGACCAGCCCGGTCCCCGGCGTGACCGGGGCCGGGGACGTGAGCGAGGCCGGGGCCGTGACCGGGGCGGACGCGGGCGCGGGCAGGCATCCGGGCCGGCACCGACGCCGGTACACGTGCCGGAGGAGCTGCCGGAGTCGGCGGCGATCCTGGTCGCGGCATCGCCGGTCCGGCGCACCGAGCGGGCGCCCGCCGCGCCGATCCGGGGGCACCGGCGGGTGCGGGAGCTCGCGGCCGGGCGGCGCTGGTACGTGCGGGCAGACGGGTTCTGGCAGGTGCATCCCGCGGCGCCGGACGCGCTGGTGAGCGCGGTCGTCGAGGCGCTGGGGCCGCGTCCGGGGGAGTCGGTGCTCGACCTGTACGCCGGCGCCGGCCTGTTCGCCGGGGTGCTCGGCTCGCAGGTGGGGCCGGACGGCCGGGTGGTCGCGGTCGAGGCCGACCGTGGTGCGTGCGACGACGCCCGGCGGAACGTGCGGGACCTGGAGTGGGTCGAGGTGGTCGCTGCGCGGGTGGACCGGGCGCTGGGCGAGGGGCTCGAGCAGCCGGTTGACCTGGTGGTGCTGGATCCACCGCGGTCGGGGGCCGGTGCTGCGGTGGTGCGTGCGGTAGCGGCTCGGGGCCCGCGGGCCGTGGCCTACGTGGCGTGTGATCCGGCGGCGTTCGCCCGCGACGTGGCCACGTTCGCCGAGGAGGGTTACCGCCTGACGCGGGTCCGCGCCTTCGACGCGTTCCCGATGACCCACCACGTCGAGTGCGTCGGGACGCTCCTGCCCCGCTAGCGGCTGGGGGACGGTTCGCGGAGCACCAGGGCGACCGCGCCGAGGGCCTCGGCGCGGCCGCCGAGCGTCCCCTGGACGACGTCGACCGCTTCGACCGCGCTCGGCACCGCGGACCGCCCCAGCGCGTGCCGGAGGGGGTCGAGCAGCACCTGCCCGGTCGCTGCCAGCTCGCCACCCACCACGACCCGGTCCGGGTTGATCAGGTTCACCAGGCCACCGAGCGCGATCCCGATCGCCGAGCCGGCGTCCGCGACCACCCGGCGGCACGGCGCGTCTCCCTCGGCGATCAGCTGGACGACGTCCGCCAGCGACCGGACCTCGGGCCGGCCCCGGCGCAGCACCGAGACCAGCGCGGCGCCACCGGCGACCAGTTCCAGGCAACCGCGGTTGCCGCACCGGCAGACGTCGCCCGCCGCGTCGAGGCTCAGGTGGCCGATCTCGCCCGCGGTACCGGAGATGCCCCGGAACAGCCGCCCGTTGATCACCAGCCCACCGCCGATGCCGGTGCCCAGCTTGAGGTAGACGAGCGCCTCGCTGCCCCGCCCGGCGCCCCAGGTGTGCTCGGAGAGCGCGCCGAGGTTCGCGTCGTTCTCGACGTGGACCGGCAACTGGAGACGGCGCCCGAGCTCCACCGACGGCGCCAACCCGGCCCAGGCGGGCAGGATGTTCGACGCGCCCAGCAGGCCGGTGCCCGCCACGACCGGGGCGGGCAGGCCGAGCCCGACGCCGATCACGTCCGACAGACGGTGGCCGGACTCCTCGACGGCGGCGACCACGAGCGCGGCCGCGCGGTCGAGCATGACCGAAGCGGTGTGCTCCTCGTCCGGCTGCAGCCGCTCACCGCGCTCGGCGATGACGGTGTGCGCCAGGTCGGCCACCGCGACGTTGACGTGCCGCCGCCCGACGTCCACCCCGGCCACGACCCCCGCGCCCGGCGCGAGCTGGACCACGGCGGCCGGCCGGCCACCCGCGGGACCCGCGGGCGCGGTACCGCCGGGTTCCACGACCAGGCCGAGGTCCGCGAGGTCACTCAGCGTAGTCGAGACGGTCGCACGGGAGAGGCCGGTCGCGGACGCCAGATCGGCGCGGGTACTGGGCCCCATTGCCCGCAGCGCATCGGCCAGACGGCGTTGATTACCGCCCAGCGCGGTGACGCCTGACACCTGGTCAGTCATGGAGGAATATTCCGGCGTGTCGACAGTTCTGTCAACTGAACACAAAACTGAATCGTTGGAAGCCGCCGGGAGTGCATGCTTCGTGGCTTTCGTCGGCTTTACCGATACAGTGAAGTGTCGTGTCCATGACGAAACCAAACCGTTATGGCTGTTCCTTGACGTAACCCGGGCCGAGGGCAGAGTGTTCTGGGCATCGGCGGAGTGCGCCGGTGCAGTGTTTTTGATGCGTCCCCATCGGGAGGTTCGGTGTTCACTCTGCGTCGCGGCGTCGCTGTTGCCGCTGCCGTGCTGCTGGCGCTCAGCGCGGCAGCCTGTGAGAGCTCAGACGAAGGTTCTGACTCTGGCAGCAGCAGCGACAGTGCCAAGATCGCGCTACTGCTCCCGGAGTCGCAGACGACCCGGTACGAGCAGTTCGACAAGCCGCTGTTCGAGGCCAAGGTCAAGTCGCTCTGCTCGGGCTGCTCGGTCATCTACAACAACGCCAACCAGCAGTCCGACACGCAGCAGCAGCAGGCTGAGGCCGCGCTGAACGACGGCGCGAAGGTCCTCGTGCTCGACCCGGTCGACGGTGCGGCCGCTGCCAGCATCGTCAACACCGCGAAGGCCAAGAAGGTCCCGGTCATCTCCTACGACCGGCTCGTGACCGGCGCGGACCTCGACTACTACATCTCGTTCGACAACGAGAAGGTCGGCGCGCTGCAGGCCACCTCGCTGGTCGACCAGCTGAAGAAGACCGGCAAGACCAGCGGCAACGTCGTGATGATCAACGGCTCGCCGACGGATAACAACGCGAAGCTCTTCAACAAGGGCGCGCACTCGGTCCTCGACGGTTCGGGCTTCAAGCTCGAGCCGACCCCGGACTACTTCACGCCGGAGTGGAAGCCGGAGAACGCTCAGACGTTCATGGACGGCCAGATCTCCAAGCTGGGTAAGACCGGCTTCGTGGGCGTCTACGCCGCGAACGACGGCACCGCCGGTGGCGCCATCGCCGCGATGAAGGCCGCGGGCGTCACCCCGCTCCCGCCGGTCACCGGCCAGGACGCCGAGCTCGCCGCGATCCAGCGGATCGTCGCCGGCGACCAGTTCATGACGGTCTACAAGGCCATCAAGCCGGAGGCCGAGAAGGCCGCGGAGATCGCGGTCGCGCTGGCCCAGGGCAAGGAGATCACCGACCAGACCACCCCGGTCAACAACGGCAAGGAAGACGTCCCGTCGATCCTGCTGACCCCGGTCGCGGTCACGAAGGACAACATCAAGACGACTGTCGTCGCCGACAACTTCTACACGGTGGCGCAGATCTGCACGGCCGACTACGCGGCGGCCTGCAAGGCGGCCGGCCTCCAGTGACGGCCGACCACTCCTGATCGCGAGGGCGACGGCACACCACACGGTGTGCCGTCGTTCCCGCGCGCAGGGGTCCATTCCGAAACCAACCCCCTCGCAGCGAAGAGGACCGCATGACAGCCACCACAGGGGCCGGCCGTCCAAGCACCGGCACAGATGCGCCGGTGCTCTCGATGACGGGCATCAACAAGCGGTTCGGCGCCGTCCAGGCGCTCACCGATGTCTCCTTCTCGGTTCAGGCCGGGGAGGTGGTCGCGCTGGTCGGAGACAACGGAGCCGGCAAGTCCACGCTCGTCAAGGTGATGTCCGGAGCGGGACCGGCGGACAGCGGCGAGATCCTCTTCGAGGGCCGCCCGGTCTCCATCCCGTCGCCGTCGGCATCGCAGAACCTCGGCATCGCCACGGTCTTCCAGGACCTGGCGCTCTGCGACAACCTCGACGTCGTCGGCAACTTGTTCCTGGGCAACGAGGTCACGATCGGTGGCGTCGCCCTCGACGAGGCCGAGATGGAGAAGCGCAGCTGGGAGCTGCTGCGCACGCTCGCTGCGAAGATCCCGAGCGTCCGGATCCCGGTCGCCTCGCTCTCCGGTGGCCAGCGGCAGACCGTCGCGATCTCGCGGTCGCTGCTCGGCAACCCCAAGGTCGTCATCCTCGACGAGCCGACCGCCGCCCTCGGCGTCGCCCAGACCGCCCAGGTGCTCAACCTGGTCGAGCGGCTGCGCGACCGGGGTCTCGCGGTCGTCCTGATCAGCCACAACATGGCGGACGTCCAGGCCGTCGCCGACCGGGTGCTGGTCCTCCGCCTCGGTCGCAACGCGGGTGAGTTCGACGCCCGCGCGGTCAGCAGCACCGAGCTGGTCGCCGCGATCACCGGCGCCAGCGACAACGTGGTGGCCGAGCGGGCCGCCCGGGAACACCGCGGCCCCGCGGGCCGGCACGAAGGGACGAACGCGTGAGCTCGACGAACACCCCCCTGGAGCCGGCCGAGAAGCCGGCGGAAGGTGCCGTCGCGGCGGACCTGCTCGACCCCCGGCTGATCCAGGCCCGTGGCCCGATGGGCTACCTCAGCGCGCTGGTGCAGCGGCTGAAGAGCGGCGACATCGGCTCGCTGCCGATCGTCGTCGGACTCGTCGTCATCGTCATCGTCTTCCAGAGCCTGAACGAGACGTTCCTCAACGCGTTCAACCTGGTCAACCTCTGTCTGCAGATCGCGTCGCTGACGATCATCGCGCTCGGCATCACGCTGGTGCTGCTGCTCGGCGAGATCGACCTGTCGATCGGTTCGGTCAGCGGTGTCGCCGCCGCGATCGTGGCAGTGGCCAACGCGACCCACGGCGTCAACCCGTGGCTGTCGGTCCTGATGGCGGTGCTCGCGGGTACCGTGATCGGCCTGATCCACGGCCTGGTCTTCACGAAGATCGGCGTGCCGTCGTTCGTCATCACGCTCGCCGGTCTGCTCGCCTGGCTCGGTGTGCAGCTGCAGATCCTCGGTAAGCAGGGCACGATCAACCTGCCGCCGACCGGAACGCTGATCGACATCGGCCAGCAGAAGTTCCTCCCGACCTGGCTGACCTACACGATCGGCTTCGCGCTGGTCCTGCTGTACGTGGTGACGGCGCTGACCGGGTCGGCCCGCCGCCGGCGCGCCGGGCTGTCCGGTCAGCCGATCTGGGTCACCGCGATCGTCGCGGTGTTCCTCGTCGTCGTGGTCGTCGCGGTCGCCGCGAAGCTGGGCCTCGACCGCGGCCTGCCGTGGATCTTCCTGTTCTCGGTCACGCTGGTGCTGATCTTCGACTGGGTCATCCGGCGGACGAAGTACGGCCGGGCGATCCTGGCCGTCGGTGGCAACATCGAGGCGGCTCGCCGGGCCGGTATCAAGGTCGACGCGATCCGGATCTCGGTGTTCATGCTCTGCTCGACGCTCGCCGCGATCGGTGGTGTGATCGCCGCGATGCGGCTGGGCTTCGCGAACCAGCAGTCCGGTGCCGGTGACGTGCTGGTCAACTCGATCGCCGCGGCGGTCATCGGTGGTACCAGCCTCTTCGGTGGCCGCACCCGTCGCTACGCGCCGCTGCTCGGCGCGGTCGTGATCGGTTCGATCGCGAACGGCCTGGCGCTGCAGTCGCTGGAGTCGTCGGTGAAGTACATGATCACCGGCGCGGTGCTGCTCGGCGCGGTCGTGATCGACGCGGTGTCCTCCCGCGGCCGGAAGAGCTCCGGTAGGTAACAGCAACAACATCGATGCGGACGCTGTGCACGCGCACAGCGTCCGCATCGTTTGTATAACGTGAAGTTTCTGTGTGGGTTTCCAGGCGCGCAAGCGGCCGGATCCGCCCGGCGCAGCCCCCGGTGAGCTGGGCTTTTGCTGCTCGTGCACCATGGGGTGGAGGCCTGAGCCTCGAGATGCGGTCGAGTCAGCCGTGGCTAGACTCGAAAATCTCGCCGGCTCCCCAAGCAGGCCCCCTGACCCCGCTAGCGCGAGGAGTTGCCGCCACCGTGACCGACCAGGCCCGTGCCGAGGTTCCCCCGTCCAAGGGTGCATTGTCCGACGGTGAGCTTCTGGGAAGCATCTCCTCGCCCGAGGTGCTGCGGGCACTGCCCGCGGAGGTGCTGCCGACCCTGGCGGCCGAGATCCGCGACTACCTGGTCGCCAAGGTCTCGAAGACCGGTGGCCACCTCGGTCCGAACCTCGGCGCGGTCGAGCTGACGATCGCGCTGCACCGGGTGTTCGAGTCCCCGGCCGACAAGATCCTGTTCGACACCGGCCACCAGGCCTACGTGCACAAGCTGCTCACCGGCAGGCACGACTTCGAGAAGCTCCGCCAGCGCGGCGGCCTCTCCGGCTACCCCAGCCGGGACGAGAGCCCGCACGACCTGGTCGAGAACTCGCACGCCTCCACGGCCCTCTCCTACGCCGACGGCCTGGCCAAGGCGTTCGCGTTGCGCGGTGAGAAGCGCCACGTGGTCGCGCTGGTCGGCGACGGGGCGCTGACCGGCGGCATGTGCTGGGAGGCGATCAACAACATCGCCGCAGGCAAGGATCGCCCGGTCGTGATCGTCGTCAACGACAACGGCCGCTCCTACGCGCCGACGATCGGCGGGCTCGCCAACCATCTCGCCACGCTGCGGCTCAATCCGGGGTACGAGCGGGTGCTCGACCTGGTCCGCGACTCGCTGTCCCGGACCCCGCTGGTCGGGGCGCCGCTCTACGACGCGCTGCACGGCGTCAAGCGGGGCCTGAAGGACGCGATCAGCCCGCAGGGCATGTTCGAGGACCTCGGGCTGAAGTACGTCGGCCCGGTGGACGGGCACGACCTCGGTGCGCTGGAGTCCGCGCTGCGCCGGGCGAAGTCGTTCGGCGGTCCGGTGATCGTGCACACGGTCACCCGCAAGGGTTACGGCTACGCGCCGGCCGAGGCCGACGAGGCCGACAACTTCCACGGTCCTGGCGCGTTCGACCCGGCCACCGGCAAGTCGATCGCCCCGCCCGCGCTGAAGTGGACCAAGGTCTTCTCCGAGGAACTGGTCGCGGTCGCCGAGGAGCGCGAGGACGTCGTCGGCATTACCGCCGCGATGGCGATCCCGACCGGCATCGACAAGCTGGCCCAGCGCTACCCCGAGCGGGCGTACGACGTCGGCATCGCCGAGCAGCACGCGGTCACCTCGGCGGCGGGTCTGGCGATGGGCGGCATGCACCCGGTCGTCGCGGTGTACGCCACGTTCCTCAACCGGGCGTTCGACCAGACACTGCTCGACGTCGCCCTGCACGGCCTGCCGGTGACGTTCGTGCTCGACCGGGCGGGCATCACCGGGCCGGACGGGCCGAGCCACTACGGCATCTGGGACCTGTCGATCCTCGGCGTCGTGCCGGGCATCAAGGTCGCGGCGCCCCGCGACGCGGCGACGCTGCGGGAGGAGTTCCGCGAGGCGGTGGCCGTCTCCGACGGCCCGACCGTCGTGCGGTTCCCGACCGGCGCGGTGCCGGCCGACCTTCCGGCGGTGTCCCGCGTCGGTGGTGTGGACGTGTTGGTCGACGCCGGTAAGAAGCCGGACGTCTTGCTGGTGAGCATCGGCGCGTTCGCGCACACCGCGGTCGAGGTCGCGGCGCGGGCCGCCGAGCACGGCATCCGGGTCACGGTCGTCGACCCGCGGTGGGTGCGGCCGGTGCCCGAGGCGCTGGTGACGATGGCGCGGGAGGCCGCGCTGGTGGTCTCGCTGGAGGACGGCGTCCGGGCCGGTGGGATCGGCACCGCGCTGGCGCAGACGCTCTCCGACGCCGGCGTCGGCGTGCCGGTGCGCGACCTGGGCGTGCCCGCGGAGTGGCACCCGCACGGGACGCGCGGCGAGATCCTCGCCGACCTCGGGCTGACCGCGCAGGACATCGCCCGGCAGATCACCGAGTGGGTCTCGTTGCAGGCCGAACAGGCCGACCGGACGAGCGACCCCCTCACGCACTGAGCGTCCGGCCCGCCGGTTCCCCGGCGGGCCGTGGTCGTTGAGGCCGCGGCGAGGCGCACCGGGAAGCGGACGCCGGGCGCCTCCGCGAGTCCGCTCCCCTGGATCGCTAGTTGACTAGGATTCTGGTCAACTAGAATCGTGGTCATGACGACGATCCTGCCTCTGAATGAGGTCAAAACGCGCTTTTCTGCGCTCGCGGATGAAGTCGCGGCGACGCATGAGCGCGTGATCGTGACCCGCAACGGACGACCGCACGTCGTGATCATCGCCGTCGACGACCTCGACGCGCTGCAGATGACGCTGGAGCTGGCGACGACTCCGTCCGCGCTCGCGGAGACGACCGTTGCCGATCGTGAGGTGGCGGACGGTGATTACCTGACCGCGACCGACGTCGAGGACATCCTGGCGCGGCGCCGAGCCGCAGAGGTGCCGGATGAGTGACCGGTACGAGCTTCGGCTGGCTCGTTCGGCCTCGCGTGTCCTGCAGAGCGGTCCGCCGCACGGCTTGCCGTTAGCGGCAGCGGAAGCGATCGGAGCGTTCATGACCGGACCGCTGCTGGACAACCCACATCGCGTCGGCAAGGAACTGATCAACGACTGGGCCGGCTACCACGCGGCGCGGCGGGGCGACTATCGGATCGTCTATCGCATCCTCGAAGCGGATCGGGTCGTGCGGGTGGTTCGGATAGACCACCGCGCAGTGGTCTATCGACCGCGCTGATCGCGGGCTCGACCGGCGGCCGCTCGGCGGAGGGCTAGGTCGGCGAAGGCGGCTGGGGGGCGGTCCCAGGGCCAGCTGTCGGACCACTCGCGCCGCCCCACCTTGCGGTTGCGGGCCTCCTGGAGCACCGTGAGCGCCCCGGGCGGCAGAGCGGTGCCATGGCGGTAGGCCAGCGCCACCGCGGCCGTCAGCGCGACCGTGAGGTGTTGCGCGCCGAGCAGCTCGACCAGCCGGGCGTCCACCTCGATGTTGCCCGCGGCGCTGTGGCCGAGGTGGCCGAGGCTGAGGTTGGCGCTGGACCGGGCGAGCGCGTGCGCCTCGTCGTCCGGCACCGCGATCAGCGCGGGTACCACGCCGGGGGTCTCCGGGAACCACGCCAGGAGCTCCGCGGCGCCGGCAGCGACCGCTGGGTCGTAGTCGCTGAGCCAGTTCAGGTAGCGGTACCCGTGGCGTGCACCCGCTTCGTACGCCGCCTGCGCCCAGTACGCGGCGACCGCGTCGGTCGCGGCGAGCTGCGCCTCGTCCGGACGCGTCTCCTCGTCGTAGAGCCAGGTGAGAACCGTACGTTCGGTTTCGCTCGTCACGCCGCGGGCGCCCGCGAACGCGACGGCGGGGGAGAACGGCAGTTCCCCGTCCTCCCGGTCGCCCACCGCCAGCGCGCGCAGCAGGCCGATCAGGATCGCGCGGTCCGGCGTGTCCCGCGACTCCACCAGCCCGACCACGAACTGGACCACGTACCGGGTCGCCTGCCAGCGCGTTCCCTGGTGGTACACGGTGCCCAGCAGCGCCGCGCAGGCGTTCTGCCGGACGTCCGGATCGCCCGACCGTAACGACCGTAAGTGGCCCGGTACGTCGGTGGCGACACCGTAGGCGTGGTGCAGCCGGTTCCACGGGACCGCATCGAGACCCGCGAGCGGTGTCGGGGTCGATGGGGGCGGTGGGGGAGGAGTCGACAGCATGCGCACCCGCGATCGATACCACATCGGGTCGATCGCGCTGCAGGCACGGTCGTGGGTTACGCGCGTCCAAGGTGGACGTAACCGGCATTCCGCGTGGGGGCGCAGGGGATCGTGATGCAGGTGTGACCCGCAGCCCACTCGTCCGGCACGGCTCGTGGCCGGAGGTGACGCGACGGCTTACCGTCGTTGCGGGGGCCGACCTGTCGGCCTCCGCTGGGCAACGCAGTGGGAGGCACGAACGTGCGGGTGCTGGTGATCGAGGACGAGCGGGCTCTGGCCGACGCGGTAACCCGCGGGCTGCGCCGGGAGGGGATGGCCGTCGACGTCGCCTACAACGGCACCGACGGGCAGGAGATGGCCACCGTCACCCGCTACGACGTCCTGGTGCTCGACCGCGACCTGCCGGGCGTCCACGGCGACGTGATCTGCGCCGAGCTGGCGGCCTCCGGTTCGCTCACCCGCGTGCTCATGCTGACCGCCAGCGGGACCGTGGCCGACCGCGTCGAAGGGCTCGGGATCGGGGCCGACGACTACCTCGCGAAGCCGTTCGCGTTCGAGGAACTGGTCGCCCGGGTGCGTGCGCTCGGACGCCGGGCGACGCCGCCCGCCCCGCCGGTGCTCACCGTCGGCGACGTCGAGCTCGACCCGGCTCGCCGCGTGGTCAGCCGTGCGGGGCGTCCGGTCGACCTGACCCGGAAGGAGTTCGGCGTGCTGGAGGTGCTGCTCTCCGCGCGGGGCGCGGTGATCTCCAGCGAGGAGCTGCTCGAGCGGGTCTGGGACGCCAACGCCGACCCGTTCACCACGACCGTGCGGGTGACGATGATGACGCTGCGCAAGAAGCTCGGTGATCCGCCGCTGATCGAGACCGTGGTCGGTGCCGGTTATCGGGTGACACCGAGATGACCGTCTACGGGGGGCCGGCCCCGGTTCGACCGTCCCGGCTGCGCCCCACGCTGCGGCTGCGGCTGACGCTGCTCAACGGCATCCTGCTGGTCGGCGCCGGACTGCTCCTGCTGGTCCTCTCCTACCTCCTGGTGCGCGACCAGCTGATGTCCACCGAGCAGCTCGCGCCGGGCTCCAGCGTCACGCTGGTCGACGCGGACGGCAGCACGCACACCGAGAGTGCCACCGCGTGGCAGGAGAGCATGGCCTCCACCACCACGACCGACCTGCTGGTGAAGGGCTTCCTGGCGCTGGTCGCGATCGGCGTGGCCGGGGTGGCGGGCGGGCACCTGCTCACCGGACGGGCGCTGCGCCCACTGCACCAGGTGACCGCGACCGCCCGGCGCCTGTCCACCGAGACGCTCGACCACCGGCTGCACCACACCGGCCCGGACGACGAGGTGAAGGAGCTCGCCGACACGTTCGACAGCATGCTCGACCGATTGTCGGCCGCGTTCGGCAGCCAGAAACGGTTCGTCGCGAACGCCAGCCACGAGCTCCGGACGCCGCTCGCCGTGATGCGGACCGAGATCGACGTGACGCTCGCCGACGACGACGCGACGGTCGAGGACCTGCGCCGGATGGGCACCGTCGTCCGGGACGCCTCCAGCCGCGCGAACGAGCTGATCGAGGCGCTGCTGCTGCTCGCCCGCACCGAGGCCCAAGCAGGCCGGCTGGCCAAGCAGATACCCGTCGACCTCGCGCGAGGTGTCCCCTCGACGCTGGCAGCGGTCGCGGCCGAAGCCGAGCGGCTCTCGCTCCAGGTCGGCACCGACTTCGCCCCGGCCGTCGTGGTCGGCGACCCGAGCCTGCTGGAGCGCCTCGCCGGGAACCTGGTCGAGAACGCCGTGCGCTACAACGTCACCCATGGCGTCCTGAACGTGCGGACCGGCAGCGACGGACGCCAGGCCTGGCTGGTGGTCGCCAACGACGGACCGGAGCTGGACCAGCGCGAGGTCCCCGGGCTGTTCGAGCCGTTCCGGCGGGGCGGGGTCGAGCGCACCGGTACCCGCGGCGCGGGCCTGGGGCTCTCGATCGTCCGTGCGGTGGCCGGTGCGCACGGAGGGACCGTGCAGGCGGTCGCCCGGCCGGGCGGCGGGCTCGAGGTGACCGTGCTGATCCCCGCGGCCGATCCGGCGGTCGCCGCCACGCTCACCACGCCGGGCCGCGATTCGGCTCCGGCGGGCCGGGTGCGGGGTGTCGCCCGGCCCCAACCCCGCTGACCGGCGGGGCGGACGTCAGCCCATCGGCTGGCTTTTCCGCCGAAAAACAAGGCGGATGGTGACCATGGCTCGTCCGTGCCGTTGAGGCAGTTATCCTGTGCGGGTGGTGCTGCGGCCCCAGCGCGGCACCCCGGAGAAACCGGGCCGGTGTCCGCGACCCCCGCGAGAGCGAGAGGAACTACCACCCGCAATGACCATCGCCGTATCGACCGTGCTCGTCGTGACGAGCTTGGCGCTGATCCTGCTGATCCTGCTCCACCGGGGTAAGGGCGGGGGTCTGTCGAGCATGTTCGGCGGCGGCGTCTCCTCGAACCTCTCGGGCTCCTCGGTCGCGGAGAAGAACCTCGACCGGATCACGATCGCTACCGGCGTGATCTGGTTCGCCTGCATCGTGACGCTCGGGTTGCTGCTGAAGACGACCGCCGGCGCCTGATTTCTCGGGCTCGGTCGGCGCTCGGCAGCGACCACCCCCACCCACCCCCTCTGGGAAGGAACGGAGCGCTGTAACCGTGGCTGGTGGAAATGCCATCCGAGGCACCCGCGTCGGCGCGGGGCCGATGGGAGAGGCGGAGCGGGGGGAGTCAGCGCCCCGTCGCCACATTCCCTTCTACTGCGCGAACGGGCACGTGACCCGTGTGTCGTTCGCGGTGGAAGCCGCCGAGCCGGAGCACTGGGACTGTCCGCGGTGCGGGCTGCCTGCCGGCAAGGACCGCGAGAACCCGCCTGCGGCTCCGCGCAACGAGCCGTACAAGACGCACCTGGCCTACGTGCGGGAGCGGCGCAGCGACGCGGACGGTGAGGCGATCCTCGAGGAGGCCCTCGCGAAGGTGCGGGCGCGCCGCGGCGAGGTCTAAGACTTAAAGCGAGAAGCGGCCCCCTACCGGGGGCCGCTTCTGGCGTTCATGACCTGCGAAGGCGCAGGTTGGGTGGCACGTTGACCGCCGCTGCCTCGTCCACCAACCACAACGTCCGGACGCCGCCCCGCGCGCCGGCCGCCGGTATCTGGACGCGACCCGCACCGGCCAGCGCCAGCCCCACCGCCTCGGCCTTACCGGCGCCGGCGGCGAGCAGCCACACCTCGTCCGCGCTGGTGATCGTGCCGAACGTCAGCGAGATCCGGGTCGGCGGCGGTTTCGGACAGTTCCGCACCGCGGTGACCAGGCCCTCGTCGTACGCCGCGGGCGACTCCGGGAAGATCGACGCGATGTGCCCCTCCGGCCCGACGCCGAGCATCAGCACGTCGAACTTCGGGAGCGACGCGCCGGCCCGTGCCGCCTTCGACAGCTCGTCCGCGTACTGCTCAGCGGCGCTCTCCGGCGCGCTGCCGGTGTCGGCGGGCATCCGGTGCACCCGTGCCGGGTCGACCGGCACGTGGTCGAGCAGCGCCTCGGTGGCCTGCACCTCGTTCCGCTCGGGGTCGCCGGCCGCCAGGTAGCGCTCGTCACCCCACCAGATGTCGAGCGCGCCCCAGTCGATCGCGTCCCGCGCGGGGCTGGCGTTCAGCGCCTTCAGCGTCCCGATCCCGACGCCGCCACCGGTGAGGACGATCGAGGCGGTGCCACGCGCCTGCTGCGCGTCGACGATCCGCACCATCAGCCGGGCCGCGGCCGCCGCAGCCAGGACGTCGGCGTCCCGGTGGACGACAACACTCAGTTCGCCGACCGTCATGAGGTGGTCGCGGGGGTCGCGGTGGGCATCGGGTCCTTCCAGACGTGCGTGCGGAACGGCGACCGCTGATTCAGGCCGGTCAGCCCGGTGGCCGCGCCGAGCGCCTCACCGTAGGGCTGGTCCGGGTCGAGGCGCTTGATCTCCTCGGCGAGCTGCTCGCCCAGCGACCGCCGGGCCAGCGGCTGGATCCGGTCGGGAACCCCGGTGCGGCGCAGGATCGCGTGGTGACTGTCCTGCCGGACAACCGAGATCGTCGTGCCGTCGTCGATCTCGACCGTGACCTCGGCGATGCCCCGCTTCGCGGTCTCCTGCAGGTCGACCTCGAGGCCGAGACGGCTCCGCAGCCAGCCCACCAGCAGCGTTCCGGTGACGTTCCGCGGTGCGGTGATCACCTTGACCGACGTCGGACGGCCGATCACCGTGTCGAACGCGCCGGCCAGCAGCGTGCGCCACGGCGTCGTCCGGGACCAGCCCAGGTCGGTGTCGCCGGGCGCGTAGTCCTCGGCCCGGCCGTGCAGCGCCGCGATCGGGTCCGCCGCCTCCCGTGCGTCGGTGACCCGGCGGTCGGCGAACACCCCCAGCGGGTCGTACGCGATCCGCTCCGGCGGCTCGCCGTGCCACCACGTCACGACCGGCACGTCCGGCGCGAGCAACGGCAGCGTGACCGACTCGGCGTGCGCCGCGAGCCGCCCGTACATCCGCATCACGACGGCCTCGCCGGGACCGAGCCTGCCGCCCACCGAGATCTCCGCGTCCAGCCGCGGCATCGGCGCCTCGATCTGGCGCCGCACCACGATGAGCAGCCGGCACGGGTGGGCCGCCGCGGCGATGCTGGCCGCTTCCTCGGCGGCCGACACGTGCTTCTCGTTCGCGACGACGACGAGCGTCAGCGCCACACCGCTGGCGACGAATCCCGCGGCCCGGCGTGACTCCGCCAGTGCCTTGACCACGTCGGTGCCGGTGGTGTCCCAGAGTGTCGTCACGGCCGCCTCCAGGTGCGTCCCTCGCGGGCGAGCATCTCGTCCGCTGCCTTCGGGCCCCACTCGCCGGAGCGGTACTTGTGGGGCTCCTTGCCCTCCCAGTAGTCCTCCAGCGCGTCGATCACGACCCAGCTGGCCTCGACCTCGTCCGCGTTCGGGAACAGCGTCGAGTCGCCGACCAGCACGTCCAGGATCAGCCGCTCGTAGGCCTCCGGAGAAGACTCGGTGAACGCCTCGCCGTAGAGGAAGTCCATCGCGACATCGCGGACCTCCATCGCCGAGCCGGGCACCTTCGAACCGAACTTCAGCGTCATGCCCTCGTCCGGCTGCACCTTGATCACCAGCTGGTTCTGTCCCAGCGCCTCGGTGTCGGTGTCCGCGAACGGCAGGTGCGGCGCCCGCTTGAACAGCACCGCGATCTCGGTGACGCGGCGCGGCAGCCGCTTGCCCGCCCGCACGTAGAACGGCACGCCCGCCCAGCGGCGGGTGTGGATGCCGAGCTTGATCGCCGCGTACGTCTCGGTTGTCGAGTCGGCCGGGATGTCCTTCTCCTGCAGGTACCCGGGCACCCGCTGGCCGGCCAGCCAGCCCTGTTCGTACTGGCCACGGATCGCGTCGTGCTCCATGTCGACCGGGGGCTTCGTCGCGTGCAGGACCTTCAGCTTCTCGGTGCGGATCGCGTCCGCGGTGAAGCTCACCGGCTCCTCCATCGCGGCGAGCGCGAGCAACTGGAGCAGGTGGTTCTGGATCACGTCCCGCGCGGTGCCGGTCTTGTCGTAGAACCCGGCCCTGGTGCCGATGCCGACGTCCTCGGCCATCGTGATCTGCACCGAGTCGACGTAGTGCGCGTTCCAGATCGGCTCGAACAGCTGGTTGGCGAACCGCAGCGCCAGCAGGTTCTGGACCGTCTCTTTGCCCAGGTAGTGGTCGATGCGGAACACGTTCTCCGCCGAGAACACGTCGTCGACCAGGCGGTTGAGCTGCTTGGACGACTCCAGGTCGTGTCCGAACGGCTTCTCCACGACGACGCGGCGCCAGCCGCCGTCGGTCGTGGTGTCGGCCATCTTCGTCCGCTCGATCTGGTTGAGGACGACCGGGAACAGCGACGGCGGGATCGACAGGTAGAACGCGGCGTTTCCGAGGATGCCGTGCTCGTCGTGGAGGCCCTTGAGCGTCGCGTGCAGGTGGTCGAACGCGTCGTCGTCGTCGAAGGAGCCGGCGACGAACTTGATGTTCTCCGACAGGCGCTCCCAGGCGTCCTCGCGCCACTGGGTGCGGGCGCCGCTCTTGGCCCACTCCCTGGCGACCTCCTCGAACTCGCCGTCGCCCCAGTCGCGCCTGGCGAAGCCGAGGACGACAAAGCCGGGCGGCAGCAGGTCGCGGTTGGCGAGGTCGTAGATCGCCGGGATGAGCTTCTTGCGCGACAGGTCTCCGGTGACACCGAAGATCACCAGCGCACACGGTTCGGGAACCCGGGGCAGCCGCCGGTCGGCCGGATCGCGCAGCGGGTTGGCAGCGCGTCCACCGCGGGTGGAAGCCAGCGTGATCGGCTGGGCCGCCGGGTCGGCCGCGCCTGCCGCCGGTTTGGCCGCCGCCGGACTCGACGCGGAGGGGCTACCGGCTGCGGGGGTGCCGGGAGGTGGTTTCTCCTCCGGGACGCCGGAGGTTCCCGTGTCGGAGACGCCGGATGTCGTTGTGTCGGACGCCTTGCGGGAGCCCGTGGCCGGTTTGGTCATCGCACCGCCTCGAGAAGCTGAGCCAGGCCGGCGGCCCGGTCGGTGAGGTGAAGCCGAACGATCGGGCGGCCGCGGCCGCCGAGCGCCTGGAGGTCGCCTGCGGCCTGTGCCGCCTGCAACGTGCCGAACGTGTAATCCGTACCCGGAACCGGCAAGTCCGTTATGACCGCGCCGGTGAGCTGGAGGAACCCGCCGTTCTGCGGGCCACCCTTGTGATACTGGCCGCAGCTCCGGAGCAGGCGCGGCCCCCAGCCGAACGTCACCGGCCGGTGGGTGCGAGCGGCGAGCGCGGCGCGGAGGCCGGCGGCGTCCGCGTCCACGACCGGGTCGAGGAATGCCATCACGGCCACGTACCCGTGATCGCCGATCGCGTTGAGCAGCCCGTCCACCGCGCCACGGACGTCGGTGGCGGCGCCGAGCACGGCCGCGTCGGCGTAGACCTCGATCGCGCCGTCGACGAGCGCCGGTGTCGTGTGGGGGAGGCCGTGCGTAAGCAGGCGTGCGGTGTTGAGTTCCGACTCCCGGATGTCCGGGTGGGCGGCGGGGTCGATGCCGAGTGCCCTGGCGGTGGCGACGGTCGCGTACTCCCAGGCGACGAACTGCGCGCCGAGCGGACCGTTCACCGTGACGTCGGGCGCGCCGCCACCGCCGGGGACCGCACCGGGGCGCAGTGCGCCGCCGACGGTGACCAGCAGCGCGTCCGACCCGACGGCGGCGGCGGGGTTCTCGACCGCGACCGGCAGGATGCCGCGGCCGTCCTTGCCCGTGGTCTCGGCCAGCAGTTCTTCGATCCAGTCACCGAGGACGACGCCGGTGCCGTCGTCGGCCACGACGAGCGTGTCGCGGCCGGTGCCCGCCGCGGTGGTCAGCGCGCCGCCGAGCGCGGCACCGGGGCTGTCGTCGGCGCCCAGCGTCGCGCCGAATTCCGTGGCTTCGTCGAGCAGCGTGGTCACGTCGGCACCGGCGAGCGCGCTCGGCACCAGGCCGACCGGGGAGAGCGCACGGTCGGCTCCGGCCGGAACGACCCGGCGCGCGCCCATCTCGTGCGCGGTGCGCTCGAGCGGTGTGCCCGGTTCGGTCACGACCACGAAGCGGCGCCCCGCGTCGAGCGCAGTCAGGCCGTCGTCGAGAAACGCCTGGAGGTAGGCGCGCCGGTGAGCGTCGGTCTCGACCGATTCACCGGACCGGTCGGCCACCACGACCACCGTGCGGTCGAGGCGGTCGGCCAGCGTGGAACGCACCCGCTGCGGATCGGTGCTGTCCAGAACGGTCATCCGGACGCCGAACGTCCGGGTGATCGCCTCCGCCGCCGGTGCGGAACCGGCCAGCACGACGTGGTCCAGCCCCTCGTCGGACAACTCCGCACGGAGCTGCGCGAGCGGCTCGACCAGCGGCCGGCCGGGAAGGCCTTCGGCGAGGGCCGCCGTCGCCGGATCGACGGCGCCGGAGACGCCATCGACGCCGGTGACGGTCAGCCCACCGCCGACGGTCGGGCCTCTGAAATCAGGCATCGACCGCGGAGAGCTGCTTCTTCACCGAGTCGAGCAGCTCGACCCAGGACTGCTCGAACTTACTGACGCCCTCGCGCTCCAGCAGGTCCACGACGTCGTCGTAGTCGATGCCGATGCCCGCCAGCGCGTCCAGCGTCGCCTGCGCCTCGGGGTAGTAGGAGGTGACCGTGTCACCGCGCACCACGCCGTGGTCCTCGACGGCCTTGAGCGTGGCCTCCGGCATCGTGTTCACGACGCCGGGCGCGACCAGCTCGACGACGTACTGGGTGTCGTCGTACGCGGGGTCCTTGACGCCGGTCGAGGCCCAGAGCGGACGCTGCGGCTTGGCGCCCGCGGCCGCCAGCGCCTTCCAGCGCTCGGTCGAGAAGACCTGCTCGTAGTCGCGGTAAGCGAGCCGGGCGTTCGCGATCGCGGCCTTGCCGCGCAGCGCCTTGGCCTCGTCGGAGCCGAGCTTGTCCAGCCGCTTGTCGATCTCGGTGTCGACGCGCGAGACGAAGAACGAGGCGACCGAGGCGAGGTTCGTCAGGTCGTGCCCGTTGGCCTTGGCCTGCTCCAGGCCGGCCAGGTACGCCTCCATGACCTCGTTGTAGCGTTGCAGGCTGAAGATCAGCGTGACGTTGACGCTGATGCCCTGAGCCAGCGCGGCGGTGATCGCGGGCAGGCCCGCCTTCGTCGCCGGGATCTTGATGAACAGGTTCGGCCGGTCGACGAGCCACCAGAGCGCCTTGGCCTCGGCGATCGTCGCCTCGGTCTCGTTCGCCAGGCGCGGGTCGACCTCGAGCGAGACCCGGCCGTCGACGCCGCCGCTGCGGTCGAAGACCGGACGCAGCAGGTCGGCGCCGTCGCGGATGTCGGTGGCGGTGACCATGCGGACCGCCTCGTCGACCGAGACCTTGCGGGCCTTGAGGTCCGTCAGCGTCTCGGCGTAGGTGTCGATGTCCTCGAGCGCCTTGGCGAAGATCGTCGGGTTGCTCGTGACACCGACGACGTGCTTCTCGGTGACGAGCTGAGCGAGGTTGCCGCTGTTCAGCCGCTGCCGGGAAATGTCGTCGAGCCATACCGCCACACCGGCGGCGGACAGTTCTGCGAGTGCGTCGGACATGATGGGCGTCCCTCTCTGTCGAATTTCGGCCCGTGGGCCGGGGATACGCCCGGCCCGCTCTCTCGGGTGCGTCCGGGTTCCGGACGCACCGGTGTCCCAGGGCCCGAACGGGCCCCGGGACGGGTGAGTCAGTTGCCGGTGGGGCTGCCGGTGATCGCACCGACCCGGGTCAGGCTGGCGTGCGCGGCCGCGACGATGCGGTCAGGGGTGAAGCCGAACTGCTCGTACAGCACGGTGTACGGAGCGCTGGCGCCGAAGTGCTCGATCGACACCGACTCGCCGGCGTCGCCGATCAGCGCCCGCCACGGCATCGCGATACCGGCCTCGACGCTCACCCGCGCCTTGACGCTCTTCGGCAGCACCTGCTCGCGGTAGGACTCGTCCTGCTCGGCGAACCACTCGAAGCACGGCACCGAGACCAGGCGAGTCGGGGTTCCGTTCTCCTCCAGGCGCTTGCGGGCGACGTCGGCGATCGAGACCTCCGAGCCGGTGGCCAGCAGGATCACCTCGGGCTGGCCGCCGCTGGCCTCGGCCAGGATGTAGGCGCCCTTGGCGGCGTTCTCGACCGGCGCGTACTCGCCGCTCTCCCGGTCGAACGTCGGCAGGTTCTGCCGGGACAGCGCGAGCGCGGTCGGCCGGTCGGTGTGCTCCAGCGCCTGCTTCCACGCGACCACGGTCTCGTTCGCGTCCGCCGGGCGGACGACGTCGAGGCCGGGGATCGCCCGCAGCGCGGTGAGGTGCTCGACCGGCTGGTGCGTCGGGCCGTCCTCGCCGAGGCCGATCGAGTCGTGCGTCCAGACGTAGATCGTCGGCAGCTTCATCAGCGCCGCGAGCCGGACCGCCGGTCGCATGTAGTCGCTGAACACGAGGAACGTGCCGCCGTACGGGCGGGTGCCGCCGTGCAGCGCGATCCCGTTGAGGATCGAGCCCATCGCGTGCTCGCGGATACCGAAGTGGAGCACCCGGCCGAAGGGGCCACCGCTGAACATCTTGGTCTGCCGGTCGGCGGGCAGGAAGGACGGCTCACCCTTGGGGGTGGTCAGGTTGGACTCGGCCAGGTCGGCCGAGCCGCCCCACAGTTCGGGGAGCGCCGGCGCGATCGCGGTGAGCACCTCGCCGGACGCCTTCCGGGTGGCGACGCCCTTCGCGTCTGCCGGGTAGGTCGGGAGCTTGTCGGTCCAGCCGTCCGGCAGCGTGCGGGTCGCCATCCGGTCGAACAGCGCCTTGCGCTCCGGGTTGGCCTCGGCCCACTTCGCGAACTCGGCGTCCCAGGCCTCGTGCGCCGCGCGACCGCGCGTGACGACCTCGCGGGCCCGGTTCAGCGCGTCGGTGGGCACCTCGAACGTCAGCGAGGGGTCGAAGCCGAGGATCTCCTTGGTGGCCTTGACCTCGGCCTCGCCGAGCGCGGCGCCGTGCGCCTTACCGGTGCCCTGCAGCTTCGGCGCCGGCCAGCCGATGATCGTGCGTAGCTGGATGAACGACGGGCGGTTCGTCTCGGCCTTGGCGGCCTGCAGCGCGTCCCAGAGCGCCTGGACGTCCTCGTGGTACTTCTCGCCCGCGGTCCAGTCGACGGTCTGCACGTGCCAGCCGTAGGCGTCGTAGCGCTTGGCGACGTCCTCGGAGAACGCGACGTTCGTGTCGTCCTCGATCGAGATCTTGTTGTCGTCGTAGACCAGCGTCAGGTTGCCCAGCTGCTGGTGCCCGGCGATCGAGGAGGCCTCGCCGCTGATGCCCTCTTCCAGGTCACCGTCGGACGCGATCGCCCAGATGTTGTGGTCGAACGGGCTCTGGCCGGCCGGGGCGTCCGGGTCGAACAGCCCGCGTTCGCGGCGGGCGGCCATCGCCATGCCGACCGCGTTGCCGACGCCCTGACCCAGCGGGCCGGTCGTGGTCTCGACGCCGGGGGTGTGGCCGTGCTCCGGGTGACCCGGGGTCTGGCTGCCCCACTGACGCAGCGACTTCAGGTCTTCCAGGCTCAGCGGGTAGCCGGACAGGAAGAGCTGGATGTAGAGCGTCAGGCTGGAGTGCCCGGCGGACAGCACGAAGCGGTCGCGGCCGGTCCAGTTGGGGTCGGTCGGATCGTGCTTGAGCACCTTGTTGAACAACAAGTAGGCCAGCGGGGCCAGGCTCATCGCGGTGCCCGGGTGGCCGTTGCCCGACTTCTCGACGGCGTCGGCGGCCAGGACGCGCACGGTGTCGACCGCTCGGGCGTCCTGATCGTTCCAGTCGAGTACTGCGTCGTTCTCCGAGCTGCTCACAGGCTTGTCCCTCGTCCGTGTCCTTCTTCAGGACGGAATGGCGTTCCGGCCGGGGGAGTTCCGCGACCGGCTCCTTGGAAAACCCTACCCACCCACTGAGTAACGACGCGTCTCTGGATGGTGTCGTGTGAATGTCCGTCGGGTTCCGGCGCGTCCCACCCACCCACAGCGTGTAGACGATTGGGTGCGGTCTACCATGACTCAGGCGCGCCGTCAGCGTCGCGTCGCAGGGCTGAAGTGCCCGGCAAGTGCTCGGTTTCGGTGGAGCGCGGCCGGAACGATCGGAAGGTGGACGGTCTGCTGTGACCCCCCGCATCCCGTGTCTCGGGCTGGCCCAGGCATGACCGCTCAGCTCGAGACGCCGGTCAGCCCCGGGCCGGCGCGGCTTCGCCCGCTGGGCGTCGTCAAGGCCTACGTCGCGCTGACCAAGCCCCGCATCATCGAGACGCTGCTGGTGTCCACGGTCCCGACGATGCTCCTCGCCGAGCAGGGCATGCCCTCGCTCTGGCTGATCGTCGCCACGGTCCTCGGCGGCACGCTCGCCGCCGGTAGCGCGAACGCGCTCAATTGCTACATCGACCGCGACATCGACGAGAAGATGTCCCGGACGCAGCGCCGCCCGCTGGCGCAGCACACGGTGGAGCCGCGGAACGCGCTGATCTTCGGGATCACGCTCGGCGTGATCGCGGTGGCGTTCCTCTGGTGGCAGACCAACGCGCTGGCCGCGGGCCTCGCGCTCGCCGCGATCCTGTTCTACGTCCTCGTCTACACCGCGGTGCTCAAGCGCCGCACCAGCCAGAACATCGTCTGGGGCGGCGCCGCGGGCTGCATGCCGGTGCTGATCGGCTGGGCCGCGGTGACGAACTCGCTCGGCTGGGCGCCGCTGGTCCTGTTCGGCGTCATCTTCTTCTGGACGCCGCCGCACTACTGGCCGCTGGCGATGAAGTTCCGCGCCGACTACGCGAAGGCCGGCGTCCCGATGCTGCCGGTCGTGGCGGCGCCGAAGGTCGTCACCGGGCAGATCCTGGCGTACTCGTGGGCGATGGTGGCCTGCTCGCTGCTGCTCTGGCCGCTGGCGACCGGCTGGATCTACGGGCTCACCGCGCTGGTGCTCGGCGGGTGGTTCCTGGTCGAGGCGCACCGGCTCAACCGGCAGGTGCGACGCGAGCTCAAGGCCAAGCCGATGCGGCTGTTCCACCTCTCGATCACGTACCTCACGCTGTTGTTCCTCGCCGTCGCCGTGGACGCTCTGCTCTCGTAACGCGTCGCCCGGCTCTACTGATCGGTAACATGCGCTCATGGCCGAGACCGTGGAAGAGAAGACCACCCCGCAGCCCAAGATCGCCCCGATCGTCAAGCGGCTGCGGAGCTTCGCGAAGGCGCACGACGGTGCGACCGCGGTGGTGGAGTACCTCGGGCAGAAGGGTGCCCGGATCGTCCTCGTCGGAGGCGACGGGCGCTGGGGCGACCAGGTGGTCGCCGGTGGCGTCGAGGCGGCGACCACGGCGTGCGCCGAGGCCGAGATCCCGGTGAAGGACGAGTGGGAGCGCGAGCTCGTCACCGGAATTCGCACCGATTCGTACGAGTGGAACTACATGGGCGGCAGCGCGGCCCGCGGCGGCGGCACCCGCTGAGGCAGGCGCGGCCCTGGCTCGACGCGCGATGACGAGAAACCGGGGTCTACCGGCGTCTTAGAGGCTAGTTTCTCGTCAGCATGGGAGCGGAGTTCCCCCTCGAGGAGGCCCGATGGCCCGCTGGACCGCCGCCGACATTCCCGACCAGACCGGCCGCACCGCGATCGTGACCGGCGCGAACAGCGGCCTCGGCTACCGCACCGCCGAGGCGCTGGCCCGGGCGGGCGCGTCCGTCGTCCTCGCGTGCCGGAACGTGGAGAAAGGCGCGGACGCGCTCCGGCGTCTGCACGCGGCCGTGCCCGACGCGGCGGATCGCACCGAGGTCCGCTCCCTCGACCTGGCCGATCTCGGCTCGGTGCGGGCGTTCGCGGAGGCGACCCAGGGCCCGGTCGACCTGCTGATCAACAACGCGGGCATCATGCTGCTGCCGACCCGGCGCACCACCGCCCAGGGCTTCGAGATGCAGTTCGGCACCAACCACCTGGGCCACTTCGCGCTGACCGGGCTCCTGCTCCCGCGGCTGCTCGACCGGCCGGACTCCCGGGTGGTGACCGTCAGCAGCATCATGCACAAGCTCGGGAAGGCGTCCCAGCTCGACGACCCGCAGAGCGAGCGCGCGTACTCCGCGAGCGGCGCGTACAACTTCTCCAAGCTCGCGAACGCGTGGTTCACGCTCGAGCTCGACCGGCGGCTGCGGGCGGCGGCGGCGCCGACGATCAGCGTCGGCGCCCACCCCGGATACACCGCGACGAACCTGCAGTCGACCGGGCCGCAGGCCGACGGGAACACGGTGACGACCCGCGTGGTCGCCGCGGCGACGAAGGTCCTCGGCCAGTCCGACGCGGTCGGAGCGCTGCCGTCCTTGCGCGCCGCCACCGATCCGGCGGTCCAGGGTGGCGAGTACTACGGTCCCGGCTGGCCCGGGGAGTTCCGTGGCCACCCGGTGCGCGTGCGCTACACCGGCACCGGCCGGGACGAGACCGCCGCGCGCCGCCTCTGGGAGGAGTCCGAGCGGCTCACCGGCGTCAAGCCACCACTGGCCGTTCGCGGATCGTGAAGAGCACCCGGACCGCGAACGCCCAGAGGACGGCCGCGCCGAGCACGTGCAGCCCCACCAGCACAACGGGGAGGTGCGTGAAGTACTGCACGTAACCGATAACGCCCTGCGCCATCTCGACGACGAACAGCATCGTGACCGCGCGCAGCGCCACCGGGTGCGCTCGCAGCGCCAGCATGCCGCCGATCGTCAGCCCGATCAGCAGGAACACGGCGTCCGCGTGCAGCTGGCTGACCAGCGCGGGGTCGAACCCGGTGCGGGGAACGTCGTCGTCACCGGCGTGCGGGCCGCTGCCGGTGACGACGGTGCCGATCACGATCGTCGTCGCGGCCGCGATCACGATGCCGCGCGCCAGCCAGCGCAGCGGCACCGAGACCCGCCACTCCCGCGGGCCGTCACCCTCGCCGGTCCGGTGCCAGAACGCGTACCCCGCGTAGATCAGGCCCATCGAGACCAGGAAGTGCGCCGACACCGTCCAGGGGTTCAGCCCGGTCAGCACCGTGATGCCACCGACCACCGCCTGCGCCACGATGCCGCCGAACTGGAGCAGCGACAGCCAGATCAGCGAGCGCCGCCGGGCGTGCTGCAGCAGGACCGCGATGATCGCCGCGCCGACGATCGCGGAGAGCGCGAACGTCAGCAGCCGGTTGCCGAACTCGATGTACCCGTGGATGCCGTACTCGGGGGTGTTCGTGTAGCTGTCGTCGGTGCACTTCGGCCACGTCGGGCAGCCCAGGCCCGACCCGGACAGCCGGACCGCCACACCGGTCAGGACGATCACGATGTTGCCGACGATCGTCCCGAAAGCGAGCCACCGCACCAGCCGCGGAGCGTCCCGCAGCCGCTCCAGCCACGCCGGGCCTCGTCCGGCGGGGGGCGGCTCGGAGTCGGTCGCGGAGCCGGCGGCGTCGGCGGTCGCGGTAGTCATGGCGGGCATTCTATGCGCCGTAGACGTTCTGCTCCGGAGGCCTCCCGGACCTGCTCGAACAGCGTCGGCGGGTAGCCTCCACGGGGTGCAACCCCAGTTCGTCCTCACGCTTTCCTGCGCCGATCGGCCCGGCATCGTTCACGCGGTCGCGGGCCGGCTCGCCGACGCCGGGTGCAACATCCTGGACAGCCAGCAGTTCGGCGACGCGTTCACCGGCCGGTTCTTCATGCGCGTCCACATCTCCGGCCCGGCCGGACGCGGCGCCCCCGAGCTGCGCGAGCAGTTCGCGCCGGTGGCGACCGACTTCGGCATGGACTGGGAGGTGCACGACCTGTCCGTCCGTCCGCGGGTGCTGATCCTGGTCAGCAAGCTCGGGCACTGCCTGAACGACCTGCTGTTCCGGCGGGAGACCGGCGCGCTGAAGATCGACGTCCCGGCGATCGTGTCCAACCACCCGGACTTCGCGGCGCTGGCCCGCTGGCACGGGGTGCCGTTCCACCACCTGCCGGTGACGCCGGACAGCAAGCCGGAGGCCGAGGCCAAGCTGCGGGCGCTGGTCGACGAGCACCAGATCGACCTGGTGGTGCTCGCCCGCTACATGCAGGTGCTCTCCGACGATCTCTGTCGTGACCTGGCCGGACGTGCGATCAACATCCACCACTCGTTCCTGCCGAGCTTCAAGGGTGCCCGCCCGTACCACCAGGCGCACGCGCGTGGCGTCAAGGTCATCGGGGCGACCGCCCACTACGTGACCGCCGCTCTCGACGAGGGGCCGATCATCGAGCAGGAGGTCGCCCGGGTCGACCACACCGACAGCCCGGACGACATGGTGGCCGTGGGCCGCGACGTGGAGTGCCTCGCGCTCTCCCGGGCCGTCCGCTGGCACGTCGAGCACCGCGTGCTGCTCAACGGCGACCGCACGGTGGTTTTCCGCTAGCTCCAGCCGGCGCGGTGGACGGGTATCCACGTGGCGGCGAAGCGCGCGGCGGCGTCCAGATCGAAGAGACGGGCGTGAGCCGAACCGACCGGGCCCGCCGTCACCGCACCGGTGGCCTCCCAGGCCGCGCCGAGCGTGGCGAAGTCGCGCTCGTCGGCCACGACATCGACGTAGTCGACCCAGCGGCGCTCGCCGTCCGCGCCGAGCACCGCGCACGCCAGGCGTTCCCGGGGAGCACCGGCCGACCGGGCCTCACCCAGGTGGAACGCCGTGCACGCGTCGTAGCCGGCGCCGAGCAGCAGCACCCGCGCCCCGGCGCCGGCGAGCGCGGCCAGCGGCGACCGGTCGCCGAACCGGCAGTCCAGGTCATGCCGGGCGAGCAGTGACGCTGCGGCCGGGCCGAGCGCGGCGAACGACGTCTGCGGGTGGGTGCTGCGGACCGCACCGGGCCACGACCGCAGCGTCTCCGGGAGCCAGCCCATGCCGTCGGAGGGCGTCCGCGCCGGGTCGAACCCCGGTAGCTGTCCGCGGATCGTGTCCCACCAGTCCGCGGGCACCGCGGGCGCCTGCCACTCGGACGGGTCGGAGTTGCTGCCGGTCTGGGTCGGGACGACCAGCGTCCCGGTCGGCCCGACGGCGTCCTGCAGCGCGAGGATCGCCGCCTGTTCGCGTCCGGCCACCCAGCCCAGCGTCGACAGCGCGGTGTGCACCAGCAGCACGTCACCCGGCCGGACGCCGAGCACGCGCAGGTCGGCGGCGAGCGTCCGGCGGGTTCGCGGTGCTGGGGTGCGTGCGACGACGGCTGCTTCGCGGGCCGCGGGATCCGGCCGATCGGTGGGCGAGGCGACGTGGAGGTCGGTCACGGGCGCCATCGTGCCCCTCCGGCCCGCCGCTACGGAACCGCCACGCGGAGCGGCGAAATCGGGCGACGGTTATCACTGCAGATCACACCAATCCCGGGCGCCTCGAACATAGGTAAGGCTACCCTGCGTGACGGTGCTCACTCGTACTCACGCGTAACGGTCGCTGGCCGGTCTCGCCGATATCCGCAACAATAGTGTTGTGAAAAACGTCGAGCCGACCACGGCGGCCGGGGCGCAGGCGCCTCCGGCGGGTGCCGTGACGCCCGGCTCCGACGTCCGGACCCGCGATCGGGTCGCTCAGCTGCTGCTCGAGGAGGGTGGCGCCACTGCGGCCCACCTGAGCGAGCGCCTGGGCCTTACGCCCGCCGCCGTCCGCCGTCACCTCGACTCGCTGCTGGCCGAGGGGCGCGTGGTGGCTCGTGACCGGCCCGGCCGTGGGCCGCGCGGCCGCGGACGCCCGGCCAAGGAGTTCGTGCTCACCGACGCCGGCCGCGAGACGTTCCCGCATACGTACGACGATCTGGCCGCCGAGGTGCTGCGCTATCTCGCGCGCCAGCACGGCCAGGATGCGGTGGCGACGTTCGCCGAAGAGCGTGTGCGGGTACTCGAAGAGCGGTGCCGTGCTGCGATGGCCGACGCCGGCGACGATCCGCTGGCCAAGGCTGAGGCACTGGCCGGTGCGCTCTCCGCGGAGGGCTACGCTGCCAGCGCGTCGGCGCTCGCGGGTGGTGGGCAGCTCTGCCAGCACCACTGCCCGGTAGCCCAGGTCGCCGCCGAGTTCCCGCAACTGTGCGAAGCCGAGACCGCGGTGATCTCCCGGTTGCTCGGAAGCCACGTCCAGCGGCTCGCGACGATCGCGCACGGCGATGGGATCTGCACCACGCACATCCCTCCACGAACACGACAACCCAGCTAGTGCACCATGCACCACCTGACCCACACCCGTCCCGGGAGGACGTCCTCATGACCGCCATCACGCCCGAGAACCGCTCGGAGGCAGGCGCGCCGGTCGCCACTGTGCCCCTCACGCAGGACGAGCAGATCGCGGCGCTGGGCAACTATCAGTTCGGCTGGGCCGACTCCGACGTCGCCGGCGCCGCCGCGCAGCGTGGCCTCTCCGAAGCGGTCGTCCGGGACATCTCGGCGAAGAAGAGCGAGCCGGAGTGGATGCTCCGTCGTCGTCTCCGCGGCCTCACGCTGTTCCACAAGAAGCCGATGCCGGACTGGGGCGCCGACCTCGGCGACATCGACTTCGACAACATCAAGTACTTCGTGCGCTCGACCGAGAAGCAGGCGGCGAGCTGGGAAGAGCTTCCCGAGGACATCAAGAACACCTACGACAAGCTGGGCATCCCCGAGGCGGAGAAGCAGCGGCTGGTCTCCGGTGTGGCGGCCCAGTACGAGTCCGAGGTCGTCTACCACAAGATCCGTGAGGACCTCGAGGAGCAGGGCGTGGTGTTCATGGACACCGACACCGCGCTGCGCGAGCACGAGGACATCTTCAAGGAGTACTTCGGCTCGGTGATCCCGGTCGGCGACAACAAGTTCGCCGCGCTGAACACCGCCACCTGGTCCGGCGGCTCGTTCATCTACGTGCCGAAGGGTGTGCACGTCGAGATCCCGCTGCAGGCCTACTTCCGGATCAACACCGAGAACATGGGCCAGTTCGAGCGGACCCTGATCATCGTCGACGAGGGTGCCTACGTGCACTACGTCGAGGGCTGCACCGCGCCGATCTACACGTCGGACTCGCTGCACTCCGCAGTCGTCGAGATCATCGTCAAGAAGAACGCCCGCTGCCGGTACACGACGATCCAGAACTGGTCGAACAACGTGTACAACCTGGTCACCAAGCGCGCGGTCTGCCACGAGGGCGCGACGATGGAGTGGATCGACGGCAACATCGGCTCCAAGGTGACGATGAAGTACCCGGCGGTCTTCATGACCGGCGAGCACGCCAAGGGCGAGGTGCTCTCGATCGCGTTCGCAGGCGAGGGCCAGCACCAGGACGCCGGCGCGAAGATGGTGCACGCGGCGCCGAACACGTCCTCGACGATCGTGTCGAAGTCGGTCGCCCGCGGTGGTGGCCGCACGTCGTACCGCGGTCTGGTGCAGGTGCTCGACGGTGCGGTCGGCTCGAAGTCGACCGTGAAGTGCGACGCGCTGCTGGTCGACACGATCTCGCGGTCGGACACCTACCCGTACGTCGACGTCCGCGAGGACGACGTCGCGATGGGGCACGAGGCCACGGTCTCCAAGATCAGCGACGACCAGCTGTTCTACCTGATGAGCCGCGGGCTGACCGAGGACGAGGCGATGGCGATGATCGTCCGCGGCTTCGTCGAGCCGATCGCCCGTGAGCTGCCGATGGAGTACGCGCTGGAGCTGAACCGCCTGATCGAGCTCCAAATGGAAGGCGCGGTTGGCTGACGCCGAGCCCACGCCAGCGAAACCACTGAGAAAAGGGATCCAGTAAGTGTCTAGCGATGCTCCTGTGCTCGCGGGAGCGCACAGCCATGGTGGGCCGGTCGACGGCAAGCCGCCGGCCAGCAAGGCCGTGGCGCTGCGCTCCTACGACGTGGCCGACTTCCCCCGGCTGACCGGCCGGGAGGAAGAGTGGCGGTTCACGCCGCTCGGCCGCCTCCACGGCCTGCACGACAGCAGCGCCGAACCGGCGGCAGAGGCCCTGTCCGAGCAGACCGGCACCTGGGCCGGCGGTGAGCTGCCCAGCGGCGTCCGCGTCGAGCACGTCGACACCGCCGACCCCCGGGTGGGGAGCGCGCTGGTTCCGTTCGACCGTCCGTCCGCCGACGCCTACGGCAAGGCCGGGCAGGCCACCGTCGTCAGCGTCGCGCCGAACGCGGTCGTCGACGAGCTGGTCCGCATCGACCTGACCGGCCGCGACGCCTCCGGGGCGAGCTACCACCACACGGTGCTCGACGTCGGGGCGAACGCCGAGGTCAAGATCCTGCTCGACCAGTCGGGCAACGTCGCGCTCGCCGACAACGTCGAGATCCTCGTCGGCGACAACGCGAGCGTCACGGTCGTCACCCGCGCCGACTGGTCGGGCGACTCGGTGCAGCTGCAGCACCAGCGCGCGAAGCTCGGCCGGGACTCCCGCCTGACCCACATCGCGATCACGCTCGGCGGTGACCTGGTCCGGCAGTACACGTCGGTGGAGTTCACCGGCCGCGGCGGCGAGGTCGACGCCTACGGCATCTACTTCGCCGACGCCGGTCAGCACCTCGAGCACCGGCTGTTCGTCGACCACTCGGTGCCGGACTGCCGCTCGAACGTCGTGTACCGCGGCGCGCTGCAGGGCGCGGACGCCCACACGGTCTGGGTCGGCGACGTGCTGATCCAGGACGAGGCGACCGGCACCGACACGTACGAGATCAACCGGAACCTGGTCCTCACAGACGGGGCACGCGCCGACTCGGTGCCGAACCTGGAGATCGAAACCGGCGAGATCGTCGGTGCCGGCCACGCCAGCGCGACCGGCCGGTTCGACGACGAGCAGCTGTTCTACCTGCAGTCCCGGGGCATCCCGGCGGACGAGGCGCGGCGCCTGGTCGTCCGCGGCTTCTTCGCCGAGATCATCCAGAAGATCGGCGAGCCGGAGCTGGTCGAGTCGATCACCCAGACCATCGACGCGCGGCTGGCCAAGGCAGGTGCCTGATGGCTTTCGTCCGTGTCTGCGCGGTCGCTGACCTCGAGGACGACACCCCGCTGGCGGTGGACGTCGAGGGAGAGCCGGTCGCGGTCGTCCGTTCCGAGGGCGAGTACTTCGCGATCCGCGACGTGTGCTCGCACGCCGACGTCCCGCTCTCCGAGGGTGACGTCGAGGACTGCGCGATCGAGTGCTGGCTGCACGGATCCCGGTTCGACCTGCGCTCGGGCAAACCGACCGGCCTGCCGGCGACTAAGCCGGTGCCCGTCTACCCCGTGCGGGTCGACGGCGACGACGTTCTTGTATCTCTGACCACGAACCAGGAGTTCCCCCAGTGAGCACGCTCGAGATCCGCGACCTGCACGTCAGTGTCCAGACCGGCGAAGACACGAAGCCGATCCTGCGCGGGGTCGACCTCACCGTGAAGTCGGGGGAGACGCACGCGATCATGGGGCCGAACGGCTCCGGCAAGTCCACGCTGGCCTACTCGATCGCCGGTCACCCGAAGTACACGGTGACCAGCGGTGCGGTGCTGCTCGACGGCGAGGACGTCCTCGCGATGAGCGTGGACGAGCGGGCCCGCGCCGGCCTGTTCCTCGCGATGCAGTACCCGGTCGAGGTGCCCGGCGTCTCGGTCTCCAACTTCCTGCGCACCGCGGCCACCGCGGTCCGCGGCGAGGCGCCGAAGCTGCGCACCTGGGTCAAAGAGGTCAAGGGCGCGATGGAGACGCTCGGCGTCGACCAGTCGTTCGCCGAGCGCAACGTCAACGAGGGCTTCTCCGGTGGCGAGAAGAAGCGGCACGAGATCCTCCAGCTCGAGCTGCTCAAGCCGAAGATCGCGATCCTCGACGAGACCGACTCCGGGCTCGACATCGACGCGCTCAAGTCGGTCTCCGCCGGCGTCAACCGCGCGCGCGAGGAAGGCGACATCGGCACGCTGCTGATCACGCACTACACCCGGATCCTGCGGTACATCCGCCCGGACTTCGTGCACGTGTTCGTCAACGGCCGGATCGTCCAGGAGGGCGGCCCGGAACTCGCCGACGAACTGGAGGCCTCGGGCTACGAGCGCTTCATCGCGGCCGGGGCGAACGCCTCATGAGCAGCTACGACGTCGAGAGGATCCGGAAGGACTTCCCGATCCTCTCCCGTCGCCTGCACACCGAGGGCGGTGGCGAGGGCGTTCCGGTGATCTACCTGGATTCCGCCAACACGTCACAAAAGCCACAAGCTGTTATCGACGCGATGAGCGAGCACTTCGCGCGGCACAACGCGAACGTCGCCCGCGCCGTGCACACGCTGGGCTCGGAGTCGACGCTGGCCTACGAGGCGGCCCGGGACGCGGTCGCCGGCCTTATCCACGCGCCGAGCCGCAACGAGGTCATCTTCGCGAAGAACTCGTCCGAGGCGATCAACCTCGTCGCTTACTCGCTGGGCAACTCGGCGGGACGTCCGGCCGGTTCGGAGTTCCCGCTGCTCGGCCCCGGCGACGAGGTGGTGATCTCCGAGATGGAGCACCACTCGAACATCGTCCCGTGGCAGCTGCTGTGTCAGCGCACCGGCGCGACCCTGCGGTGGTTCCGGATCACCGACGACGGCCGACTGGATCTGTCCGAGCTCGACACGCTGATCAACGAGCGGACGCGCTTCGTGTCCTACGTCCACCAGTCGAACATCCTGGGGACGTTGAACCCGGTCGAGCCGATCGTGTCGCGGGCGCGGCAGGTCGGCGCGCTGGTGATGCTCGACGCGTCCCAGTCGGTGCCGCACATGCCGGTGAACGTCGCCGACCTGGGCGTCGACTTCATCGCGTTCACCGGGCACAAGATGGTCGGCCCGACCGGCATCGGCGTGCTCTGGGGCCGGGCGGACCTGCTCAACTCGATGCCGCCGTTCCTCGGCGGCGGCGAGATGATCGAGACCGTCTCGATGGACGGTTCGACGTTCGCGGAGGTGCCGCACCGGTTCGAGGCCGGGACGCCGCCGATCGCCGAGGCCGTCGGGCTCGGTGCCGCGGTGAAGTACCTGACCGAGATCGGGCTGGAGAACATCCAGGCGCACGAGCACCGGCTGGTCGAGTACGCGCTGCCGCGCCTGCATTCCGTTCCCGGCCTCACGATCGTCGGGCCGGACACCGCAGACGCCCGGGGCGGGACGATCTCGTTCTCGCTCGGCGCGATTCACCCGCACGACATCGGGCAGTATCTCGATGAGCTGGGTATCGCGGTCCGGGTGGGGCACCACTGCGCCCGTCCGACCTGCGTTCGGTTCGGAGTTCCGGCGACGACCCGCGCCTCGTTCTACCTGTATACGACCGATGCGGAAATCGACGCGCTGGTCGACGGGTTGCACCAGGTAGTGAGGTTCTTCGGCTAGTGAAGGGCGAAGGATGAGCGGCCTCTTCGGCGACGCGATGTACCAGGAGATCATCCTGGACCACTACAAGCACCCGCACGGACGTGGTCTGCGTGACCCGTTCGAGGCGCAGGTGCACCACGTCAACCCGACCTGCGGTGACGAGGTGACGCTGCGGGTGCACCTGGACACCGGGAACGTCGCCGACGTCTCGTACGACGGCGCCGGGTGCTCGATCAGCCAGGCATCGGCGTCGGTCCTGCACGAGTTGCTCGTCGGGCAGTCGGTGGAGGACGCTTTCAAGACCGTCGACACGTTCGTCGAGCTGCTGCAGTCGCGCGGTCAGATCGAACCGGACGAGGACGTGCTGGAGGACGCGGTCGCGTTCGCCGGCGTCGCGAAGTACCCGGCGCGGGTGAAGTGCGCGCTGCTGGCGTGGATGGCTTTCAAGGATGCGACCGCCCAGGCGGCGGCCGCGCCGGAGAGGACGACGGCATGACTGAGCCGACGGCGCCGACGGCGCCCGGTGGTGCGGCGCTCGACATCGCCAAGGTCGAGGACGTCGAGGAGGCCATGCGGGACGTGGTCGACCCCGAGCTGGGCATCAACGTGGTGGACCTGGGCCTCGTCTACGGCATCCACGTGGACGACGCGAACGTCGCCACGCTGGACATGACGCTGACGTCGGCGGCCTGTCCGCTGACCGACGTGATCGAGGACCAGACCAGGGCGGCGCTGGTGAGCGGCGGCCTGGTGGAGGACTTCCGGGTCAACTGGGTCTGGATGCCGCCGTGGGGCCCGGACAAGATCACCGACGACGGCCGCGAGCAGCTCAGGGCACTCGGCTTCAACGTCTGACGCGGCACCGCCGAGTTTCCGGCCCCGCCGCCCCCTCAGGGGCGGCGGGGTTTCGCGTCTCAGCGCCCGGCCGCGCTGCGGCGCCCGGCGGTGCGGCGGGCAGCGGCTGTGCGGCGGGCCGCGGCGCGGCCGCTGGGAGCGAGCGGGGGCCCGATCGTCGGAGACGCCGCCGGGCGGCGAGGAGCAGGGCGGCCGCGGGGGCCAGGGCGGCGGCGCTGACGACCAGGGCCGCCCGGAGGGACCAGTACGTGCCGATCGCGCCGAGTGCCGGGCCGCCCACGACCTGGCCGGTGGCGTCGAACATGTCGCGGGTGGACAGCACGGTCGCGCGGACCGAGGGGTCGGTGCGCTCGACCAGCCACGCGGTCAGCACCGGTGCGAACGCGGTCCGGGCCGCGGCCAGCGCCAGCGCGGCGCCGATCGCCAGGTAGACGTTCGTCGCCAGCCCGAACACGACCGTCGTCACGAGGAGCGCCGCGACGACGCCGAGCAGTATCCCCATCGTGTCCGCGTCCTTCGCCCGGGTGGCGATGAGCTGCGTGACGACGAGCCCGAGCAGTGTCGCCGCGACACCGAGGACGCTGAACCAGGTCGTGGCGTCCGGGCCGGGGAGCCGGTAGGTCTCGAGGAGATGCGCTCCCCAGAGCCGGTCGATCGCCTCGCTCCAGCCGCCGACGAGCGCGACGACGGCGAACACCAGCAGGAACGCCGGTCGCACCCGGATCAGCCCCCAGGCGGCCCGCACGGTGTCCACTGCCCCCGGCTCGGCCTCGGCCCCCGGCTCGGCTCCGGCTCCGGCCTCGGCCTCGGCCGAACGCGGCCGGGCACGTTCCGGCATCACGAGCGTGAGCACCACCGCCGTCGCGATCAACACGCCGCCGCCGACCAGCAGCGGCAGGCTCGTGCGCACCCCGGCGACCAGCCCGCTGACCGCGGTACCGCCGAGCGTCCCGATCAGCCCGGCCTGCGACCCGCGCAGGTACACCCGGGTGAGGCCGGCGGTCCCGCCCGCACCCGCGGTCCCGCCATCACCTGCGGTCCCGCTTTCACCCGCGGCGCCGACCTCACCTGCGGTCCCGCCCTCGCCGGCTCCCTCGACCTCGCCGGCGATCCATGCCTCCAGCGCTCCGCTGACCAGCGCGTATCCCAGCGCCCCGATCACCTGCGCGGCCAGGATGCCGAGAAACAGCGGCAGCAGCGCCTCGACCACACATCCGACGCCGAGCACCGCGACACCGGCGATCACACACGCGCGGTTGTGCCCGAGATCGGCGAGTACGCCGGTCGGCAGCTGGAACGCGAAGTACGCGGCCTCCAGCGCCGTGCCCACCAGCACCAACTGCAGCGGATCGAGCCCGGCGGCGTCCACCCGGTAGACCACGATCGTCGTGTAGACGAGCCCGGTACACGCTGCCAGCGTGCACCGCAGCCCGAGGAACACGCGGTAGGCCCCCACCGAGCAAGGACACACCGGCCGCGGACCGCGTCCAACCGATTATTAGGGTGGCCCTCGTGACGAAGGGAAAGCCGGCCGCTGGGGGAGGGCGCTGGGTCGAGGTGCCGCCGGAGCGGCTGCAGCGGTGGTTCGCCGGGTTCGCCGAACGGCACGGCGCCGTGCGGGCCGAGGCGTCGGCGGGAATCGTCACGCTCGTCGGGGCCGACGAGGCGGTCGCCGAGTGCCACGTCCCGTTCCCGCCGCTCCCGGCCGAGGAACGCGACCCGGCCGAGGCGCCCGACCCGGCCGAGGGGCGCGACCCGCTCGACGCGTTGATCGCTCATGCGTGTCGTGACCGGCGGGTCGGTGTGCTGCTGGTGCGGCTCGGCGGGTACGCCGCGGGGGTGTTCGAGGGCGTCCGGCTGGTGACGTCCAAGGTCGACACCCGTCAGGTGCACGGCCGGAACAAGGCCGGTGGCTGGTCGCAGCAGCGATTCGCCCGTCGGCGCGAGGGCCAGGCGCGGCAGCTCACCGACGCCGCGGCGGCCACCGCTGCCCGGATCCTGCTCCCCGAGGTCACCACCCTGGACGCGGTCGTGCTCGGCGGCGACCGCACGGCGGTGGACGCCACGCTGGCCACCCCGGCGCTGGCCCCGCTCCGGGAGCGAGCCGTCGAGCGTTTCCTCACGGTCCCCGATCCGCGCCGAGACGTGCTGGAGGCGACCCCGGCCGCGTTCCGAGCGGTCCGGATCCGGCTGACGCCCTAGGACTTCCGCGCCCGGTGTGCCCGGAGCTTGTGGCGGTTGCCGCACCGCTCCATCGCGCACCACCGCCGGGCGCCGGGGCGGGACGAGTCGACGAACACCAACGGGCAGTTGTCGCTCGCGCACTCGCGGAAACGCTCGGCGTACGGCCCGGTCAGCAGGTCGATCATCTCCCGCGCCAGCGTCGACAGCACCTGCGAAGCCCGCACCGGAGCCGCCCAGGCCGCGGCCGTGCCGTCCGCAGCGAGTTGGGGGACCAGCGGCGCCACGGCCGCGAAGCGGTTGATCGTCGCGACGGCGTCGATCGGGAGCGCCTGACGCGCGGCTTGGGCGTGTGCCGTTTCCCAGATGGCCTGGCGCAGCTTCTTGGCCGCGGCCAGGTCGCGATGGGTCGCGGGCACCTCCGCGGACAGCGGCGGCTGAGCCAGCCATTCGGCCAGGTCGGTGGGCTCGTGGAGGGTTTCGAACACCGCGTACTGGCCTTCGCCGCCGCTGTGGGCGAAGTCCAGGCAGACGGCGCCGGCGTCGAACCAGAACGACCCGCCCTTGGGGTCGTGCAGTCGCCGCCCGGTTGCGCTCACTCGCATGTAACCACTATAACCAGTGTTGTAGGCGACACCGGTAAAACTGGTGTCAACGCGAGGAGGAGGTCGTCATGGCGGTACGACACATCAACCCGGAAGGGCTCCACCGCAGCCCGGCGTTCAGCCAGGCCGTCGTCGTCGAACAGCCGGCGAAGACGATCTACATCGGCGGGCAGAACGGAGTCGACGCCGAGGGCGCAGTCGTCGGACCTACGCTGGCCGAGCAGGCCGAACGAGCGCTCCGGAACATCGCGACGATCCTGGAGAGCGAGGGCGCGAGCCTGGCGAACGTCGTCCACTGGCGCATCGCGGCGGTGGACGGGCACCCGATCGAGGAGGGCGTGGCGGCGTTCCAGAAGGTTTGGAACCCGGCCGACCCGCCCCCGGCCATCACGGTGCACCTGGTCTCCGCGCTGGCGCCCGGGTTCCTCGTCGAGATCGACGCCGTCGCGGTCGTGTGACGTTCGTTCGACGCGAGAGAGGAGGCGGCGTGAAGGTCAGTTGGGAGCAGGTCTTCGCGTGGCGGATGCGGCGGCAGTACCTGGACCCGCGCACCACCCGCCCGGCGACCGAGATCGTCAGCCGGCTGTGCGGTGTCCAGGCGCAGGTCGCGAGTGCCGCCGAGACGGCGGTCGGCCTGCGGCGATCCGCACCCGAGCGGGACGGTGTCGCGGGGGCCCTGGCCGATCGGTCACTGATGAAGACCTGGGCCATGCGCGGAACCCTGCACCTGCTGCGGCCGAGTGAGGCGGGCGCCTACCTGTCGCTGCTGGAGACCGGCGGCTTCTGGCGCAAACCCTCGTGGCAGCGGGTCGCGGGCGTCACGCCGGAGCAGATCGACGAGCTGACCGAGAAGGTCGGGGACGTCCTCGACGGCGCGGTGCTCACCCGCGACCAGCTGGTCACCGAGATCGTCCGGGACGAGCGGTTCGCCGGGTTGGAGACCCAGCTGCGCTCGGGGTGGGGCCAGGTCCTCAAGCCGCTGGCGTGGCGGGGAGTGCTCTGCCACGGCCCCAACCAGGGCAGCCGGATCACGTTCACGAATCCGGCGAGCCAGTTCCCGGAGTGGAAACAGCGACCGGAGCCCGACGAGGCCGCCCCCGCCGTGATCGCGGCGTACCTGGGTGCCTACGGCCCCGCCACCCCGGAGGCGTTCGACGGCTGGCTGTCGCGTAACGGCACCAGCAGGCCGCGTCTGCGCCGGTGGTTCGCTGACCTGGGCGACACGCTGACCGAGGTCGACGTGGAGGGACGCCGGACGCTGATCCTGACCGAGCACGCGGACGAGCTCGCCGACACTCCCGAGTGCACGACCGTCCGCCTGCTCGGCGGTTTCGACCAGTACGTCCTCGGTACGGGAACCAACGACGAGGCGCTGCTCGCGAAGGCGCACCGGGCGGCGGTGAGCCGTACCGCCGGGTGGATCTCCCCGATCGTCGTCGTGAACGGGCGGATCGTCGGCGTGTGGGAAGTCCTCGACGGCGAGATCGTGCTGACCCCGTTCCCGGGCGCCGATCCCGTGCCGCCGGACGAGCTGGCACGGGAAACAGCGCACGTCGCACGTGCGATGGGACTCTAGATCCAGCCGGAGCGGCGGGCCGCCGCGACGGCCTCGTGCCGGTTCTGGGCGCCGAGCTTCCCGGTCGCGGACGACAGGTGGTTCCGCACGGTGCCGGGGGAGAGCGAGACGCGGACCGCGATCTCCTCGATCGTCGCGCCGTCGGCGGCCAGCTCCAGCACGTCGGCCTCCCGCGGGGTGAGCGGGCTCTCCCCGGCGGCGATCGCGTCCGCAGCCAGCTCCGGGTCGACGTACCGGCCGCCGCCGGCCACCGTCCGGATCGCGGCCGCCAGCACCGAGCCGGACGACGTCTTCGGGAGGAACCCCCGCACGCCGATCTCGAGCGCACGCTTCAGGTAGCCGGGCCGTCCGTGGCTGGTCAGCACCATCGTGGCGCAGCCCGGGACGTCGGCGTGGATGCCCGCGGCCGCGGCCAGCCCGTCGGCGCCGGGCATCTGCAGATCGAGCACCGCGACGTCCGGCAGCTCCTTGCATGCCATCGCGATCGCCTCGGCCCCGGACGCCGCCTGCGCCACGATCAGCAGGTCGTCCTGCAGGTCGAGCAGCCCGGCGATCGCGCTGCGCACCAGGTTCTCGTCGTCGGCCAGCAGTACCCGGATCAAACCCGTGCCTCCTCGACCACCGCGTTGGCCGGGAGGTCCGCGCAGAGCACAAACACCCCGTCCCGCTGCTCGAACGTCAGCTCGCCGCCGAGCGGACGGAGCCGTTCGGCCAGCCCCGCCAGCCCGGATCCGTGGCCGAGTGGGCCGCTCGCGCCGTCGTTCTCGATGCGCACCCGCACGTTGCCGTCCTGTTCCCGTACCTCGATGCGGCACAGCGTCGCCGCCGAGTGCCGCACCACGTTCGTCACGCCCTCGCGCACCACCCACGCCGCCGCGGTCCGGACGTCGTCCGGCAGCGTGGCGACCTCGGCGCTGATCCGGCTGGTCACCCCGGCGGAACGCAGCAGCGCCGCCGACCCCTCGAGCTCGGTCCGCAGGTCGACCGCGCGGTATCCGCGCACGGCGGCCCGCACCTGCCGCAGCGATTCCTGGGCGATGTTCCGCGCCTCCTCGGCGCGTTCCGCGGCCTCCGGGCGGCCGCGCCGGGCCAGTTCGGCGGCGAGATCACTGGTCATCGCGATCGCCGAGAGGTCGCGCCCGACGATGTCGTGCAGGTCGCGGGCGAACCGCAGGCGCTCCTCGGCGACCGCGAGCTCGGCCCGCGTGCGGTCGGCGTCCGCGAGCCGCCGCACGACGTTGACCAGCCAGAGCGAGAGCTGCACCGCGGACGCCACCGCGACCAGGACGGCCAGCACGAAGAACGCGACCTCGAACATCAGGCCGGGCCCGTCGTGCCGGGCGTCGGACTGCAGCGCGATCGCGACCGCCACCACGGCGCCGACCGGCACGTAATAGCGGGCGCCCCAGCCGCCGAGCGGAGCGAGCCCGAACGCCGCGATCAGCACCAGGCCGGGCCCGCGGGCGTTCCCGATCGGCGCCAGGCTCACGATCAGCGCCCCGGCCAGCACGGCGCCGCCCCAGACCCAGTAGTCCCGGCGCCGCAGCGAGTGGCCGGTGACCAGACGGTCGAGCACGTACAGCACGACGACCGACACCGCCAGGACCACCGCGACCAGCGTCGTCCGCACCGGGCCGGTGATCTCGCCTGCCCGCGACGCCGGGATCGAGCCGACGACGAACGGCCCGACGGCGGCGAGCGGAAACATCGAGCACCGCGTGTAGAGCGTGACGCGCGCGACGTCGTCGGCCTCGCGCCACCATCGATGTAACGCCATGCGGCTCACCCCCAAGCCCAGATCATGCCCTGGGCGACCAGCGGAACGACGTCCGGATCAGTAGGACGCCCGCCGCGATCCAGGCCAGCAGGATCCCGGTCTGTCCGGCCGCGGAGACCCAGTCGACCGGGCCCAGCCAGCCGTCCCGCACCAGCTCGAGCACGGCGGCCAGCGGCGTGAACCCGCAGATCCGCTCGACGGCCGGCGGTAGCTCCTCCAGCGGAACCACCAGGCCGGCGCCGAACAGGCAGACCGCGAGCACCGGCAGGCTGGTGATCTGCACGGACTCCACGGTCCGGGAGATCACCGCGGTGAGCAGCGCGACGACCGCGAACACGGCCGCGCCGAGAAGCACCGCGAACAGCACGATGACCGGGTTGTGCGGAACCGGCAGGCCGAGCACCACCCCGCCGACGGCCGCGAACAGCAGGACCTGGACGAGCGCTACGACCGAGCCGGGCAGCGATGTCGCGGTCAGGATCTCGGCGTCGGAAGCCTCCCCGGTCCGCAGGCGCTGCAGCACACCCTCCTCGCGGCGCGCCACCGAACCGCTGAGCACGGTGTAGTAGACGACGAACAGCAGCACCATGCCGATGAACAGGCCGACCATGGTCGCGGCTTCGCTGTCGTCGGGCGCTCCACCGTCCCCGGCGGTGGCCAGCGCCCCGACCAGGCCGAGCGGCACCAGCAACGCGGTGAACAGCAGCGTCTTGTTGCGGCGCAGCAGCAGCACTTCGGCGCGCCCCAGCGAGTAGGTCCTGGCGATCATCGGACTCCCTCCAGCTCACGGTCAGCGGATTCTTCGCCGCGGGCCAGCGCCAGGAACGCGGTCTCCAGCGACGCGGGGGTGGCGCGCAGCTCGGGCAGCACGACGCCGGTGTCCTCGGCCCAGCACAGCACGCGGACGAGCGTCCGCTGCAGGGTGCCGGTGCGGACCACGACGTGCCTGCTGCTGACCTCGACGGCCTCGCCGTCGAGAACCCCGGCCGGCGGCCGGCCGGCCGCCGCACCCCAGCGGATCTCCGCGCGGTGGGTGGCGACGACCTCGTCGAGCGTGCCCTCGGCGACGATCCGGCCGCGGTGCAGGATCGCCAGCGAGTCCGAGAGCTCCTCGGCCTCCTCCAGGTGGTGCGTGGTGAGCAGCACCGCGGTGCCGTCGTCGACCAGCGCGCGGATCAGCGTCCAGACCTGGCGGCGGCTCTCCGCGTCGAGCCCGGTCGTGGGTTCGTCGAGCAGCAGCAGGTCGGGGCGCCCGAGCAGCGCGACCGCGAGGTCCAGCCGACGCCGTTCGCCACCGGAAAGGCTTTTGATCGGGACGTTCAGTCGGGCGCCGAGGTCGACGGATTCGATCGCCTCGGTGGCCGGCCGGGGTCGGCGCATCGTGCCCGACCACATCCGGACGGCCTCGGCGACGGTCAGCTCGCCGGGTAACCCGCCGGACTGCAGGACGACGCCGGTGCGGTGCCGGACGGCCCGGCGCTCCCGGATCGGGTCGTGGCCGAGCACCCGGACGGTGCCCGTGGTCGGGGATGCGAGCCCGGCGACGACGTCCATCGTGGAGGTCTTGCCTGCGCCGTTCGTGCCGAGCAGGCCGAACACGCCTCCGGGCCGGACCGTGAAGCTGATCCCGCGGACGGCCTCGGCACCGGATCGGTAGGTGCGGGTCAGTTCGCGGACCTCGACGGCGTTCACCGGGCGCCCTGCTTCCGGGCGGCGAGGCCCAGCCGCAGGGCCAGGTACAGGCCGAACACGACCGACAAGATCAGCATGAACTGCCGGTCGTCGACGATCGTCCAGACCACGCCGAGTAAGACGAGGCTGGACACGGTGACCGCCAGCTCACGGGGGACGGTGGGCGCCGACGTGAACGACATCAGGTCGGCGAGGTAGTTCGACAGCGCGTTGTTCGCCATGCCTCCAGCGTGGTGGCGCTCGGAGCGTCCGGACCGTGCGCCGATGCACGACGTTCCGGGAGCCGTTCACGCCTATCCCATGACGAATGTCATACCCGGTCGAGCGTGCTGCACGTCTTCGGATCGCCGCTGGAGTGGCCGGTGTTGAACCACTGCTCGCGCTGGGCGGCCGAGCCGTGCGTCCAGGTCTCGGGGTTCACCCGGCCACCGGACTGCTCTTGGATCCGGTCGTCGCCGACCGCTCCGGCGGCCTGGAGCGCGGACTTGATGTCTTCGGCCGAGACGCTCTCGACCAGGCTCTGCGCTCCGCCCGAGGCGTTCCGCGTCCACACCCCGGCGAAACAGTCGGCCTGCAGTTCCAGCGCGATCGAGTACTTGTTCTCGTTGCCGGGGTCCCGCTGCTGGAGGCGGCGGACCTCACTCTCGAACCCGGTGAGGTACTGGATGTGGTGGCCGAACTCGTGGGCCAGCACGTACGCCTGGGCGAACTCGCCGGGCGCGCCGAACCGCTGCGCCAGCTCGTCGTAGAACCCGAGGTCGATGTAAATGCGCTGGTCACCGGGGCAGTAGAACGGGCCGACCGCGGACGTGGCCTGACCGCACGCGGTGTTCACGCCCTGGGTGAAGAAGCGGAGCCGGGGGTCCGCGTACTGCGCGCCGAGCGCCTTGGTGCCCTCGGTGCTCCAGTAGTCGCGTAGATCGTCGAAGACCGCGACCTGGCGGCACTGGACCAGCTCGAACCGCTGGGCGTTGCTCACCGCGCACTCCTGCGCCAGGTTCGCCGAGCTGCTGGGCGCCGGGCTCGACGAGTCGTCGCCGAGCGTGTTGTACCCGAGCAGGGCCAGCACGACGGTGACGATCAGCCCCAGCGCGCCGCCGCCGACGACCATCGGGCCGCCGCTGAAGCCGCCTCCGCCGCCGCGCGCATCCTCAACCTTGGAGAGATCAAGATTGGCGTCCTCGTCGAAGTCCATCGCACGCACCGTCCGTCCCGTGCCCCGCCTTCCTGGGGGCGCGCCCGTCCGGTACCCGGCAGGCGACGGCGCCAACCCAGCGGCCGGAAAAGCGCTCCGCGCAGACGGGTAGACTGGCTACGTGCACTCGTAGACCGACCCTCGCCTGACCTGTTCCATTTCGGCCCGTCCGTCTGCGAGGAATTCCCCGTGATCACCGTTACCGGCTTGGAGCTGCGCGCCGGTGCGCGCATCCTGCTGTCCGACACCACGCTGCGGGTTCAGCCCGGCGACCGGATCGGCCTCGTCGGCCGCAACGGCGCGGGCAAGACCACCACGCTGAAGGTGCTGGCGGGCGAAGGGATGCCGTACGCCGGCGAGGTCTCGCGCCGGGGTGAGGTCGGTTACCTCCCGCAGGATCCGCGCACCGGCGACCTCGACGTCACCGCCCGCGACCGGGTGCTCTCCGCCCGCGGGCTGGACGTCCTGCTGCACGACATGGACAAGGTGCAGATCGCGATGGCCGAGGCCGCGACCGACGCCGACCGCGACAAGCTGGTCCGCCGGTACGGCCGGCTGGAGGACCAGTTCGCCGCGCTGGGCGGCTACGCCGCCGAGAGCGAGGCCGCCCGGATCTGCGCGAACCTGGGCCTGCCCGACCGGGTCCTCGCACAGCCGCTCCGGACGCTCTCCGGCGGTCAGCGCCGCCGCGTCGAGCTCGCCCGGATCCTGTTCTCCGACGCCGAGACGCTACTGCTCGACGAGCCGACGAACCACCTCGACGCCGACTCGATCACCTGGTTGCGCGACTACCTCAAGGGCCACAAGAGCGGCCTGATCGTGATCTCTCACGACGGCGACCTGCTGGACGCCGTCGTCAACAAGGTCTGGTACCTGGACGCCAACCGCGCCGAGGTCGACCAGTACAACCTGGGGTGGAAGGCCTACCACGCGCAGCGCGAGGCCGACGAGCGGCGGCGCAAGCGCGAGCGCGCGAACGCCGAGAAGAAGGCCGGCGCGCTGATGTCCCAGGCCGACAAGATGCGGGCGAAGGCCACCAAGGCGACCGCCGCGCAGAACATGGCCAAGCGCGCCGAGAAGCTGCTGGCCGGGCTCGCCGACGAGCGGGTCTCGGACAAGGTGGCGAAGGTGCGGTTCCCGACGCCTGCGCCGTGCGGCCGGACTCCGCTCACCGCGGAGGGCCTCTCGAAGAGCTACGGCTCGCTGGAGATCTTCACCGACGTCGACCTGGCCGTCGACCGGGGCACCCGGGTGGTCGTCCTCGGGCTGAACGGTGCCGGGAAGACGACGCTGCTGCGCCTGCTCTCCGGGATGGAGCAGCCCGACACCGGCGAGGTCGTGCCCGGTCACGGGCTCAAGCTCGGCTACTACGCCCAGGAGCACGAGACGCTGGACACCGAGCGGACCGTGCTGGAGAACGTCCGCGCGGCGGCGCCGGACAGCAGCGACGGTGAGCTGCGCCGGTTGCTCGGCGCGTTCCTGTTCTCCGGCGACGACGTGAACAAGCCGGCCGGGGTGCTCTCCGGTGGCGAGAAGACCCGGCTGGCGCTGGCCGGGCTGGTGAGCTCGTCCGCGAACGTGCTGCTGCTGGACGAGCCGACGAACAACCTCGACCCGGCGAGCCGGGCCCAGGTGCTCGACGCGCTCACCACGTACACCGGAGCGGTGGTCCTGGTGACGCACGACCCCGGAGCGGTCGAGGCGTTGAAGCCGGAGAAGGTGATCCTGCTGCCCGACGGGGTGGAGGACAACTGGTCCGACGACCTGATGGAGCTCGTCTCGCTGGCCTGACGCTCCGCGCCCCGCGTACGAACAAAATCGGCGGGAGAGCCCCCTGGGCTCTCCCGCCGATCGTCGTTTCCGCGGGTCTTACGGCGTCGTCGCCGCGCCGCCCGCGGCGGTGCCTGGCGCTTCCGCGGTCGGAGCGGTCGTCGGCGCCGTCGTCGGGGCGGTCGTGGTCGGGGCCGTCGTCGGCGCCGCGGTGGTCGGTGCGGTCGTCGGCGCGGTGGTCGGAGCCGCCGTCGTGGGCGCCGTGGTCGGAGCCTTCGTCGGGGCCTTCGTCGCGCCGGCGGACGGCTTGGCCGTCGCGGTGGCGCTCGGGGCCGGTGCGGTGACACTGTCCGTAGTGGCCTGATCACCGGACTGTGCCGCTGCGGTGTCGCGGGACAGGTTGCCGGTGTCCGACGCGGAGTCCGAGCTCGCCGCACCGGCGCTGGGCGCCGTGCGGGTGGCGGCGGCCTTGTCTCCGGCCGGGAACAGCGTGTCCAGGCCGACCGAGGAGCCGGTGAACAAGCTGATGGCCAGCAGTCCGGTGTAGAGCAAGCAGCACGCGGAGACGAAGCCGGCGACGATCCGGACCAGGCGTCGGCGGCGTCCGGTCGTGTCGACAAAAACCGGCGAGCGCGAGGTCAGCACGTCATCGCCGAGAGGTTCGAGACTCTGCGTGATGTCGGAGGGGGCGACAGTGTTCACGCTTCGAGACTAAAGACCCACGGGTGCAGCCTTACCTCACGCTCAGTTAGCTCCATTTCCGGTTCTATCCGGACAGACGGGGGTGCGAATTCCCGGTAAGTCCGGACAAACCCGAGATGGCGCAACGACTTCGACTATCAGGTAACTCACAGTGAGAGCGTGTCGGACATCGGACGAAGTATCTGAGCGTGACTATGCAAATGCGACTAGTAGCGTTCGCTGGTCAGGACGCCCAGGGGAACAGGGTGTCCAGGAGGCCGTCGAGGGCGTTGCCGCTCGGCGAAGGGCTCGGCGCCGCGGCGGACGGCGTCGGCGCGGGAGGGTTGCTGGGGGCGGCGGAGGGCCGAGTGCTCGCGGCCGGGGCGGAGCGCGTCGACCGAGGGGTGGCGGCGGGTGCGCTGCCGGTGGCTCGTGCCGCCGGTCCGGTGTCGACGGTCGCGGCCGCGGAGCGGGAGAGTTCGGCCCGGGCGGTGGCGACCGGGGCGCCGGTGGCCGGCGGCGACTGTTTGCCGCCCGGACGTAACTCCGGGGAAGCGTGTGACTGTGCCCCGTGACCGCCGAGCATGCTGACGACGAGGATCGTGGCGTACGTCAGGCCGGCGAGGCTGACCAGCCAGAGTGCTGCCCGCAGGCGGCGCCGACGGCGGCCGGTCGTATCGAGGAACACGGGGAGTTCTGCATCAGCGACCCTGTGTAATAGTTGCGTGTCGTCGGTGCTGTTCGCGGCGTCCGAATCGGAGCGTGTGTCGACCGGAGGCGGGTCCGGCGTCTCGGCGGGGGCGTCATCCGGGGGCGTGAGACCGTCGCTGGCGGGCTCGCCGACCGGATCCGGGGTATCACCCTGCGATTCCGCCTGCGGCGGCTCTGCGGCCGCGGGCTCGGGAATCTCGCCGTCCTCGCCCGCCCTGGTGATCGAGGGAGTCCAGAACGCGGGAGTGACGCCTGTGGTGTCGTCGGTAGGGACGAGAGGCATGCACACAGGCTAAAGGGAACGGGACGGCGCTAACCATCCCTGTAAACTGAAATGTCCTACTTCAACACTGGTCCTCCTGGGGGCAATCCTCGTGCCCCCAGGAAGGGCACCCCGGTGTACGCAGTTAGGGCCCCGGGCTCACGCTGCCGCCGGTCGGCCCGGCGGTGGGCTGCGTGGGGTTACCGGTGGGCTCCGGGTCGTCGGACGGCTCCGGCTCGCGCGTCCGCGTCGGACGCGGCGTCGGGGCGGGCTCGTCGTCGTCCGGGGCTGCCGCCGACCGGGTCGGATTGGTCACCTGCGGCCCTCGGCTGGATTCCGGGGCCGGGTCGCCGACCGCTCTCTCCGACGGGCTCGCGGACGCCGACGCCGACGGCGACTCCGACTTCGCCGGGGGAGCTTCGGTCTTCTTGTCCTCTTTCTTCTCGTCGATGATCGCGCCGCGCATGACCCCAGGCCCGGCGGTCAGGCTGACGATGATGCCGATCAGGAACAGCAGCGCGATGATGCCGACCAGGCGGAACAGGATCTTGAGCCGCTTCTGGCGCTTGCCGCTGCTGTCGACGAAAACCGGTCGCCCGAGGTCGTCGGGGCGGGTGAAGAGCTGGGTGGCCTGGTCGTCGCTGCCCGCGGGCATGCCGGGGACGTCGATCCGCGGCAGATCCTCCGGGCGCCGGATCATCTGCGTCGCAGCGTCATCCGGGCCGCCGACCCGGGTCGCGGCGACGCCGGGCGGACCGCCGGCCGCACCGGACGACGGCCGCGGTACGAACATCTGGGTCTGCTCGTTGTCCTGGTCACGCAGGGCGCGGTCGAGCGGTGAGCGGTCGGTCGCCTTGGGTAACACCATCGTGGACTCGGTGTCCACCGCCGGCGGAATCGGCACGTCCCGGCGCGGCGGCGGACCGTCGGCCGGGGTACGGGCCGCGGGGATGATCCGCGTCTCGGCGCCGGGCGACCCCTCACGGTTGTCGCGGCGACCCAGCGCGGGCAGGCCCAGTTCCTCGGGCCGGACCCGGCGAGTCTCCTGGCCGGGCTCCTCGTCGTAGCCGCCCCGGCGGTCATAGCCCGCCCGGTCGTCGTGCCCGCCGTCGCCTCGACGGCCCTCCGGACGCCGGTCGCCGTACCCGCCGCGGTCGTCGTACCCGCCACGCTCGTCGTACCCGCTCCGGTCGCGGTAGCCGCTCCGGTCGTCGTTTGCCATCCGGTTGTCGTACCCACCGCGGTCGTCATAACCACGTCGGTCGTCGTATCCGGCCGCGCCGTTGTAGCCGGGGGCCCCGTCGTATCCGGCCGCGCCGTTGTAGCCGGGGGCCCCGTCGTAGCCGGGGGCCCCGTCGTATCCGGGAGCCCCGTCGTATCCAGGAGCCCCGTCGTATCCGGCACCGTTGTAGCCGCGGCGCGAGCGGTCGTCGTACCCGCGCCGGTCGTCCTGCCCGCGCCGGTCGTCCCGACCCGCGCGCTCGTCGTAGCCGCCGCGCTCGTCGTACCGGTCGGGTCGCCGCTCGTCGTACCGGCGGTTGTCGTCGTATCCGTTGTACCCGCCGCGGTCGTCGTAGTCGTCGAACGAACCGCGGTGCGCGCCGTCGTCCTCGTACCGACCGCGGGGCTCCGGCGGCCGCGTCCTCGATGGCTCCGGGGAGGGGTGGTGGCCACGCTCGGCCTCGGTGGAGCGGGGCCGACGGTAGGTCGCCGCGTCAGGGTCCGCGCCGCGCGGAGGGTCGTACGTCCCGCCGTTCGGGCGGGCGTCGTCATACCGGTAGCCGGAAGCCATGGCTTTCAGGGTAAGGCGTGCCGGGAGTGACCCACGATCTGGAGGTGAAGGTTCCATCCGTTCGGCCCGGTTGTTGCCAACGTTCGGTACATCACAGCGGTGCGTAGGCTCGTCCGGTACGGACCGAATCCGGAGGGGGCGACGATGCCGATGGAGCCGGAGAGCACTCCGATGACCAGGGGCGATACCGACGCGGACGGTGCCGGGCCGCGGCTGCGCCGCGATCAGCCGGGGCTACTCACCGTTGCGGTCGGCCCGGTCGGTCGGTTCGACGACAGGGCAGTCCGGACGCTGAGCGGGCTGGCACGAATCGGACGCGAACTGACCGGCGACATCCGGGTGGTCGTCCTCGAACTCGCCGAAAGTAACGCGTCCACTACCGACAGTGCATCCGGGGAGGATCGCGACCCGGTTCTGGCCGGTTACCAAGAGGGGGTGGCCTGGCTCCGGCGGGCAGACGTCGTCTCGGTGGCCACCGCACGGGGCCCGCTCACCGGCGTCGCCGTGGAACTCGCGCTCTGCTGCGACCTGCGGCTGCTCGGCGTCGAGGCGTCGCTCACGCTGACCGGAGCGCGCACCGGGGGCGCGCCGCTGCTCGGGGCCACCGGCCGGCTGGTCGACCTGGTCGGTGCCGCACGGGCGACCGAGCTCTGCCTCACCGGGCGAACCGTCGGCGCGGCCGAGGCCGAGCGGATCGGGCTCGTCTCCCGGGTCGTGCCCGGCACCGAGTTGGAGGTGGCCACCGACGCGCTCGTCGCGGGGCTGCTGGCCGCCGACCGCGTCGCGCTCACCGAGACCAAGGCGCTGCTGAACCACACTCTGCGCGACCAGTTGGCCGCTGAGCGTGAGTCCTTCGCCCGCCGCGCCCGGCCCGACGCCGGTTAGTTCACGTCCACGACGACCGGGGCGTGATCCGACGGGGCCTTTCCCTTGCGGGCGTTGCGGTCGACGTAGGCGTCGCTGACGGTGGCCGCGAGGGCGGCGTCCGCATAGAACAGGTCGATGCGCATGCCGAGGTTCTTCGGGAACGCCCCGGCCCGGTAGTCCCAGTAGGTGAACGGGTGGTCGTATTTCAACGGCCGCGGCACCACGTCGACCAGCCCGGCCTCGCGCAGCGAGGCCAGCGCCGCCCGCTCCGGCGGCGTGACGTGCGTGAGGCCGACGAACGCGGCCGGGTCGAAGACGTCGTCGTCGGTGGGGGCCACGTTGAAGTCGCCGGCGACGACGAACGGGCCCGACCCCAGCTCCGCGGCCACGGTGTTCCGCAGCGCCTCCAGCCAGGCCAGCTTGTACGTGTAGTGCGCGTGCCCGGGTTCGCGCCCGTTCGGCACATACACCGACCAGATCCGGACGCCGTCACAGGTGGCGCCGATCGCGCGCGGCTCCGGGTCGTCGGGGAACCCCGGCTGGTCGACCAGGCCGCGGGTCACCCCGTCCAGCCCGACCCGGGACAGCAGCGCCACGCCGTTCCAGCGTCCGTCGCCGTGGGCGGCGGTCTCGTAGCCCAGTTCGGCCACCGCGTCGGCGGGGAACGCGTCCGTGCTGCACTTGATCTCCTGCAGGCAGACGACGTCCGGCTTCGTGGTCGCGAGCCAGTCGAGCAGCCGCGGGAGACGCGCGATCACCGAGTTCACGTTCCAGGTCGCCAGGCGCACGGCACCCATCCTGCCGCGTGATCGGAATCTGTGCGGCGATTACAGTGTTACATCGCACCGGAGGTGGCGCCCGATGACCGAGCCGATGGCGGCCATGCAGCTGATGCGCACGATGCGCCGCGGTGGCCCGGATTCGCAACGGAAGCTTCCGCCGGGTACGGCGAAGCGGATCTTGGCGTTCGCACGCCCGTACCGGCGTGACATCGCGGTGTTCCTGCTGGCCACCGTGGTGTCGGCGGTGATCGCGGTGGTGACGCCGGTGCTGGCCGGGCGGGTGGTGGATGCGATCAGCCGGGGTGGGCCCCGGAGTGCGGTGGTGACCGTGGCGCTGGTGATCGCCGGGCTCGCCGTGGTCGACACCGTGCTGTCGATGGTCGGGCGCTGGTTCTCGTCCCGGATCGGCGAGGGCATCATCCTGTCCCTGCGCAGCCGCGTGTTCGGGCACGTCCAGCGGATGCCGGTCGCGTTCTTCAGCCGGACACAGACCGGAGCGCTGGTGAGCCGGCTGAACAACGATGTGATCGGGGCGCAGCGCGCGTTCACGTCGACGCTGTCCGGAGTGGTCTCGAACGTCATCGCGCTCGTGCTGACGCTCGCCGTCATGCTCACGCTGTCCTGGCAGATCACGCTCGCGGCGCTCGTGCTCCTACCGATCTTCGTGCTGCCGGCCCGCCGGGTCGGGCGGCGGCTGGCCGCGATCACCCGCGAGGCCGCCGAGCTCAACGCCTCGATGAACACGACGATGACCGAGCGCTTCAACGTCGCCGGTGCGGTGCTCGTGAAGCTGTTCGGGCGACCGGACGAGGAAGAGGCCGCGTTCACCCGGCGCGCGGCCAGGGTCCGGGACGTCGGCATCCTCTCCGCCGTCTACTCCCGAGCGTTCTTCGCCGCGCTGACGCTGGTCGCGGCGCTCGCGACCGCGCTGGTCTACGGCGTCGGCGGCTCGCTGGCGCTGGCGGGGAGCCTGTCCGCGGGAACCGTCGTCAGCCTCGCGCTGCTGCTCACCCGGCTGTACGGGCCGTTGACCGCGCTCTCCAACGTCCAGCTCGACGTCGCCAGCGCGCTGGTGAGCTTCGACCGGGTCTTCGAGGTGCTCGACCTGCCGCCGATGATCACCGAGAAGCCGAACGCGGTACCCGTGCCCGCCGGGGCGCGCAGCGTCGAGTTCCGGAACGTCTCGTTCAGCTACCCGGCCGCCGACGAGGTCTCGCTGGCCTCGCTGGAGGAGGTCGCGGTCCTCGACACCGCGCCGCGGACCCGGGTGCTGCACGACGTCGACTTCACCGCCCGGCCGGGGCAGCTCGTCGCGCTGGTCGGCCCCTCCGGGGCCGGGAAGACGACGATCAGCCAGCTGATCCCGCGCCTGTACGACGTGGACGCCGGTGCGGTGCTGGTCGGCGGCGTGGACGTCCGGGACGCGACGACCGCCTCGCTGCGGGACGCCGTCGGCGTCGTCACCCAGGAGGCGCACCTGTTTCACGACACGATCCGGGCCAACCTGCTGTTCGCGCGCCCGGGAGCGTCCGACGACCAGCTCTGGGACGCGCTCCGCCGGGCCCGGATCGAGCCGCTGGTGCGGTCGCTGCCGGACGGCCTCGACACGGTCGTCGGGGAGCGGGGCCATCGGCTCTCCGGCGGCGAGAAGCAGCGGCTGGCGATCGCGCGGCTGCTGCTCAAGGCGCCGGGCGTCGTCATACTGGACGAGGCGACCGCGCACCTGGACTCGGACTCCGAGCGCGCGGTGCAGCAGGCGCTGGACGAGGCGCTGGCCGACCGCACCGCGATCGTCATCGCGCACCGTCTCTCCACGGTCCGGGACGCCGACCTGATCCTCGTCGTCCAGGACGGCCACATCGTCGAGCGCGGCACCCACGAGTCCCTGCTCGCCGCGGGCGGCCTCTACGCCGGCCTCTACGAGACCCAGTTCGCCCCGGCGGCCTAGCGCGGTGAGGTCTGGACGTCCCCGGTGCGGCGGAGCTTTTGCCAGCGGAGGCGTGCGCCGGTCAGGGCCGTGGCCACCGACTGGATCAGGACGACGTACATGAGCTGCCGGTAGACGATCTGCTGCAGCGGGAACGCCCACAGCGGCCGTAGCCGCTCCCGGTCCAACCGGAACGCGATCACCGCGATCACCAGCTGCACGACGAGCATGCCGAGCCAGCCGAGCGCGGTCAGCGCGGCGTCGTAGAAGAGCAGCCCATAGATGAGGAACACGTCGATCAACGGCGCGAGCAGCGGCAGCACCACGCCGAACAGCGCCAGGAACGGCAACCCGACGCGTCCGAACCGCCCGGACGGCCCGCGGTCCGCGAACGCGCCGCGGTGCTTCCACATCGCCTGCATCGTCCCGTACGTCCAGCGGTAGCGCTGGGTGGCGAGCTGGCCCATCGTCGCGGGCGTCTCGGTCCAGGCCCGCGCCTGGTCCTGGTAGACGACCAGCCACCCGGCCCGGCTCAGCGCCATCGTCAGGTCGGTGTCCTCGGCGAGCGTGTCGTCGCTGACCCCGCCGACCTGCTCCAGCGCCTCCCGCCGGAACGCGCCGATCGCGCCGGGGACCGTCGGCATGCAGCGCATGATCTCGTACGCGCGCCGGTCCACCGCGAAGCCGGTCACGTACTCGATGTGCTGCCAGCGCCCGAGCAGGCTGCGCCGGTTGCCGACCTTGACGTTGCCTGCCACCGCACCCACCGCCGGATCCGAGAACGGTTGCGCCAGCGCGGAGATCGAGCCCGGCTCGAAAAGCGTGTCGCCGTCCACCATGACCACGAGCGGATAGTCGGTGGCGGCCGCGCCGATGTTCAGCGCCCGCGCCTTGCCACCGTTCGCGACCCGGATGATCCGGACGTTCGGTAGGCCCAGCGCCTCGACGATGTTCGCGGTGCCGTCGGTGGAGCCGTCGTCGACCACGATGACCTCGACCGGCACCGGGCGGCCGTCCGGCGCCCGCCCCACGTAGTCACCGGCGACCAGCGACCGGACCGCGGCCTCGATCCCGGCGCTCTCGTTGTACGCCGGAACGACGACCGACACCGGCAGCGTGACCGGCGGCGGAGGGCCCTTCTTCCGCTGTTTCCGCTGCCGGGCGACGTGCCGCCAGGTCAGCACCAGCATCAGGATCAGCCGGGCGATCGTCAGCGCGCCGACCAGGATGATGAGGTACGTGCACCACAGCACGAACTCGTGCGCCAGCCAGATGCCGTAGAGCACCGCGCGTCCGCGCCACAGCTCGCTGACGGTCGCCGAGCGGTGCACGGTCGCGGTGCTGCCGTCGCCGAAGTTGATGCCCTCGGACAGCGTCGTGAACGTGTAGCCGAGCTTCTTCATCTTCGGGATGTAGACGTCGAGCGCCTCGACGGTCTGCTCGCGGTTGCCGCCGGCGTCGTGCATCAGGACCACGGCTCCCACCCCATCCTCCGGGGTGGCGTTCTCGACGATCTCGTTCACGCCGGGCCGCGCCCAGTCCTCACCGTCGACGTCGGCGACGACCGTGACGTAGCTCAGATCGCCGGCTTCCTTGATGATCGGCCAGTACGTGTCGTCGATGGCCGCCGCGGTCGACGAGTACGGGAACCGCAGCAGCGACGTCGTGTCGCCGGTCGCGCCGACCACCGCCATCTGGGTCGCCGAGTACTGCAGGCGACGCTCCCAGGCCGAGATGGTGGACATGTCGGCGTGCGTGAACGTGTGGATGCCGATCTCGTGGCCCTCGTCGTGGACCCGGCGCGTCATCGAGGGGTCCTCGGTGATGCGGGCACCGACCATGAAGAACGTCGCGTCGACGTCGTGTTCCTTGAGCACGTCGAGGATCTTCGGTGTCCACGTCGGGTCGGGGCCGTCGTCGAACGTCAGCGCGATCGTGCTGTCCTTCATGCCGAAGGACGCGGTGGTGCGGTGCTGCGTGGTGTCGATGACCGGTCCGCCCTCGGTGATCTCCGAGGGGACGTCGTCGGTGCTGCCCGCCTCGTGCACGGTGCTCGACGCGCCGACGGACGCCGTGGCGACCGCGTTGAGGAAGAGGACCGCGCACAGAAAGATCAGGAGGACGATGACGACGGGCACCCGGCCGCGGGCTCGCCGCTCTCCGCGTCGCTGCTCGTGCGGGCTGGGGCTGCGCCGACGCCGGCCGCGGAGCAGTCCGGCGGCGGGAGGCGGCTCCGGGGGGCCGTCCGGTTCGGCGAGGTCGGGCCCGGCGTCCTCGGCAGGGTCCTGCGGGCGACGGACGGACCGGGGCATCGCAGTCCTTCGATCGGCCGACCGGGGTCGGCGGGCGGTCGGTGCGCGCCGCCACTCCCGGTTCGCCCGGTCAGCTCGCGGTGGCCGAGGCGGTCGCGGACGTCGTGGCCGAAGCGCTCGGCATCGCGGTCGAGAGATCGACCGAGGAGCCGAACAGCCCGCTGGCCATCACGCCCAGGTACACCGCGAACGCCAGGCAGACGACGACCGCGAGGACGCGGAGCCAGCGGGCGCGGCGTCCGGTGGTGTCGACGAAGACCGGCGCGGACGCTCCGGTGGTCGCGCGGGTGATCGCGCTGTCGTCGGCGGGGCGGTCAGTGACGGTGAGTAATCCGTTGAGGCTCATGAGATCAAGCGTAGAACCGCCATGAACCTCGCTAATCGGACTCACAGGTTTAACAAAGCGCCCAATACGGTCACCAGTTGACCTCCAGAAACGGACATTACCGGATCATCTTACCGTTTCCGGGGCTCAGGATCGGCATTCCGGTGCCCGTGCCGTCGACCGTTCGGAGGGCTGATACATCCGGACGTCTTCAGTTTCCGCACTCAGCGTAATCACGTAGAAACGGTCAGGCGCCGAGCGCGGTCCACGTTTTCCGGTCAACGATGCCGGTCACCGGCAGGTGGTGCGTCCGCTGGAAGATCTTCACGGCGTTCTGGGTCTTGGTCGCGAACGTGCCGGTGACCGTGGGCAGCTTGAGACGACGCTGCAGCGCGGTCACGGCGGCACCCTTCGAGCCGTACTTCAGCACTGTGTCGCGGTACTGCGTGAGGGGGTTGGGCGCCGCCGGCTTGGCCGTCGCGGGCTTGGCCGTCGCGGCGGGCGTCGCCGGCTTCGCAGCGGGCGTTGAGGGCTTCGCGGCGGGGGGCGCGGGCTTGTGGGCGGCCAGCAGGGCCCGCCACGTCGCGGCGTCGACCACCGCGGTACCGGGCAGCTTGTGCGCGGTCTTGAACGAGACGACCGCGGCAGCGGTCTTCGGCCCGAACGCGCCGTCGGCGGTGAGACCGAGCGCGGCCTGGAGCGCCTTGACCGCGTTGCCGCTCGCGCCCGACTGCAGCTGCGCGCCGGAGAACTTGACCAGCCCGGCGTAGGCCGCGGGGGAGCCGGCCGGAGCGCTGAGCGTCGCGTACGTCGTGCACTTGGCCGCGTTCAGCGCGCGGTACGGCGCCGCGTAGTTCAGGTCGGCGGTGCGGCACGGCCCGAAGTCGTTCGCGGCCACCGAGCCGGTCCAGAACGACGTCCGCTTCATCGCGCCGGCCCAGCTCAGGCTGAAGTGCACGTGGTCGCGGTGGCAGGTGGTGTCCCAGCTCGCCTCCGGGTGCGACGCGCACGTGGAGTACGGCTTCCAAGCGGCGTTGTAGCTGCCCCAGATCCGGCCGTCCCAGATGATGTACATGACGCCGAGCCGGCGGGCGTTGGCGTACTTGTTGCCCGCGGAGTCCGTGGCGAACAGCCAGTTGAGCACGGCGGTGGCCTGCGCGGCCTGGGACGGCTTGCGGATCGAGTTCATCCAGTCGACGGCCCGGCCGTCGTAGTGCTCGCTGGACATCGTCCCGGTGCAGGAACGGGTCACGCCGTAGGACGTGTCCGGGTACGTGGCCTTCAGCAGCGCGCCGAACGCGATCGCGCCGGGCTTGTCGACCCACTCGCAGGAGGTCTGCGCGACGTACGGGGCCAGCGCCTCGATCCCGCTGGGCAGCTTGGCCGGGGCCGACGGGGTCTTCACCGGGGCGGCCGCGGAGGCCGCGACCGGTGCGGCCGCGATGCCGGTGACCACGGACAGGGCCAGGGCCGCGCCGAGCGCGCGCAGCCGGCGGAGTCGGGGCATCGAACGCAGCGAGATCGTCACGGCGGCCAGATCGGCGCCCGACGGTTGCCGTCTGACCCGAACGCCGCGCGCGCACCTGGCCCGCACCGATCCCGATCCCGGCGCGCTCCCGACGCCGCGCGGGTTTATCACTGCAAACCGGGCGCCCCCGCTGACCAGCCCTATCTCTGCCTCAAGAATTGGGTTCGGGCCTGCCGGAAAGCCACACGGTGCGCTTAAGGTCCGCAGAGAGAGACGGACGGGGAAGGTGTAAGCAGTGGTGGACGCATACGCGGCTGCAGCGCAGTACTACGACCTGCTGCACGCTGAGCAGTCGGCCGCCCGGGCACACGCGATGCTCGCGGCCGCCGAGGTCCGGCACGGCATCCTCGACCTCGGGGCGGGTACCGGCTCGGTGTTCGCCACGCTCGCGGCCGAGATTCCCGACGTACCGATCGTCGCGGTCGAACCATCGGTGGGGATGCGGACCGCGCTCTACGCCCGCCTGGCCGCCGATCCGGCGCTGCGGGCACGCACGACCGTGCTGCCGGAGACCGCCGAGCGATACGCGTCCGCCGAGTTCGCCGACCTGGCGCTGTGCCTCGGCACCAGCCCGGCGTTCCCGCCGCCGTATCGCCCGGACATCTGGGAGCGGGTCCGTACCGCGCTCGTCCCCGGCGGGCTGTTCCTGCTGGACGAGCCGCAGTTGACCGAGCCGGTCGCGCAGGAGCCGCGCGAGCTCGGCCGGGTCGCGGTGGGCACGCACACGGTCGTCGGCTCGGTGCGCGGGGAGCCGGCGGGTCAGCGGCAGTGGTGGGAGTACCGGTACACGGTGCTGGACGCCGAGGGCGAGGTCCTCTCCGAGGAGGAGACCGAGTTCTACACCTGGCCGGTGTCGCCGGACGAACTGCGCACCGAACTCGCTGACGCGGGCTTCGTCGTCAAGGACGACATCGCCTACGAGGGCGGCACCCTCATCCAGGCGCTGCGCTAACGGCGCCGGACGGCCTCTTCGACGAGGTCGAGCACCGCGCCCAGCTTGGCGGCCGGGCGTCCCATCGCGAGGTGGAGCACCAGGCCGTCCAGCGCCAGCTCGAGGAACCGCTGCAGCGTGTCGAGGTCGACGTCCTCGCGGAGGACGCCCGCCTCCCGCTGCCGGGTCAGCCGGTCGTGGGTGGCCTGCGAGATCGCCTCGGAACGCGCGGCCCAGCGGGCGGCGAAGTCCTTGTCGGTGCGGAGCCGGCGGGACACCTCGAGCTGAGTGCCGAGCCACCCGGCCTGCTCGGGGCTGAACTCGTCGTCCAGCAGGTTGCGCATGACCTGCACCAGGCCTTGCTCGGCGACGACCCCGGCCATCTCGGCCGCGTCGTCCTCGGCAACGGCGAGAAAAAGCGACTCCTTGTCGCGGAAGTGGTGGAAGATCGCACCACGGGAGAGGCCGGTCTCCTCTTCCAGCCGGCGGACCGTCGCGCCCTCGTAGCCGTGCCGGGCGAAACACGCCCGGGCACCGGCGAGGATTTCCTGCCGACGGGCGTCGAGGTGCAGCTGACTGACCTTGGGCATGTCCTGATCGTGTCAGCCGGAACCCGGTTGATGCAATCCGTACGTCTGGTTTTCTAGCGCGAACCGGCCCCGCGGCGTCTGCACGCCGCGGGGCCGGTCAACCACAGCGCCAACTCAGCCGAGCAGGCTCCGCAGCACGTACTGCATGATCCCGCCGTGCCGGTAGTAGTCGGCCTCACCCGGCGTGTCGATCCGCACCACCGCGTCGAACTCGACCCCGGTGTCCGTGCTGACCTTCACGGTCTTCGGCGTCGGCCCCTCGTTCAGGGCCGTCACCCCGGTCACCGAGAACGTCTCCTCGCCGGTCAGGCCCAGCGACTCCGCCGACTGCCCGGCCGGGAACTGCAGCGGCAGCACGCCCATGCCGATCAGGTTCGACCGGTGGATCCGCTCGTAGGACTCCGCGATGACGGTCTTGACGCCGAGCAGCGCGGTGCCCTTGGCCGCCCAGTCACGCGACGACCCCGAGCCGTACTCCTTACCCGCGAGCACCACCAGCGGCGTCCCGGCCGCGGCGTAGTTCTGCGCGGCGTCGTACACGGTCGTGACCGGCCCGTCGGCGACGGTGAAGTCCCGGGTGAAGCCACCCTCGGTCCCGGGGGCGATCTGGTTGCGCAGCCGGATGTTCGCGAACGTGCCCCGGATCATCACCTCGTGGTTGCCGCGCCGCGACCCGTACGAGTTGAAGTCGCGCCGCTCCACGCCGTGCTCGGTCAGGTACTTCCCGGCCGGCGAGTCCGCCTTGATCGCACCCGCGGGCGAGATGTGGTCGGTCGTCACCGAGTCGCCGAGCTTCAGCAGCACCCGCGCGCCCTCGATGTCGGTCACCGGCGTCGTGTCACGCGAGAGACCCTCGAAGTACGGAGGCTTCCGCACGTACGTCGACTCGGTGTCCCACTCGAACGTGTTCCCGGTCGGCGTCGGCAGGTTCTGCCAGCGCTCGTCACCGGCGAACACGTCCGCGTAGTCGCGGGAGAACATCTCGCTGTGGATCGCGGAGGCGATGACCTCCTCGACCTCCTGCGGCGACGGCCAGATGTCGGAGAGGTAGACCGGCTTGCCGTCCGAACCCGTGCCCAGCGGCTCGCGCGTGATGTCGATGTCCATCGACCCTGCCAGCGCGTACGCGACGACCAGCGGCGGCGAGGCCAGGTAGTTCATCTTGATGTCCGGGTTGATCCGGCCCTCGAAGTTCCGGTTGCCCGACAGCACGGCGGCTACGGCCAGGTCGGCCTCGTTGATCGCCGCGGAGATCTCGTCCTGCAGCGGACCGGAGTTACCGATGCACGTGGTGCACCCGTACCCGACGAGGTTGAAGCCGATCTTGTCCAGGTACGGGGTGAGCCCGGCCCGGTCGTAGTAGTCGCTGACGACCTTCGAGCCCGGGGCCAGCGTCGTCTTCACCCACGGCTTGCGGGTCAGGCCGCGCTCGACGGCCTTCTTCGCCAGCAGCGCCGCGCCGATCATCACCGACGGGTTCGACGTGTTCGTGCAGGACGTGATCGCCGCGATCGTCACCGCACCGTGGTCCAGCTCGAACGTCGTGCCGTCGGCCATCGTCACCGGGACCTTGCGCGACGGGCGGCCGTTCGCGCCGGGAGCGCCGTGGTGCGGCTTGTCGGCCTCGGTGTTGCGTCCGTTGGCGGGGGAGTCCGACGCCGGGAACGACTCCTCGGAGGCCTCGTCCGCCGGCCCGCCCTCTTCGGCAGTGCCGTACTGCTCGTCGTCGTGGACGTAGTTGCGGATGTCGCCGCGCCACTGGGCCTTCGCGTCGGCCAGCACGATCCGGTCCTGCGGGCGCTTCGGGCCGGCGATCGACGGCACGATCGTCGACAGGTCCAGCTCGAGGTACTCGGAGAACACCGGCTCGACCGACGGGTCGTGCCACATGCCCTGTTCCTTCGCGTACGCCTCGACCAGCGCGAGCTGCCGCTCGGGACGGCCGGTGAGCCGCAGGTAGTTCACGGTCTCGGCGTCGATCGGGAAGATCGCGGCGGTGGAGCCGAACTCCGGGCTCATGTTGCCGATCGTGGCCCGGTTGGCCAGCGGAACGGCGGTCACGCCGGTGCCGTAGAACTCGACGAACTTGCCGACGACGCCGTGCTTGCGCAGCATCTCGGTGATCGTCAGCACCAGGTCGGTGGCGGTGGTGCCCTCGGGCAGCTCGCCGTGCAGCTTGAAGCCGACGACCCGCGGGATCAGCATGCTCACCGGCTGGCCGAGCATCGCGGCCTCGGCCTCGATGCCACCGACGCCCCAGCCCAGGACGCCCAGCCCGTTGACCATCGTGGTGTGCGAGTCCGTGCCGACACACGTGTCGGGGTAGGCGGTGTTCGCGTCGCCGCGGACCATCACCACCCGCGCCAGGTGCTCGATGTTCACCTGGTGCACGATGCCGGTGCCCGGCGGGACCACCTTGAACTCGTTGAACGCTCCCTGACCCCAGCGCAGGAACTGGTAGCGCTCGAGGTTGCGCTGGTACTCCAGGTCGACGTTCCGCACGAACGCGTCCGGCGCGCCGAACACGTCGGCGATCACCGAGTGGTCGATGACCAGCTCGGCCGGCGCCAGCGGGTTGATCTTCGCGGGGTCGCCGCCCAGTTCGGCCACCGCCTCGCGCATCGTCGCCAGGTCGACCACGCAGGGCACGCCGGTGAAGTCCTGCATCACGACCCGCGCGGGCGTGAACTGGATCTCGGTGTCCGGCTCAGCCTCCGGATCCCAGTTCGCCAGCGCGCGGATGTGGTCGGCCGTGACGTTCGCGCCGTCCTCGGTCCGCAGCAGGTTCTCCAGCAGGACCTTCAGCGAATACGGCAGCCGGGCGATCTTGTCCTGGAGACCCTCGACGGCGTTCAGCCGGAAGATCTGGTACTCCTCGTCGCCGACCGTGAGCGAGCCGGCCGACCCGAAACTGTCGATGCGCGGGGGGGAGCCCTCTGACACGTCGCACTCCTTCGTCGGTTCTCCTGGCCAGTCTCGCCTACCGGGGCTTACGCCCGGCAAGCGGCTGGCGTGAGCTTGTAAACCGTACGTCCGTCTTGCATCGTACCCGATTCGGGTAGACGCTCTGTGTTCGGCTTACCCATTCATATCGACGCCTGCACGGTGACCGCCCCCCGGTATCGCCCTGAGCACCGGTTCGGTCAGCCGTCGTCGATCGCGGAACCGCGGCGCATCGCGGGGACATCGCGGTGCCGGTCCCGGCGTCCAGGCCGGCTGCAGCGACACGGTGGGACGCGAGGGTTACGCGGTCACCCAGTCCGGTGCCTCGGTCGTCCCGGTGGCTCTCACCTGCTCGCCCTCGCCGGCCACCTCGTCGTCGCCGATGAGGAACGGCGTCGTCCCGTCCAGCCCGTAGACCTGGATCGGGTAGGCGGTACCGGCGTCGGCGACGGTCTGGGTGACGCACGTGCCGGGCTGGGCCGTCGCCGACTTCGCCCTGGTTTCAGGGAACAGGACGTACGCCGGGTAGTCGCCCTCGGCGCACACCTCGAACGAGGGCTCAGCCTCCGACTCGGCAGCCGCCGGCGCGTGCGGCTGGGCGTCGGTGGCCTCGGCCCACCCCACCGATCCGGCGATCACCAGCAACGACAGGACGGACAACACCGGAAGGGACCAGGGCGACGATCGCACGCTCCCATCCTCCCTACCGCACTCCGCCCACAGGCGTTCCTGGACGTTCCCTTACCGGATCCCTAACCGCGCCCGGTTCTGCCCGGCAGCCCGGTTCAGCCCGGCAGTCGCAGTCCGGCCGCCCGCTCCGCGGCCATCCATGCCTCGACGGCGTCCGGGTCGCGCGGCAGCGCCGCTGACAGCACCTCGGCGCCGTCGTCGGTGACCAGGACGTCGTCCTCGATGCGGACGCCGATCCCGCGGTACTCCTCCGGCACCGTGAGGTCGTCGGGCTGGAAGTACAGGCCCGGCTCCACGGTGAGTGCCTGCCCGGTTGCGAGCACACCGTCCAGATAGGTCTCCGACCTGGCCTTCGCGCAGTCGTGCACGTCGAGGCCGAGCATGTGGCCGGACGCGTGCAGCGTCCACCGGCGGTGCAGGCCGACCTCGTCGTCCAGCGACTCGGCGGCGGACACCGGGAGCAGACCCCAGTCGGCCAGCGCACCGGCGATGACCCGCATGCACGCCCGGTGGATGTCGCGCCACACCACGCCGGGCCGGATCACCGCGATGCCGGCCTCCTGAGCGGCCAGCACGGTCTCGTAGACCCTGCGCTGGACCGGCGAGAAGCGTCCGCTCACCGGCACCGTGCGGGTGATGTCAGCGGTGTAGAGGTGCCGGTTCTCGACCCCGGCGTCCAACAAAACCAGTTCTCCGGGGCGGCAGACGCCGTCGTTGCGCCACCAGTGCAGCGTGCAGGCGTGCGCACCGGCGGCGGCGATCGTGCCGTAGCCGACCGTGTTGCCGTCGTGCCGGGCGCGCAGCCCGAAGACGCCGTCGACCAGGCGCTCGGAGGATTCCCGGTCGGCGGGCAGCGCCCGGACGACGTCGGAGAAACCGCGGACGGTGGCATCCACCGCGTCGCGCAGCTGCTCGATCTCCCAGGCGTCCTTGACCAGCCGCAGCTCGCCGAGCGCGGCGGCGAGCTGACCGTCGCGTAGTCCGTCGTCGGGCGCCGCGAGTGTGGCGTCCAACTCGGCGTTGTGACCGCGCAGGACGCGGGTGGTCGCGGGATCGAGCTCGGCCACCACCTTCGGGAGCGCGTCCAGCGAAACGCAGGGGAGACCGAGCACGGTCGACCATTCCTCGGCCGACCGCCGCGGACCGACCCACAGCTCGCCGCCGCGGCTGCGGAAGAACTCGTCGGACTCCCGCGACGCCCGCACCCGGACGTAGAGCGTCGCGCCGTCCGGGCCGGCGACGAGCACCGCGTCCTGCTCGTAGCAGGTGGTGAGCCAGGCGAAATCGGAGCCGGGCCGGAACTCGTAGGACGAGTCGTTGTTGCGGACCTTCGCGGTGCCGCTCGGGATGACCAGCGTCTCGCCGGGGAACCGCTCGGCCAGCCGGGCCCGCCGCTCGGCGGTGTACGCGGCCGACGGCGCCGGGGAACTCGCCGCGGTCGGCGGCTCCGCCCAGCCGGTGCGCATGAACTCGGCCAGCCGCTCGGGTACCGGGAGGTCGTGACTCGCGGTGGTGATCGACGGGTCGGTCTCGGCCAGCTCGCCGTCCCCCGGCCCGTTGAACACAGTCGGCGTCGTCGACGCGTCGTGCTGATCCATCTGGCCGCCCCCTCGGTGTGTCGCCCGGCGCTCTCGACGCTACCGCGCGATAACCCGCGCCCGCACGGCTCACCTGCGCCGATCTCCGCTCGGCCACCGCACCGCGAACGGGGTGGGCAGGCAGTGGGAAGATGGCGACCATGTGCGGTCTGCTCACCTACGTCAGTTCCTGCGGGGACGCCCACCACCAACGCGACGGGGTGGCCGCCGCGCTGGAGAGCATTCACCACCGGGGCCCGGACGAGACCGGGGTCCGGGTGTCCGGCGACGACGTGGTGCTGGGCTTCAAACGACTCGCGTTCATCGACGTCGAGAACTCCCACCAGCCGCTGGAGTACGCCGACGGCCGGTACGTGATCACGTTCAACGGCGAGATCTACAACTACCTCGACCTGCGCAAGCAGCTCGCCGAGGTCGGCGCGTCGTTCGCCACCGAGGGTGACACCGAGGCGATCGTCGCGGCCTACCACTACTGGGGCCCGGAGTTCGTCAGCCGGCTGCGCGGCATGTTCGCGTTCATCATCTGGGACCGGTTCGAGCGCACCGCGTTCGCCGCCCGCGACCACTTCGGCATCAAGCCGCTGCACTACACGGTCACTCCGACCGGGATCTTCGTCTCCAGCGAGAAGAAGGCGCTGCTGCCGTTCTCCGCGGCCGCGCGCTCCGGCGACGCCGGCCTCGACCCGGCCGCGCTCTCGCACTACCTGACGCTGCAGTACGTGCCGGAGCCCGGCACGCTGCACACCGACATCCACCGGCTGGGTAGCGGCGAGACGCTGACCTGGAAGCCCGGCCAGGAGGTCACCCGCGACCGGTACTTCCGGCCGGACTTCCGGCCGACCTCCACTTCCTCGCCGGAGCGGTTGTTCGCCGAGATCCGGGACGTGCTGCGCGAGTCGGTCGGACTGCACCTGCAGAGTGAGGTGCCGGTCGGCGCGTTCCTGTCCAGCGGCATCGACTCGACCGCGATCGTCGCGCTGGCCCGGGAGCACAAGCCCGACATCCTGACGTTCACCGCGGGCTACGAGGTCGACGGGTACTCCGAGATCACGGTCGCGGAGCAGTCGGCCAAGTGGCTCGGCGTGAAGAACTTCCCGGCGCTGATCACCGCGAACGACATGATGGAGTCGCTGCCACGGATCGTCTGGCACCTCGACGACCCGGTCGCCGACCCCGCGCTGGTCCCGCTGTACTTCGTCGCGAAGAAGGCGTCCGAGCAGGTGACCGCCGTGCTCTCCGGCGAGGGCGCGGACGAGTTCTTCGGCGGTTACGGCATCTACCGCGAGCCACTCTCGCTCAAGCCGATCACGTCGCTGCCCGACCCGCTGCAGAAGGGCCTGCGCGCGGTCAGCAAGGTGATCCCGGAGGGCGTGAAGGGCAAGAGCTTCCTGGAGCGCGGCACGACGCCGCTGCAGGAGCGCTACTACGGCAACGCGCGGATCTTCACCGAGGCCGAGAAGTCCAAGCTGATGCGGCGGTACGACCCGTCGGTGCAGTACACCGACGTCACCGAGCAGCACTACCGGGACGCCGCCTACCTCGACGACGTCACCCAGATGCAGTACATCGACCTCTACACCTGGCTGCGCGGCGACATCCTGGTGAAGGCCGACCGGATGACGATGGCGCACTCGCTGGAAGGCCGGGTGCCGTTCCTCGACGTCGGTGTCTTCGACGTCGCGCGGAAGATCCCGCAGGAGCTGAAGGTCACCAGCAAGGGCATCCGCAAGTACGCGCTGCGGCAGGCGCTCGAGCAGGTCGTGCCGCCGCAGATCGTCAACCGGCCGAAGCTCGGCTTCCCGGTGCCGACCCGGGTCTGGCTCAAGGGCCTGATGTTCGACTGGGCGCGCGGCATCCTGGCCGACTCGAAGGCAGGCGACCTGCTGGACCTGCAGTACGTCGACCGGCTGCTGCAGGCGCACAAGGCGGGGGAGGCCGACAACTCTCGCAAGGTGTGGACGGTGCTGGTGTTCTGCGTGTGGCACTCGATCTTCGTCGAGGGCCGCATCGACCCGCGCCCGGCACCCGCGGAGTCCGCGCTCCTCACCAAGCGGGCGATCCGCCAGCGCTGAGGAACGCGAAACCGGGCTCTCAGGGTCGCTTAGAGCCCGGTATCGCGTCAGAGCGCGCCGTCGAGGAACGCGTACGCGCGCTGGACGGCCAGGACCGACCCGAACGGGGCCTTGGCGGCTACCTCTTCGGCGGGTGCGTGGTCGCGCCAGCCGTCCCGGCACGCCCACTCCAGCGCGGCCAGCTCGGCATGCTGGGCGGCGACCGCGTCCGGGGTCATCGGGTTGCCGTGGCCGGGGACGACGGTGGACGGGCCCAGCTCGATCAGCGCCGCGACCGTGCCCGCCCACTCCAGCGGCCAGGAGTCGTCGAACGACGGGGGAGCGCCGTCCTCCAGCAGGTCGCCGGCGAGCACCACGGCGGCGTCCGGGACCACGACGACGAGGTCGTTGTCGGTGTGACCGCGACCCAGATGCCGCAGGTCGACCGTGCGGCCGCCGAGGTCGAGCGTCACCTCGCCGGGTACGGCCCGGTCGGGTCCGCGCAGCGTCACGGTCTCCAGGCCGGGAATGTCGAACTCGGCTGCGATCGCCGCGACCCGTTCCTTGCCGCCGTCCTCGGCGATCCAGCGGTCGTACCGGGCGAGACACTCGGTGTGCGCCCACACCTCGGTGTCCGCGTCCGGAGCCAGGACCGCGTTGCCGTAGCAGTGGTCGAAGTGGTGGTGGGTGTTCACGACCCGCCAGGGCAGCGGCGTCACCCGGCGGATCGCGTCGGCCAGCTCGGTCGCCTGCGCCGGCGTCGAGAGCGTGTCGACGACGAGCGCGCCCGCGTCGCCGAGCACCAGCACCGCGTTGACGTCCAGCACCGGCTGGCGCCAGACCAGCACACGGTCGGCGACCTCGACCCAGTCGGTCATTGTGTTCCTCTCTGCGCCAGCCGGCCCAGGAACCGGGCGCGGTCGATCGCGGCCCGCTCCACGGTCACCTCGGCGACCACCCGTCCGTCCGGCTCGATGTCGTCGCGGACGACCACCGCGAAGTGCAGCGCCCGGCCGTCCACCGTGTCGAGGGTGGCGGTGGCCGTGGCGGTCGCACCCACCGGCGTCGGCAGCCGGTGCGCGAGCTCGACCCGGACGCCGACCGTCGTCATCTCGGCGGGCAGCGCCTCGCGGATCGCGTCCACGGTGGCGGCTTCGGCGAGCGCTAGCAGCCGCGGGGTCGCCAGCACCGGGACGTCGCCCGACCCGACGGCCTCCGCCGTATCGGCGTCGGTCACCGTGAGTACGGACCGACCGGTCGAGCCGAGCGGAAGATGCATGCCGCGAAGCCTATGCGGTAGCGGTGCCGGCCCCCGGCGGCGGTGTGCCCACGCGCGCGATCTCCGGTGAATTTGTGCCACTGACGTAGAGCGGACACGCACGTACGGCTGGTACTCGACGGCTGGTACGCATAGCGTTTGTGCGCATGAGGGACGGGCAGGCGGTCGCGCGCTGGATCGCGGACGCAAAACGGGTAACCGCGTTGACGGGTGCAGGTATCAGTACCGATAGCGGTATCCCGGACTTCCGCGGCCCTAATGGGGTATGGACGCGCAACCCGGGCGCGCAGCGGTTGTTCACGTTGAGGGACTACGTGTCCGACCCCGACATCCGCCGGGAGGCGTGGCAGATCCGTCGTGCGCACGCGGCCTGGACGGCTCGGCCGAACGCGGCGCACTACGCGTTGGTCGATCTGGAGGCCAGCGGTCGACTACGCGCGGTGATCACGCAGAACATCGACGGTCTGCACCAGCTCGCCGGCACCAGCGAAGACCTGGTGATCGAGGTGCACGGGTCGCTCTACGAGGTGGAATGCCTCTCCTGCGGCTCCCGGTTCGCGATGTCCGACACGCTCGAGCGGGTCGCGGCAGGCGACGAGGACCCGGCGTGCCTGCGCTGCGGCGGCATCCTCAAGGCGGGGACGATCTCGTTCGGTCAGCCGCTGGTGCCGGAGGTATTCGCGAAGGCGCGGGCGGCCACGGCCGACTGTGACCTGTTCCTCGCGATCGGGACGTCGCTGTCGGTGCAGCCGGTGGCGGGGCTGGTCGAGGTGGCGAAGAAGCAGGGCGCGAAGGTCGTGATCCTCAACGCCGATCCGACGCCGTACGACGGCGTCGCGGACGCGAAGCTCTCCGAGCCGATCGGGAGCCTGCTGCCCCGGCTGGTGGGCGGAGATTCGTCCAGGGCGGCGTCGGCGGGGTAAGGCGCGGATTCGAGGTCCCGAGCGGCGCGGCTGTACCCTCGGCCGGGTGATCTTGGAGGACACCGCGACCCAGCCGCCCCAGGAACCCGTGCCCGGCCCGGACGCCCGCAGTCGCATCCGGGAGTTGCTGGGACAGCGTCGGGTCGCGGTGCCGTTGTTCGCGGTTGCCTTCGCGATCTACTGGTACTTCGTCGGGCTGCCGACCGACCCGATGCTGGCCGCGCTCTGGCTCTGGTTCGGCACGATCGCGTTCCGGCCGGATCAGCCGTGGCGCTACCACCTGGGCTTCGCCCGTGACTGGACCCCGATCGTCCTGCTGCTGGTCGCCTACGACTTCAGCCGCGGGTTGGCAGATAACGGCGTCGCGCCGCACGTCACCGAGATGATCCACGCGGACGAGTGGCTGACCGGGGTGATCCCGACGGTCTGGGCGCAGGAGCACCTCTACGACCCGGACCAGATCCACTGGTACGACGTGCTCGCGTCGTTCGTCTACTTCTCGCACTTCGTGGTGTGCCTCACGATCGCGGCCGTGCTGTGGTTCCGTAGCCGGCCGCTGTGGGGCGCGTTCATGCGGCGGTGGTTCACGCTGACCGCGGCCGGCCTGGTCACCTACTTCGTCTACCCGGCCGCGCCGCCGTGGTGGGCGCACGAGCACGGGTACATCGTCGACGAGGTCGTCCGGATGTCCGGTCGTGGCTGGGAGGCGATCGGCCTGCACGGCGGGACGAAGCTGCTGAGCGTCGGGCAGTCGATGTCGAATCCGGTCGCCGCGATGCCGTCGCTGCACTCGGCGTTCGCGATGTGCGCGGTCGCGTTCTTCCTGACCCGGGTGCGGAAGCGCTGGATTCCGCTGCTGCTGGCGTATCCGGTGCTGATGTCGCTGACGCTCGTGTACACCGGCGAGCACTACATCATCGACGCGATCGTCGGATACGTGTACGTCGGCGTCGTGTTCCTGCTGGTGTGGCTCGGCGAGCGCTGGTGGGCGCGCCGGAGCGCCCGGCGGGTCGGCGAGGCCGCCGAGTCGCTGCTCCGATCCACGGCACCGCCCGCGACCGACCAGCCCGCGACGGCGAGCGCGACCGCGGCGACGGGCGCCGCGGCGCCCGCGGTGGCGGGTCAGGCGCCGCGGGCACCCTCGGCCGTCGAGGAACCCGAGTCGGCGGGCCGCTCCTCGGACTGAACCGCCGCTTCCGCGGGCGGGAGGGCCGTTTCGGCGGCCGTGAGGTCCGGCTCTGCGGGCGGGAGGTCGGCGGGGTGGGTCGGTTCGGTGGCCGGGGCGCGGTTGGTGCGGGCGCGGTCGACGAGGTCGGTCGCGACCCGGGCGGCGTTCGCGGTCTCCTGGTGCAGCACGGTCGGCGTGGTGTGCCCACCGGCCGGGTCGAGCCGCACCGACGCGAGGTCCAGCGCGCGCTGCCACGGCCCCTGCGTGATCCGGATGCTCTGCGCACGCGCGTGCAGCGCGACGTCGTGCCGGGCGGTCAGCCATCCGGAGCGGGTGACCAGCGCGGTGTCGGTGATCGCGTAGGCGAGCCGCCGGTACTGGAACGGCGCGCGCCAGCGGGCCCGCACCGGCGCCGGGTGCAGGCCGATTGCGTCCGGCCCGTCGGCCGGGACGGTCGGGAGGACCGCGTGCAGCACCGCGAACGCCTCCGCGGCCGGCGCGACCGGGACGAGCGCGCTGCGGCCGCTCTCCTGCTGACCGCCGGCGCCGTAGCCGGCGACGTCGATCTCGATCCGCACCCAGCCGAACGGGCGCCACAGCAGCGGCTGCCGGATCCGCACCGCCTGGATCCGCGGGATCGGGATCGTCTGGTTCCGCACGTCGAGCATGCCGCGGTGGACGCGCAGCCCGTCCGCGTCGCGTCCGACTGTGAAACCCCACTCGCCGAGCAGGCGGCGGACCGGAACCTGGATCAGGCCCACGATGCCGCTGACGAACGTGAACACGGTCGCGGCCGACGGGTCTTCGGTGGTGAACTCCAGGATCGGGAAGACCAGCAGGAACGGCGCCGACAGCGTGTTGACGGTGAGTAGCTGCGAGAGGATCAGCCGTCGGTGGTCCACCCGGAACAGGCCACCCACGGCGGTGGTGACGCTCGGCGCCGATGGGGCCACCGGGGTGGCGGGCGCACCCGCGTCGGCGGCCAGCCGGAGCAGGTGGACCCGGAGCTGTTCGGCTTCTGCGGTGGTGAGGTAGGCCAGCGGTGCTTCCGCGTCCTTGCCGCCGCCGACGACCTCCATCCGGACCTCGGCCAGCCCGAACAGCCGGCCCAGCGCGGGCCGGACGACGTCCACCGCCTGGACGCGTTCGAGCGGGATCGTCCGCTGCCGCCGGGACAGGATGCCGTCACGGACGTGCAGCTCCCGCGCGGCCACCCGGAACCCGGTGAACCGCCAGGCGACCCAGGCCACGACGAACCAGCCGAGGACGATCAGGCACGCCGCGATCGCCAGCGCGCGCCAGCCCGCCGAACCCCAGGCCTGATAGGAAACGAGGCCGAGGACGACGCCGATGCCCCGTGCGCCGCGGATCAGCGGGCTGAGCGGGTGCAGCCGCCGGAATCCCGCGTCGGAGTCGGCCGCGAGTGGCGCGAGGGGAGCTGACGCGGAGGGCTCGCTCATAGACCGGCTGCCCTGGCCTCGCCGAGGGCCGCGAGGCGGTCGCGGAGCCGGGCGGCTTCGACGGTGGGCAGGCCCGGGATCACGGCGTCGGACGCCGCGGCGGCGGTGTGCAGCTGCACGGTCGCGAGCCCCAGCGCGCGCTCCAGCGGCCCGGCCTTGACGTCGACGTACTGCATGCGGCCGTAGGGCACGACCGAGAGTTTGCGGACGACGAGGCCGTGCCGGACCAGCAGATCGTCCGACCGCTCCGCGTACCCCCACGACCGGACGCTGCGAGTCACGACCGCCAGCCCCCAGGCGATGGAGCCGAACCCGAGCACCCCGATCGTCCACGGCAGCCACGTCACGTCGGTCCAGACGGCGGTCGCGACCACCGCGGCGACGATCGGGACGAGGAAAGTCAGCAGCCCGGCGCGGCGCACCCAGGCCAGGCGCGGGGAGACCTGCTGCCAGCCCGCGTCCTCCGGCCAGAGCGCGAGATTGTCGCTCGACGGGGCAGCCATGCCCCCAGACTAGTAGCGGTCAGCGAACGAGCGTCCGGTCAGTGGTCGGCCGGCTCCACGGCGAGCAGGAAGCCACGGACGTCGAGGAACGTCGACAGGTGCTCGCGGTGCTCAGCGCACGCGGCCCAGGTCTTGCGCCGATCGGCGGTGTGGAGGCGGGGATTGCGCCAGCGGAGCAGGTACTCGGCGGACTGACGGCACCCCTTGGCCGAGCAGACCGCGAGCGTGCTCTCGGACGTCACCAGATCTCCCGCCCCCGACCAGGGTTCCCACCCCGGAAAGCGAAACGACGCCAGGCGACCACGGGGGAAGCCGCCTGACGTCGTCTGAATCTTACACCGGCCCGTGTAGCTGTTGTCCAGATCCGAGAAGCGTTCACGATTTGGCCGCGTTCCTCTCAGCAAATCCACGGGGGTCACGCCGAGCGGTCGGTCGCTTTCGCCTGGCAGAGTGGTAGCCGACATGCCACGGCGGTGGGTGGACGAGTGACCCTGCGGGAGGAGATCGGTGGCCCAGCAGCACACACCGGCAGAGGACGCGACCCAGCTCGAGCGGACGCTCTTCGAGGTCAAGCGTGTGATCGTCGGGCAGGATCGGATGGTCGAGCGAATGCTCGTCTGCTTGCTCGCTCGCGGGCACTGCCTGCTGGAAGGCGTCCCCGGCGTCGCCAAGACGCTCGCGGTCGAGACGCTCGCCCGGGTCGTCGGCGGGACGTTCACCCGCATCCAGTTCACGCCCGACCTGGTCCCGGCCGACATCCTCGGTACCCGGATCTACAAGCCGAGCACCGAGGCGTTCGACGTCGAGCTCGGCCCGGTCTTCGCGAACTTCCTGCTCGCTGACGAGATCAACCGCGCACCGGCGAAGGCCCAGTCCGCGTTGCTCGAGGTGATGGCCGAGCGTCAGGTCTCGATCGGTGGCCAGACGTACAAGCTGCCGGACCCGTTCCTCACGCTGGCGACCCAGAACCCGATCGAGCAGGAGGGCGTCTACCCGCTGCCGGAGGCGCAGCGCGACCGCTTCCTGATGAAGGTCGTCGTCGGGTACCCCACCGACATGGAGGAGCGCGAGATCGTCTACCGGATGGGCGTCAACCCACCGCAGGCGGAGACCGTGCTCAGCCCCGAAGACCTGCTGCGGCTGCAGACGACGGCCGACAACGTCTTCGTGCACAACGCGCTGGTGGATTACGCGGTCCGGCTGGTGCTGGCGACCCGCACGCCCGCCGAGCACGGCCTGAACGACGTCGCCCAGTGGATCTCGTACGGTGCTTCGCCCCGGGCGTCGCTGGGTCTGGTGGCCGCGACCAGGGCGCTGGCGCTGATGCGCGGTCGCGACTACGCGCTGCCGCAGGACGTCGTCGACCTGGCACCGGACATTCTCCGGCACCGGCTGGTGCTTTCCTACGACGCGATCGCCGACGGCGTCCCGCCCGAGCACATCGTGCAGCGCGTCCTGGAGACGATCCCGCTGCCGACGGTCTCGCCCCGCCAGCAGGCGGACGCCCGGCCGGTCTCCTCGGTGCCCGGCTCCGGCGGCCCGGCGTATCCGGCGGCGACCTGGCCGGCCGCGGGTGCCGCCGGGGAGCGGCCCGCGTGATTCGGCTCGCCCGGCGATCCGAACCGGTGGCGGCCGGTGCCGCCACCGCCACCGCGGCTGACATGGCCGCGGAGTCCGCCGCCGCCGAGGCGGTGCTCAAGCGTCTCCAGCTGACCGTCACGCGCAAGCTCGACGGCCTCCTCCAGGGCGACTACGTCGGTCTGCTGCCCGGTCCCGGGAGCGAAGCCGGCGAGAGCCGCGAATACACGGCTGGGGACGACGTCCGCCGGATGGACTGGCCGGTCACCGCACGGACGACCGTGCCGCACGTCCGGCAGACGATCGCCGACCGCGAGCTGGAGACCTGGCTCTGCGTCGACCTGTCCGCGAGCCTGGACTTCGGCACCGCCCGGTGCGAGAAGCGTGACCTGGCGATCGCCGCGGCCGCGGCGATCGGCTACCTGACGGTTCGCGGCGGCAACCGCGTCGGTGCGGTGGTCACGAACGGGGAGACGTCGCGCCGCCTGGCCGCCCGGCCCGGCCGGAACAACGCGCACGGCATGCTGCGCCGCATCTTCCAGACGCCCCGCGCCCCGGCCGGCGGCACCGCGGCCAACGCCGGTTACCTCGCCGAGGCCGTCGACGCGCTCAACCGGCCGCCGCGGCGCCGCGGGCAGGCGGTGGTGATCTCGGACTTCCTCACCGACGACATCGTGCGGAGCGAGCGCGGCGACACCGAGCCCGCGTGGGAGCGGCCGATGCGCAAGCTGGCCGTCCGGCACGACGTCCTGGCGATCGAGATCGTCGACCCGCGCGAGCTCTCCCTCCCGGCCGTCGGCGTCCTCACGGTCGTCGACCCGGAGAGCGGAGCGGTGCACGAGGTTTCGACCGACGCCAAGGTGCGGAAGGCCTATGCGGACGCGGCCGCTACCCAGCGCACCGCGATCGCGGGTGCGCTGCGGCGCGCCGGGGCCGCGCACCTGCGGCTGTCCACCGACTCCGACTGGCTGCTCGACATCGTCCGGTTCGTGGCCGCGCAACGGCGCGGGCGAAGCAGAGGGACCACCCGATGATCCGATTTCTCACCCCCTGGTGGCTGCTCCTGCTCGTGGCGGTCGGCCTGCTGGCCGGCGCCTACGTCTGGGTGCAACTGCACCGGCGTACGTACGCGGTCCGGTTCACGAACGTGGCGCTGCTCAAGTCGGTCGCGCCCAAGGCGCCCGGCTGGCGCAGGCACCTCGGGGCGACCGCGTTCCTGCTCTGCCTGCTCGTGCTCGCGCTCGGTATGGCGAAACCGTCGACGGACGTGAAGCAGCCGCTGGAGCGCGCGACGATCGTGCTCGCGCTGGACGTCTCGCTGTCCATGCAGGCCACCGACGTCGACCCGGACCGGATCACCGCGGCGAAGGCGGCAGCCAAGCAGTTCGTCGAGGAGTTGCCGGAGAGCTACAACCTCTCGCTGGTCTCGTTCGCGAAGAGCGCGACGGTCGTGGTCTCGCCGACCAAGGACCACGGGCAGATCACGTCCGCGATCGACGGTCTGGAGCTGCAGGAGTCCACCGCGATCGGCGAGGCGATCTACGCGTCGCTGCAGGCCATCCAGTCGGTGCCCGCCGACGGCGCGAGCGGGGCGCCGCCGGCGCGGATCGTCCTGCTCTCGGACGGCTACACGACGTACGGGCGGCCGAACGAGGAAGCCGCGAAGGCCGCGTCGACCGCGAAGGTTCCGGTGTCGACGATCGCGTTCGGCACCCAGGAGGGCGTCGTGGATCTGAACGGCACCCGGACGCCGGTGCCGGTCGACCGGGACGCGCTGCAGGCGATCGCCCAGCAGACCGACGGCCGGTTCTACTCCGCGGTGACCGCGCAGGAGCTGAAGGACGTCTACCGCGATCTGGGCAGCTCGATCGGCTACCGCACGACGCCGCGCGAGATCACCCAGTGGTTCGTCGGCGCGGCGCTGATCTTCGGGTTCGCCGGTGCCGTGATGAGCCTGCTGTGGACCTCCCGCCTGCCCTGACGTTACTGGTCAGTTTCGGAGGCGGTTGGTCCCCGGCGGGGCCGACACCGTAGCCTCGGCGAGCCAGGTCGATGGATTCAGGGAGGTCGCGGGTGTCACGCAGCGTTCTGGTCACGGGCGGGAACCGGGGGATCGGGTTGGCGATCGCCAGGGCGTTCGCGGCACAGGGCGACCAGGTCGCGATCACCCACCGAGGTAGCGGGGCGCCTGACGGGTTGTTCGGCGTTCAGTGCGACATCACCGACGGTGAGCAGGTCGAGGCCGCGTTCGCCGCCGTGGAGGAGGCGCACGGCCCGGTCGAGGTGCTCGTCGCCAACGCCGGGATCACCGACGACACGCTGCTGCTGCGGATGTCCGAGGAGCAGTTCACCCGGGTCGTCGACACGAACCTGACCGGCGCCTACCGGGTCGCCAAGCGCGCGTCCTCGAAGATGCTGCGGAAGAAGTTCGGGCGGATCGTCTTCATCTCGTCGGTCGTCGGGCTGGCCGGGTCGGCGGGGCAGGTCAACTACGCCGCCTCCAAGGCCGGCCTGGTGGGCATGGCCCGGTCGATCGCCCGCGAGCTGGGCTCCCGCAACATCACCGCGAACGTCGTCGCGCCGGGGTTCGTCGAGACCGACATGACCGCGGAGCTGCCCGAGGCGCGGCAGAAGGAGATCCTCGGCCAGATCCCGCTGCAGCGGTACGCGCAGCCCACCGAGGTCGCCGGTGTCGTCACCTGGCTGGCGTCGGACGCCGGTGCGTACGTGACCGGCGCGGTGATCCCGGTCGACGGCGGCCTCGGCATGGGCCACTGAGCTTTCTCACTTCGGAAGGAGGCCGGGTGTCCGGTCTGTTGGAAGGTAAGCGCATCCTCGTCACCGGGGTGATCACCGACGCGTCGATCGCGTTCTCGGTGGCCCGGATCGCCCAGGAGCAGGGTGCGACCGTCGTCCTCACCGGATACGGCCGGCTCTCCCTGGTCGAGCGGATCGCCAAGCGGCTGCCGAAAGAGGCGCCGGTGATTCCGTTCGACGTCACCAGCTCCGAGGACGTCGCCGGTCTCGCGGACAAGGTCCGCGAGCACGTCGACGGCCTGGACGGCGTGCTGCACTCGATCGGGTTCGCGCCGGCTTCGTGCCTCGGCGCCCCGTTCATGGACGCGCCCTGGGACGACGTCGCGACCGCGCTGCACGCGTCGACGTACTCGTACAAGTCGCTGGCCGAGGCGACGCTGCCGCTGATCCCGGAGTCGGGCGGGTCGATCGTCGGGCTGACGTTCGACGCGACGCAGGCCTGGCCGGCCTACAACTGGATGGGCGTGGCCAAGGCCGGGCTGGAATCCGCGAACCGGTACCTCGCCAAGGAGCTCGGGCCGCGCAAGATTCGGGTGAACCTGGTGGCGGCGGGGCCGCTGCGGACGATGGCCGCGAAGAGCATCCCGGGCTTCCAGCAGTTCGAGGAGGCGTGGGGCCCGCGGTCGCCGCTGGGCTGGGACCTCAACGACCAGGCGGCGGCGGCACGCGGCTGCGTGGCGCTGCTGTCCGACTGGTTCCCCGCGACCACCGGAGAGATCGTGCACGTCGACGGCGGGTTCCACGCGATCGGTGCGTGAGGCGAACGGTCGCCTGGCCCGTGCGTGAGGCGCGGGTCACCCGCAGGCCCCGTCAGCGCGCCGTGGCGCCGGGGGAGTGGCAGGATCTGGAGCTGTGACCGGTAGCTACGACGCCGTGCTCCTGCTCTCCTTCGGCGGCCCCGAGGGCCCCGACGACGTGATGCCGTTCCTGGAGAACGTCGTCCGCGGCCGTGGGGTGCCCGCTGCCCGCCTGGCCGAGGTCGCCGAGCACTACCAGCACTTCGGTGGGGTCTCGCCGATCAACGAGCAGAACCGGGAGCTGCTGGCCGCCCTCGGCAAGGAGTTCGCCGCTCACGGCATCGACCTGCCGCTCTACTGGGGCAACCGGAACTGGCATCCGCTGCTCGCCGACACGCTGCGGCAGATGCGCGCGGACGGCGTCCGGCGGGCGCTGGCGTTCGCGACCTCGGCGTACTCGTCGTACTCCTCGTGCAGGCAGTACCGCGACGACATCGCCACAGCCCAGCGCGAGGTCGGCCCGGACGCTCCCGAGGTGGAGAAGCTCCGACACTTCTACGACCACCCCGGCTTCGTCGGCCCGCACGTCGACGCGGTGAAGGCGGCGCTCGGGAGCCTGGACCCCGCGCGGCGGGGGACGACGCGGATCGTGTTCACCGCGCACAGCGTCCCGATGTCGATGGACGCCTCGAGCGGGCCGGACGGCGGGCTCTACAGCGCGCAGCTGACGACGGTGGCCGGGCTGGTGTCCGCTGCGGCGGCGCCGGACCTGGCGTGGGACCTGGTATGGCAGTCGCGGAGCGGCCCGCCGCAGGTGCCGTGGCTGGAGCCGGACGTCAACGACCATCTGCGGGCGATCGCGGGCGAGGGCGTCACTGACGCCGTCGTCAGCCCGATCGGGTTCGTGAGCGACCACCTCGAGGTGATCTGGGACCTCGACAACGAGGCGAAGCAGACCGCCGGGGAGCTCGGCCTCGGGTTCGCCAGGGCGGCGACGCCCGGCACCGATCCGCGGTTCGTCGGGATGGTGCGGGAGCTGGTGACCGAGCGGCTGTACGCGTCGTCGTCGCAGCGGCGCCTGGCGCCGTGGGAAGCGTCCGGCCCGTCGTGCCTGCCCGGCTGCTGCCCCGCCCCGGCCCGCCGCCCGGCCCCGGCCGGCCACTGACGGCCGCGCTGCGGCCGAGCCCCGCGGTCGAGCCGCGCGCCCGCGGTCGAGCCGCGCGCCCCGGCCGAGCCGCGCGCCCTGGCCGAGCCGCGCGAAACTACTCCAGCGGTGAGTTGACCGCGGCTGCTCGGGCGCGGCGGGCGGCGGTGGCCAGCGGTCGCAGTGCCGCGTCCCTGGCCGAGGTCTCGTAGGCGTTCACCGCCGCCCCTGACGCGTCCGCGGACGCCAGCGCGAGCACGCCCGCGATCGTCGTCGCCCGTGCGGACAGCCGCCGCGCCCGCGGACCGTATCCCACCGGCAGCGCCGGTCCGGCCCCGTCCTCGCCACGGAGCGCCGCCAGCCCGCGCGCCAGCCCCGGGGGCAGGCGCGCGACGTCGAGCTGGCGGAGCGCGCCGATCGTCTCGGTGAGCGCCATCGTGAGGTCGTGGTCGGCCTCGGCCAGCGTCAGCGGCTCGACCGGCACCGGCGTCTCCGGCAGCGGATACGCCAGCCAGCGTGTCCCCGCCCACCGGTCGGCCGGGTCCGGCAGCACCGGCGACGACGTGTCCTCCTCCGGCACCAGGCCGGTCGCCCCCAACACGACACCCTCACCGACCACCAGCGCCGCCGAGCTGAACGCGCCGGGGCCGGGCAGCCCACGCGGGTCGCCGGCGGCCGGGAGCACGACCCGCACCGCGTCCGGCGACACCCGCGGAGAAGCGGTGAGCGCCGCGGCCAACGATTCCTCGGTGCCGTCCGGATGACGCACGAGGTGCTCCTCGCCGCCGGTCACCTCGTCCAGAAGCTCGTCGAACGAGGCCAGCCCGGCACGCCAGGAGCGGACCCAGGCGGCGAGCGTCGCGCTGCGCTGGCCCGGCGGAGCCGGGATCTGCTGGTCGGAACGGCGATGGAGCACGGAACGAGGGTAGCTCGCGCACGGCATACCGCCGGGGGACGATGCCCCGGACGAGCGCGGCCCAACCGTGATTTCAGTCCGGTTTAGAGACCGGGGGGACCGGCTACCAGAACCGCATGATCGGCATCCTGCTTACCATCATTGCGGCGATCCTCGTCATTTTAGGGATCTTCCGGATCGTCCGGGGCGACCTCCTCTGGGGCATCGTCCTGATCATCGTCGGCCTGCTCGTCGGCCCCGGTGGTTACAGCATCTTCGGCTAGCCGCGAGAACCATCCCCACAACCCCCACACGGATCCCCCGGACGGCTCCCGCCGCCCGGGGGATCGTCCACGTCCATAGCGGACCTCGGCGTGGCGACGGGTCCGACGACAGGAGCGCCGCTATCCTCCCGCCCGTGCGCAGCAAGGACTATCGCGACGTTCTCGCCGGCGACTGGCGCAAGCGCCGCACGATACCCACGGTCGAGGCCGAGCCCGACCTGGTCGTCGAAGAGGCCGGCTCCGGCTTCTGTGGTGCGGTGATCACTTGCGCGAAGGACGCCGTCACGCTGGAGGACCGGTTCGGCAACCGGCGCGTCTTCCCGCTCGCGCCCGCCGCCTTCCTGATCGACGGCGAACCCGTGACGCTGATCCGGCCGACGACGACGTCGAGCAGCGCACCGCGTCGCACGGCGTCCGGGTCGGTCGCGGTGGACAACGTCCGCGCCCGCGTCGCCAAGGCCAGCCGGATCTACGTCGAAGGGGTGCACGACGCCGCGCTGGTCGAGCGCGTCTGGGGTGAGGACCTCCGGATCGAGGGTGTGGTCGTCGAACCGCTGCACGGCGTCGACGACCTGCCCGCGCTGATCCGGGCGTTCGGCCCGGGCCCCGAGCGCAGGCTCGGCGTCCTCGTGGACCATCTGGTGCCCGGCAGCAAGGAGAGCCGGATCGTCGCCGAGATCAGCTCACCGCACGTGCTGGTGACCGGCCACCCGTTCGTCGACATCTGGCAGGCGGTGAAACCGTCGGCGGTCGGCATCGCCGCCTGGCCGCGCGTCCCCAAGGGGAGGGACTGGAAGCAGGGTGTCTGCGACGCGCTCGGCGTCGCCGATCCGCAGGAGATGTGGCGGCGGGTCCAGGCCGGCGTGAACAGTTACGCCGACCTGGAGACCGAGCTTCTGGGCGCCGTCGAGCGGCTCATCGATCATGTGACCGCCGATGTCTACGGGGCTGAGGTCCGGTAACCGACGCGGGGCCGCCTGAGCTGTATCCGCACGTGCGTAAGCGTGGGATATTCGAACTGTGAGCGCCTGGCTGATCTGGCTGATCGTTGCTGTGGGCCTGCTCGTCGCCGAGATTTTCTCTCTCGACCTCGTGCTGGTCATGTTCGCCAGCGGTGCGCTGGCCGCTGCCGTCGCCGCCGGTGTCGGTAGCCCGCTGCTCGTCCAGGCGCTGGTGTTCGCGCTGGTGTCGGTCGCCTCGTTGGTCGTGGCCCGGCCGCTGGCCAAACGTCGGCTCGAGGTCGCCCAGGATCCGGTGAAGCACGGCATCGACGCGATTCGCGGCGCCGATGCGCTCGTTCTGGAGCAGGTCGACGAGCACCACGGCCTGGTGAAGATCGGCGGCGAGCAGTGGACCGCGCGGGCCTTCGACGGCACGCAGGTGATCGAACCTGGCCAGAAGGTTCAGGTAGTGGAAGTGAAGGGCGCGACCGCGCTCGTCTGGAGGCAGCCCTGATGGAGGACTCAGTCGTCCTCATTGTCGTCGCGATCATCGTTGTGGTCGTGCTGTTCGTGCTGGGCCGCGCCGTGCGGATCATTCCGCAGGCCCGCGCGGCCGTCGTGGAGCGTCTGGGCCGCTACAGCCGGACGCTCACGCCCGGGCTGACCGTCGTGGTGCCGATCATCGACAAGGTACGGCCGCTGATCGACCTCCGTGAGCAGGTCGTCTCGTTCCCGCCGCAGCCGGTGATCACCGAGGACAACCTCGTGGTGAGCATCGACACGGTGATCTACTTCCAGGTGACCGACCCCCGGGCGGCCACCTACGAGATCGCCAACTACATCCAGGCGATCGAGCAGCTGACGGTCACCACGCTGCGGAACGTCATCGGTGGCCTGAACCTCGAGGAGACGCTCACCAGCCGGGACCAGATCAACGGCCAGCTGCGCGGCGTGCTCGACGAGGCCACCGGCAAGTGGGGGATCCGGGTCAACCGGGTCGAGTTGAAGGCGATCGACCCGCCGCACTCGATCCAGGACTCGATGGAGAAGCAGATGCGTGCCGAGCGTGACCGGCGGGCCGCGATCCTCACCGCGGAGGGCACCAAGCAGTCGCAGATCCTCACCGCCGAGGGTGAGAAGCAGTCCGCGATCCTCCGCGCGCAGGGTGACCGGGAGGCGCGGGTGCTACAGGCCGAGGGCCAGGCACGCGCGATCGAGACGGTGTTCGCCGCGATCCACGCCGGCAACCCGGACGAGCGTCTGCTCTCGTACCAGTACCTGCAGATGCTGCCGCAGATCGCGCAGGGCAGCGCGAACAAGGTCTGGATCGTCCCGGCCGAGCTCGGCAAGGCCCTCGAAGGCTTCGGCAAGGCGTTCACCGGCACTGCCGCGCCGTCGAACAACGGTCAGGCGGTCACGCCGGCTGCGCCGCCGGCGTCCCCTCTGCCTACGCCGGTCAGCCCGGAGCAGTCGGCCGAGGCCGAGGCCGAGGCGGAGGCCGCTGCCCGCGCGGCCGAACAAGCGGTTGCGGACGCCACGAGCAGCACCCCCGGCGTGCATCGGCCGCTCTGAAGGGCGCCGTGGATGGAGGATTCCTCCGCTGAGTGAATGAACCGTGCTCCCTGCCATAGCGGGGAGCACGGTTCATTCAGGTCACAGGGGCAACGGTTCAGCGACCGCGGGAGAGGGATCCTGGCGGCGGAGGCGGCGGACGCTCGGGGTGGCCGCCGCGGCCAGTGCGGCGGTGAGTGAGAGGGCGGCGGCGCCGAGCAGCGTCGCGGTCATTCCCACCGAGCCCGCGACCGGACCGGCCACCACCTCACCGATCGGGATCGCCAGGTACGACCCGAGCATGTCGTACGAGTAGACCCTGGCCAGCCGCTCCGGTGGGATGTGCTGCTGCATCGTCGTCTCCCACGCGACGCTGAACTGTTCGACGCCGATGCCCACCAGGACTCCGAGCGGGATCAGCACGAGCAGGTTCGGCGCGACGCCGAGCCCTACCAGGAAGAGCGGTTCCAGCGCCATCCAGAGCATCGCGGCCAGCAGCGGCCGCCGGTAGCGCGTGCGGAGCGCGATCAGACCGCCGAGCACGAACCCGGCCGTCTCCGCGGCGAGCACGAGCCCCCAGCCGCTGCGGCCGATCGTCTTGTCGGCGACCGCGGGGCCGAGGACCTGCATCGCCCCGATCGTCGCGTTGATCACCGTGAACGCGACCACGACCACCCAGACCCAGGTGCGGGCGGTGAACTCGCCCCAGCCCTCGCGCAGATCGGTGACGATGCCGTTGCCGGTCTCGTTCGCCACCCGCGGCACGCGGAGCCCCACGAACACCGCACCGGCCAGCAGGAACGTGGCGGCGTCGATCGCGAGACCCCAGCCGGGTCCGACGACGGCCACCAACGCACCTCCGGCCGCCGCGCCGAGGATCAGCGCGGTGTTGGAGCCGATTCGCATCACCGCGTTGGCCTGCTGGAGGATCTCGCTCGGCACGGTCTGCGGGGTCAGCGCCGCGGTGGCGGGCAGGCTGAGCGCGGACAGCGCGCCGTTGAGCGCCGAGAGGACGATCAGCGTCGGGACGTGCGCGGCGTGGGTCAACACCAGCACCGCGACCACGGCCTGGGTGAGGCCGCTGAGCACGTTCGACCCGACCAGCACCACGGGCCGCGGGAGCCGGTCGGCGAGCACACCGCCGAGCAGCAGGAACGCGACGTTGGCGAGCGACCGGGCGCCGACGATCAGGCCCAGCATCGACACCGAGCCGGTGAGGTCGAGCACCGCGAACGCGAGCGCGATGGGCGCGACCGCGTTGCCCAGCGTGGTGATCGTGCGGCCGGTCAGGAGCCGCCGGTACGCGGCGTGGCGCAGCGGCGCGAGCGCGGCGTTCACTGGTTCATCCGGAACAGCGCCACGGTCGCGTTCACCCGGATCGTGTCGGGGGAGCGGGGCGGTCGCGCGGCCCGGTGCAGGTCGAGCGTCGCCTCCCGGATCGCGGCGACCACCCGGTCCCAATCGGTCGGCGTCACCCACAGCTCGGCGTCGGTCTGGTTGCCGGGGCCCTCGGCGGCGAGCAGGCCGGCGCGGCGGCTCAGCTCCTCGGCGAGCACCAGGCAGGCGCCCCGCTGCGCGTCCACCTCGTCCGCGGTGCGGTCGGGCGCGGGGTCGCGCTCGCGGTCGACGTCGTAGCGGTAGCGCTTGCTGCCGCCACGGCCGGGGCCGCCCTCGTGTTCGACGACGACGGCCGGGAGGACCAGGAGCTTGCGCAGGTGGTAGCTGGCGTTGGCGTGGGTGATGCCGAGCTCCTGAGCCACCTCGGTCGCGGTCATCGGCGCGCCGGTGAGCAGCGAGAGGATCTGCAGCCGCAGCGGATGCGCGACGGCCCGCAGCTCGGTGACCCGGGCGCTTTCCAAAGACATGTTGGAAATCATGGCACCGGGCTGCGGACCGAGTCAAACAGTTATTGGAAACTTTCTCCGCTGCTGGCCACAGCGACGGCCGCCCGCCGCCGCATCCGGCCGGTGCGGACCGCGTGGCGGAGCAGCAGCGCGGTCGGGACCGCGGCGACCAGCACCGTCACGACGCTGGCCTCCGGGCCGAACTCGCCGCCGGTGAGCGCGACCGATCCCGACAGCGTCGTGTGCAACAGGCTGTCCGACTGCTCGGTGCCGGACGTCGCGACGCCGAACACGCCCGCCTGGGTGACGTTCCAGCCGAAGTGGACGCCGATCGGCAGCCAGAGCGAGCCGCTCGCCAGGTACGCGGCGCCGAGCAGCAGACCGCCGGTGAGCGCGATCGCCAGCGCGCCCCAGAGCGTCGCGTCCTCGTTCAGCAGGTGCATCGCGCCGAACACCAGCGACGAGACGGCCAGCGCGACCCAGCCGCCGAACCGCTCGGACATGATCCGGACGACGACGCCGCGGATCAGCAACTCCTCGTTGACCGCGATGCACGCCATCACGCCGAACGTGACGGCGAACCCGCCGATCGAGCCGCCCTCCGCCCCGTCCCACCCGCCGAACAGCGCGATCAGCGCCATCACGAGCGTGAACAGCCCGACGCCGAGCAGGACGCCGCTACCGACCCGGCGGGCAGCACCCGGGCGGGCCAGTTCCGGCACGTCCGGACGCTGTTCGATCCGCTTGCTCAGCCAGGAGTACGCGAACAGGGCGATCGCCGCCGTCACCAGCCCGACCGGCAGCGCGAGCAGCGGGACGTCGTGCACCGGCAGGTTGAGCGCTTCGGTCACCAGCAGGACCACCAGCACGCCGGCGAACAACAAGGGGAAACGGAAGCGGGTCATGGTTGCGGAAGCCTCTCGACGGTGCCCAGGGGAACACCGGTAACGCTAGAAATTTCGGGCGTCCGCGACGTCCCCCGGCGACGGACACTTCCGTGTAGCTCGCACGGGGGACAACGGTCAGGCGCTGACCAACCCGTTCCGGTACGCGTACACCACGGCATGGACGCGATCCCGCAGGTCGAGCTTGGTGAGGATCCGCGAGACGTAGGTCTTCACGGTCTCCGGGCTGAGCACCAGCTCCGTGGCGATCTCGGCGTTGGACATGCCCTGGGCGATCAGCGTCAGCACCTGGGTCTCGCGCGGCGCGAGCACGTCCGGACCCACCGGACCGGCGTCGGCCGGCCGCAGCCGGGTTCCGAAGTGACCGATCAGCTTCCGGGTGACGGCGGGGGACACCAGCGCCTCACCGGCGGCGATCGTGCGTACTCCGGCGATCAGATCGCCCGGCAGCGCGTCCTTGAGCAGGAATCCGGCGGCGCCCGCCCGCAGCGCGTCGTACACGTACTGATCCAGGTTGAACGTGGTGACGACCAGGACCTTCAGCGGGTCGGCCACGCCCGGACCGGCGAGCTGCCGGGTCGCCTCGATCCCGTCCAGCATCGGCATCCGGATGTCCATCACGACGACGTCCGGCCGCAGCGCGCGGGCGAGACGGACGGCCTCCGCGCCGTCCGCCGCCTCGCCGACGACGTCCAGGTCGGGCTGGGCGTCGAAGATCGTGACGTATCCGGTGCGGATCAGCGCCTGGTCGTCGCAGACCAGCACCCGGGTCACGGGGCCGCCACCGCAACCGGGATCTCCGCATGCACGCGGAAACCGCCACCGGGCGTCGGATCGGCCGCGAACTCGCCGCCGAAGACGCTCACCCGCTCGCGCAGGCCGGTCAGCCCGCGCCCACCGGAGGCCGCGCCGCCTCCGACCGGCGCGCTGCCGTCCGTGGTCACGCTGCCGTCGGTGACCACCTCGACCGCGATCCGGCCGTCGGTGTGATCCAGCCGGACCCGGGTGGGGCGGCCGTGGGCATGCTTCACGGCGTTGGTCAGCGCCTCCTGCACCACCCGGTACACGGCCAGGTCGACGCCTCCTCCGGTCGGCCGCCGCTCGCCGTGTTCGGTCCACGCGACCGGCTGTCCCAGCGCGCGGATGCGCTCCACCAGATCCTCCAGCTTCCCGACGGCAGGCTGCCGGTCCGCGTCGTCGGCGGGGTCCAGCACCTGTAACAGGTGACGGAGTTCGGTCAGCGCCTGCCGGCCGGTGCCGCTGACGGTCGCCAGCGCGTCCGCGGCCCGCTCCGGGTTCGTCCCGACCAGATATCCGGCAGCGTCGGACTGCACCACCATCGCGGTGACGTGATGCGTGACGACGTCGTGCAGCTCGCGGGCGATCACCGCGCGCTCGGTCGCCAGCGCGGCCGTCACGCTGGCCGCGCGGACGGCCTCGGCGGTGGCCCGCTGCCGCCGCATCCAGTCACCGGCACCCCACACCGCCACCAGGACGCCGTAGAACGTGACGTACTCGAACGAGCGCTCCGGTGACCCGAGGCTATGCAGCACGAGCGCGAGCACCACGTATCCGGCCGTCCCGGCGGCGGCCACCAGGCGGAGCCCGCGCCGCTGATAGGCGCCCACGCTGTAGAGCGCGATGATCAACGTCAGCGACGCGGCGGTCAACGGGTAGGCCAGGCTCTGGTGCAGGGCGAACCCGATCCCGGCCAGTGCGAGGCAGGCGGCAGGCCACCGCCGCCGGAGCACCAGCGGGACGCAGAGCGCCACGACCAGGGCGGCACCGAGCGGATCCAGTTGCTTCTTCGGCAGCTCCGCGAGGTCCACGCCGATGCCTGCGACCCCCGGAATGACCGACAGCAGCAGGAGCACCGCGGCGAACACCGTGTCCTGGGCGAGGGTGCCGAGCCGGTGCCACCGGGCGCGCAGCGGCGGCGGGAGCAACGTTCGTCGCCGACCCGGCTCCTCCATGGGCGCGAGCCTACTGTCAGCCCGGAAGCGGGAGCCGATGGGCGTCGAACTCGTACCGCACCCCGGTCAACTCCGTCGAGACGTCCCACAGGCGCTGCTGGTCGGCGGTGTCGTGCGACCGCGCGGACGAGGCGACGACCTCCGGATACCCGGTGAACCCGAGCCGTCCCGGCGGGCCGACGTACTCGCCACCGCGCAGGGCGGGGTCGACCGCGGCCCGCACAGCCGCCAGCGCGCCGATCTCCGCGGACTGCAGCAACCAGCCGTTGAGCAGGTGCAGCCGAGGGCTCGCGATCGCCCGCTGCCACGGGCGCAGGTGGCGCGTGAACGCGGTGTGCGCGTTGCCGGGATGGGCGGCGACCGCGATCGGGCCGGAGTTCGCCAGCCGTCGCTGCAGCTCGTACGTGAACAGCAGGTTGGCGAGCTTCGACTGGAAGTAGGCGGTCGGCAGCGAGTGGGGCGCGCTCAGCTGCAGATCGTCCCAATGCATCCGGCCTCGTTTGTGGCCGAGGCTGCTCACGGTCACGACCCGGGAGCCCGGGGTCGCGAGCAGCCGGTCGAGCAGCAACCCCGTCAGCGCGAAGTGCCCCAGGTGGTTGGTGCCGAGGTGGATCTCGAAGCCGTCGGCCGTGCCGCGCTCCGGTGACATGCCGACGCCGGCGTTGTTGATCAGCAGGTCGAGGCGGGGGTGCTGGGTCCGGATCCGCTCGGCCGCCGTCCGGACCGAGGCGAGCGAGGCCAGGTCGAGTTCGATCGTCGAGACCGGTGCGGTGCTCGTCGCGCGGATGCGCTCGGCCGCGGCGTCGGCCGTGGTCACCGTGCGGCAGGCGAGGACCGTGGTGGCGCCGTGCGCGGCGAGCAGCCGCGCGGTCTCGAATCCCAGGCCGATGTTGGCGCCGGTGACGACGGCGGTCCGCCCGGTGAGATCGGGGATGTCGGTGGCGGTCCAGCGGGATGCAGAGGGCATGAGAATCCTCCAGGAAGGGGTCCGATAGAATCGGGATGGCCATCCCGTTTCGACGATACGGGACGGCCATCCCGGTTGTCTACGGAGAGGGAAAGCACGCGTGCCGGACGGATTGCGGGCGGACGCCCGGCGGAACCGGGCCAGGGTCCTCGAGGTCGCGATCGAGGCGTTCGCGACCGAAGGGCTCGCGGTGCCGATCCACGAGATCGCCCGCCGCGCGGGGGTGGGCACCGGCACCGTCAGCAGGCACTTCCCGACCAAGGAGAGCCTGTTCCAGGCCATCGTCTCCACCCGGGTGGAGCACCTCGTGACGCAGGCGCGCGCGATCGAAGCCGAGCACGCGCCGGGCGACGCGTTCTTCGTGTTCTTCGGCGTGATGGCCGCCGAGGGCGCGCTGGACCGCGGCCTGGCCGACGCGCTGATCGGTGCGGGCTTCGACATCGACGCCGCCGCGGACTCCACCGGATACGACCTGAACGGCCACCTCGAGCGGCTGCTGGCCGCCGCCCAGGAAGCCGGCACCGTCCGGGGCGACGTCGACTTCGCCGACGTCAAAGCGCTGCTGGCCGGTTGCCTGGCCCGGGAGCGCGGCACCGCAGACGCCGCCGCCAGGGACCGGATGATCACGATCGTCCGGGCCGGTCTGCGGCCCGAGCCCGGGACGGCCGAGAATCGCTGACGTGCCGGCCATCCAGATCACCGACCCCGACGACCCCCGGATCGCGGACTACCGCGCGCTCACCGACGTCGCCCTGCGGACCGCGTTCGAACCACCGCACGGGCTGTTCATCGCCGAGGGCGAGCTGGTCCTGCGCCGCGCGGTGCGCGCCGGCTTCGCGCTGCGGTCGATCCTGGTGGACGCGAAGCGGATCGACCAGGTGGACACGATCGCGCCGGACGTGCCGCTCTACGCCGCGACGCCGCCGGTGCTGGAGGCGATCACCGGCTTCCACGTCCACCGGGGCGTCCTGGGATCCGTGCACCGCCCGGCGCCCGCCGACCCGGCCGCGCTGCTCGCGGCGGCGCAACGCGTCCTGATCCTGGAGGACGTCAACACGCACACGAACGTCGGCGCGATCTTCCGTGCCGCCGCCGGGATGGGCATGGACGCGATCCTGCTCAGCCCGTCGTGCGCCGACCCGCTATACCGGCGGAGCGTCCGGGTGAGCATGGGCGAGGTCTTCGCGGTGCCCTACGGCAGGCTCGACCCGTGGCCGGCCGCCCTCGACCAGGTGCGGGCCGCGGGCTTCACACTGCTCGCGCTGACCCCGGACCCGGACGCGATCAGCCTGCGCGCGCTCAGCCCCGCGCAGCGGGAACGGCCCGCGCTCCTGCTCGGCGCCGAGGGTCCCGGCCTGTCGGGCGAGGTCCTCACGGCGGCCGACGCCCGGGTGCGGATCCCGATGCACCGGGGCGTCGACAGCCTCAACGTCGCGGCGGCCGCAGCCGTCGCCTGCTACGCGCTGGCGCCGGACTAGATCTTGCGGCGGACGTTCTCCTTCTCGGACGGGCCCGGCGCAGCGGACATGATCCACGGGCCGTCGTCGGACGGATCGAGGATGCCCTCCTCCAGCCACTTGTAGCGCCCGTCCAGGACCCGATCGGCGAGCCGCCGGTCGGTGTCGTCGCTGTTCGTCCAGAGCGCCTCGAACAGCGCGTCGGCCCGTACCGTGGCCTGGCGGCAGAACGCGTCCGCGAGTTCCAGCGCGGTCGCGCCCCGGTGCGGCCCGCCGGTCGTCTTGAGCGACGCCGCCCGCACGCACGCCGCGCTCATCGCGAACAGCTCGGCTCCGATGTCGACGATCCGGGCCAGGAACCGCTGGCGGTGCTCCAGCCGTCCCTGCCACCGCGACATGCCGTAGAACGTCTGGCGCGCGAGCTTGCGGCTGGACCGTTCGACGTACCGCAGGTGCCTGGCGAGCGGCCCGAACTCCGCGAACGAGTTCGGGAGCTGGCCCGCGCCGACCGCCAGCGTGGGTAGCCAGCCCGCGTAGAACTTGCCGGCCTGTGCCGCCGCCTTGCGCTTGGCGCTCAGCGTCGCGTCCGGATCGATGATGTCACCGGCCACCGACAGGTGGGCGTCGACCGCCTCGCGCGCGATCAGCAGGTGCATGATCTCGGTCGAACCCTCGAAGATGCGGTTGATCCGCTGGTCGCGCAGCGACTGCTCGACCGGGACCGCGCGCTCGCCGCGCGCGGCGAGCGACTCCGCCGTCTCGTAGGCGCGCCCACCGCGGATCTGGACGAGTTCGTCCGCGACCAGCCACCCCATTTCGGACGCGTAGAGCTTGGCCAGAGCGGCCTCGATCCGGATGTCGTTGCGCTTCTCGTCCGCCAGTTGGCTGGTCAGGTCGAGTACGGCTTCCAGCGCGAACGCGGTCGCGGCGATGAACGCGATCTTCCCGGCGACCGCGTCGTGCTTGCCGACCGGGCGCCCCCACTGCTCGCGGGCGGCGCTCCACTCGCGGGCGATCTTCAGCGACCACTTGGCGGTGCCCGCGCAGATCGCCGGAAGCGAGAGCCGGCCGGTGTTCAGCGTGGTCAGCGCGACCTTCAGACCCTCGCCCTCACGTCCGATCCGGTTGGCGGCCGGCACCCGGACCTGGTGGAACCGGGTGACGCCGTTCTCCAGCCCACGCAGCCCCAGGAACGCATTGCGGTTCTCCACGGTGATGCCGGGGGAGTCGGCCTCGACGACGAACGCGGTGATGCCACCGCGTCCGCCGGTGTACTTGGGAACGCGGGCCATCACGACGAGCAGGTCGGCGACGACACCGTTGGTCGTCCAGAGCTTGACGCCGTCGAGGACGTAGTCCTCGCCGTCGCGGACCGCGCTGCAGGCGAGCCGGGCAGGGTCGCTGCCGACGTCGGGCTCGGTGAGCAGGAACGCGCTGATGTCGGTCCGGGCGCAGCGGGGGAGGAACTGCTGTTTCTGCTCCTCGTTGCCGAACAACACGACCGGCTGCGGGACGCCGATCGACTGGTGCGCCGAGAGCATCGCGCCCAGCGCCGGGTTGACGGAGCCGGCCAGCATCAGCGCTTTGTTGTAATAGACCTGGGTGAGCCCGAGACCGCCGTACGTGGTCGGGATCTTCATTCCGAACGCGCCGAGTTCCTTCAGCGCGTTGATGACGTCGTCCGGGATCCGGGCGTCGCGCTCGATCTTGGCCGCATCGACACCGGCCAGGAACGTGCCGAGTTTCGCGAGGAAGTTCTCGCCGACCTCGCGGGCCTCGTCGGTGGGGTGGGGCTCGGGGTGGATGAGCTCGAGCGGGAAGCGTCCGAGGAACAGCTCTTTGGCGAAGCTGGGTTTTGTCCAATCGGTCTGGCGGGCGGCCTCGGCGACCTGACGCGACTCGCGTTCGGACGGGGCGGGCCCGGAGCCGGGTGGGGCGGTGGTCGGCGCGTCGCTAGTAGGGCCAGGGTGCACGCGGTCGTCAGTCGTCATGGACGTCTCCTCGCCGACTCTGTGTTACCTGCCGGTAACCACTCTGCACCCCCGGGTGTGATCACCGCCACACATTCCGCCGGAAAGACGAAAGCCCCCTCCGCGGGGAGGGGGCTTCCGGTGGGTCGGTCTACTCGTCGACGAGCAGGCGTTCGCGCAGCTTGGCGAGCGTCTGTGAGAGCAGCCGCGACACGTGCATCTGGGAGATCCCCATCCGCTCGGCGATCTGCGACTGCGTCATGTTCCCGAAGAACCGCAGGATCAGGATCTTCCGCTCCCGCGGCGGCACCTGGGCGAGCAGCGGCTGCAGCGACTCGCGGAACTCGACGTGCTCCAGCGCCGCGTCCTCGTCGCCGAGCGTCTCGGCCAGCGTCGGCATCTCGCCGTCGCCGCGCACCGGGTCGTCGAGCGACGAGCTGCGGTAGGCGTTGGCCGCCTCCAGACCCTCCAGGACCTCCTCGCGGGAGAGCTTCAGGTGCTCGGCCAGCTCGGTCGCGTTCGGCGCGCGTCCGTTGCGCTGGGAGAGTTCCGCGGTGGCCGCGGTCAGCGACAGGTGCAGCTCCTTGAGCCGCCGCGGCACCCGCACCGCCCATCCGTGGTCGCGGAAGTGCCGCTTGATCTCCCCGACGACGGTCGGCACCGCGTACGAGAGGAAGTCCGCGCCGCGCTCGGCGTCGAACCGGTCGACGGAGTTGATCAGGCCGACGGTGGCGACCTGCACCAGGTCCTCCAGCGGCTCACCGCGGTTGTTGAACCGCCGCGCGAGGTGCCGGACCAGCGGCAGGTGCATCGTCACGAGCTCGTCCCGGATCGCCTGCCGCCGCGGCGAATCCTCCGGCAGAGCGGCCATCTGCGCGAACAGGGCCGCCGCCTCGCGGCGCGACTCCGACCGGGCGTCCGCCACCGTGGTGTCGTCGACCTTCTCGACCGTGCTCTCGGTGCTCTCGGTGCTCTCGGGGGCCTCGGGGGCCTCGGTTGCTTCCTCCCGCGCCGGGTCGTCGATCGCGGCCGTCGGCTGCTCACTCCGTGGCGCGGTCATACCGCGGCTCCCCGTTCCGGGCGCCGCGCGGTAGCGCGGTCGTTCACGCGAGCGCCTCGAGTCGGCGCTTGACCAGCTTGATGTGGACGATGTTGTCCTCGCTCGCCCACGCCGTCACCTCGTCGACCAGCGCGGTCAGCACGCGCCAGCCGAACGTGTTCTGGCCGGGCGTCGCTCCGTCCTTCGTGGCGGCCGACACGGTCACCCGCAGCGCGTCGTCGTCGACCCGGAAGACGCACCGCAGCCGGCCGGGACCGGAGGCCTTCGCCACCAGCTCGGCACACGCCTCGTCGACCGCCATCCGCAGGTCGGAGACCTCGTCCAGGTCGTAGTCGAGGCGGACCGCGAGGTCAGCCGCGAGCGCCCGGGCGACCGGCACGTGGACCGGGTCGGCAGGCAGGGTCAGCTCGATGTCGCTGCCCGCTGCGTCGGGGGCCAGCGAGTCGCTTCCCGCCGGGGCAGGTGGGGCCGCAGCCGGCTCCGAGCTGGTCCGTTCGGGCACCGCCATCTAGCTCGCTCCTCATCACACCGTCGTCGAACCCGGTGGGGAACCGGGTAGTGGCCGGGGCGCGAGTGGGGTCGGCGCCTCCGGCACACGCGGGCTTACCCCGCCGATGCTCGCCCGAACCTACCGCTCGGAAGCCACCGATGTGTGGTCGGCCCTGACCTCGACTCCACGCCCACGATCCGTGGCAAGGTTGACGGGGCTGGCCAGGGGGTACAGCGTCCGCGCGCCGCACGGGCGGGTACCTCCCGCGGGCCGGGCGGGTGCTGTGGTGGGGAGGAGCGGTGGTGGCGTCGGAAACCGGTGCGAAGACGGTCGACAGTGGTAACGGTGCGAAGCCCCGGCCTGCGGTCGAGCGGGCGCGGGAACCCTCGATCGGACAGTTGGTCAGCGACGTCGCGGCCGGGCTCTCGAGCCTGGTGCAGCACGAGATCGCGCTGGCCAAGGCGGAGCTGCGCCTGGAGGCCCAGAAGGCGGTGGCCGGGATCGCCGGACTGGCGGTCGCCGCAGCTGCCGGGCTGATGATCGTCCCGCTGCTCTCGCTGGCCGCGGTGTACGCGCTGTCCGAGGTGATGGCAGGCTATTGGGCTGCACTGATCGTGGCAGGCGTCTGGGCGTTGATCGCCGGGATCGCCGGGCTGCTCGGTGCGTTGCGCCTGCGTCGGGTCAACCCCGTCCCGACGCAGGCGATCGAAGCGGTGAAGGAGGATGTGCGGTGGGTCCGCGACCGGAAGAGTTAGAACGCGAGATCGCGTTCGCCCGCGATCAGCTACGGCGGGACGTGGACGAGCTGGTGGCGAGGGTCAGCCCGCGCGCGGTGGCCCAGCGCCAGGCCGACCGGGTCGCGAGCGAGGCACAGCGGATCTCGGCGCAGGCGGTCGCGACCGTCGTGCCGCTTCTGCGCAACGGGCGTGACCAAGTGCTCAGCCGTCCCGCGCTGCTCGGGATCGGTGCCGGACTGACCGTGTTGTCGCTCGCTACCGTGCTCTGGCGCGTTCGCGCGCGGCACTGAGCCGTCGCACGGCCGCGGCCGCCGCTACGTGCGCGCGGCCGCGGTCTTCTTGCGGTTCGCCTTCTTGATCGCCTCGACGAGCTCGCTCTTGGTCATCGTCGAGCGGCCCCGGATGTCCAGCGAACGGGCGACGTCCTGCAGGTGGGACTTGGACGCGTTGGCGTCCACACCCTCCGCGGTCTTGCCGCCGCGGCGCGCCGCGGCGCCGCTCTTCGCCGCCTGCTTGTCGGACGGGCCCTTGCGGTCCTTCGGCTCCCAGTGGTCGCCGACCTTCTCGAACGAGTGCTTCAGCGAGTCGAACGCGGTGCGATGCGCCCGCTCACCCTCGCCGTACTGCTCGACGGCGGAGTCGTGCGTCTTCACCCACGTGTCCTGCGCCTTCTTCGGAGAGCGCTTCAGCGTGGACGGCATTTCCTCGCGGCCGGGCATCAGTACCTCCTCGGGGGCGGTTTCGTCGTCGACGATCACGGGGTTCCCGTGCCGCCGGTGACGAAACCGCCCGAGAGAAAGGCTCAGCTCCCGACCGGCGGCAGGTCGGCGAACGACTCGTGGAAGTCGAGGACCTGGTCCAGACCGGTCAGGGTCAGGGGACGACTGACCGTGCGGTTCGCGCACACCAGCCGGAACTTCGTACCGACCGACTCGGCCTGCTGCGACAGCTCGACCAGCACGCCCAGCCCGTTCGAGCCGAGGAACGTCACCGCATCGAGATCCAGCACGACGTCCGAGCCGGGCACGGCCACAACGGGGGTCAGGGCGTCGCGGAGCCGGGGCGCGGTGAGCATGTCGATCTCGCCGCCGACCCGAACTACCTGTCGCCCGTCGTCCGTCGGCGGTACTTGCTCCACCGACAGCACCGCGTCCGTCGCGTCACCGAGCGCACCGGTCCGTTCTGGGGCCGCCGAACCAGCGGGGTCGACCATTACGTACTCCCTCCATCGCTGCCACTGAACCCTAGCCCGGACGGCCCAACGCCGCGTGGGTGGCCGGAAGGCACGAGGGAGTAAACCGCATTGCTGTCAGGCTGTCTTGCGCTGGCTTGTGCCCTTCGTGGTGGTTCGTGCAGCGGTTTTGGCGGGAGCCTTCTTGGCCGCCGTCTTCGTCGACGTTTTCTTCGCCGTGGTCTTCTTCGCGGCCGACGAGCTGCTGGACGCCGTGGCTTTCTTCGGTGCCGCCTTGCGGGGCGCGCTCTTCTTCGCCGGCGTGCTCTTCGCCGCCGGGCGCGTCTCGCCGACCGCCTCGCCGCGAGCTCGTTTGGCCTCCGCGACGCTCGCTTCCAGCGCCGCCATCAGGTCCAGCACCGCGCCACCGCCCTCAGCCGGTGCCTCCGGCTGGGTGACCTCGTGGCCCTGGATCTTGGCGTCCACGACCTCGCGGAGCGCCACCGCGTAGTCGTCGCTGAACTCGTCCATGTCCAGGTCGCCGGTGAGCGTCTGGATGTACGACTCGGCCATCTGCATCTCCTGGGCCCGGACCGTGATGTCCGAATCCGGAGCCAGCTCGGCCGGGTCGCGGATCTCGTCCGGCCAGAGCATCGTCTGCAGCAGCAGGACCTCGCCGTAGGGGCGCAGCAGGGCCAGCGCTTCGCGCTGCCGCAGCGCGACCTTCACCAGCGCGACCGTGCCCGCTCGTTCCAGCGCCTCGCGCAGCAGCACGTAGGGCTTCGCGCCGGGCCCGTCGGCCTGCAGGAAGTACCCCTTGGACAGGTACAGGCCGTCGACCTGCTCGGACGGGACGAACTTCTGGACGTCGATGTTGCGGCCGGACGCGATCGGCAGCTTTTCGAAGTCCTCGTCGTCGAGGACCACGACCTGCCCGTCCGGGAGCTCGTACCCCTTGGCGATCTCGCTGTAAGGCACCTCGACGTCCTCGGCCTCACAGACCCGGCGGTACCGGATCCGTCCGCCGTCCGCGGCGTGGACCTGGCGGAGCTGGACGTCGTGCTGCTCGGTTGCGGAAAAAAGTTTGATCGGGATCGTGACGAGCCCGAACGACACGACGCCCTTCCAGATCGCACGCATGGCCGGTGCCCCCTGTGGTTGCTCTCGACGGGACTACTCTGCGATTACCGCCGGGGGGAAGTCCAGCGTGGAGGTGTCGGCGTGGCGAGTGCATCGGCGAACACGACGGTCGCGGTTGCCGGACGTCAACTCTCCCTGTCGAACCTTTCCAAGATTCTCTACCCGGAGACCGGGACGACGAAAGGTGAGGTGATCGACTATTACTCCCGAGTCGCGCCCGTTCTGTTGCCGCATCTGGCCGGTCGTCCGCTCTCGTTGAAGCGGTACCCCGACGGAGTCGCCGGGCAGGGCTTCTTCGCGAAGAACGTGCCGAACGGTGCGCCCGACTGGGTCCGCACCGAGCGTCTCCCCGCTCCGGGCAGCACCAAGAACCGGGACGAGATCGACTACCTGGTCCTCCCGGAGGACGAGGGTGACGCGCTGGCCACGCTGGTCTGGATGGCCAACCTGGCCGCGCTCGAGCTGCACGTCCCGCAGTGGCAAGTCGGCCCGCGCGGTGGTGTCCGTGGCACTGACCTGCTGGTCTTCGACCTCGACCCGGGTGCACCCGCCACCGTCGTCGAGTGCTCCGCCGTCGCACTGCGGCTCCGTGAGGTTTTGGACGCCGACGGGCTGCACGCCGTGGCCAAGACGTCCGGATCGAAGGGCATGCAGGTCTACGCGGCGATCAAGCCGGTCGACCCGGGCCGCACGTCGGACTACGCGAAGGCGGTCGCTCAGCAGCTGGAGAAGGAGGATCCGCAGAACGTCACGTCGGTGATGCGACGGGCACTGCGGCCGGGCAAGGTCTTCATCGACTGGAGTCAGAACAACACCGCGAAGACCACGGTCGCGCCGTACTCGCTGCGCGCCCGCCCGGCGCCCACCGTGTCCACCCCGCTGTACTGGGACGAAGTGGCCGCGTGCCGCCGTCCAGAGGAGCTGGTGTTCCCGTTCGACGCGGTGCTCGCGCGCGCCGCCGACGACGGTGATCTGTTTGCCGAACTGTTGACCGACGACCGCCCGGCGCTACCGCGGCGATGATCGGGTGAACGGTCGGTCTTGCACGTCGGGTCCCGGCGAGGATAATCCGAGCCGTCGTCCGTCCGTCACGATGTGGTCACGGGGGGCGAACGAGGCTCCCGGCCCGTTCCGCGCACAGGCGGGGAGTTCCGGCAGGACTTTCGCGCGAGCCGATTAGGCTTGGCGGGAACCGGAGGTCGGCGTGAGAACACGCTCGGTACAGGAGGAGACCCTGACCATGACCGTTGGCGAGTTGAGCGTGCGCGGAGTGCGATCGTGACGTCGATCGAAACGGCGGCCGCGCTTGACCAGCCCGCACCGTCCGACGGCGATCTCGTGATCGAGCGGAGGGCCCCGGACCCGCGTGCCTGGTGCGAGGCGCTGCCCGCGGCAGCCGGCCGCACGATCCTGATCTCGGGACGCGTGCTGTCGGACGGTTCGCCGGAGGGCGCCGCCGTCGCGGAGCGCCTCGCCGGGCCGCTGCGAATGGCTGCCCGCGCGATGGCCCGCGTCGACCTCGCGCCTGCCGAGGCGCTCGGATACCTCGACAGCCTGGTGGCCGAGTGGGAGGAACCGTTCCGCGCACGCCTGCTGTACGGCGTCTTCGACCCGGTCGACGGCGCGTTCTGCTTCGCCCAGGCCGGGCACCCGGCGCCGGTGATCTGCCCGGTCAAGGGCGCGACGGTGGCTCCGCCCGCCCCCGACGGTGGCCCGCTCGGCGGCTTCGTGAGCGTCAGCGCGTCCTACGGCGAGCAGACCGTGGCGATCCCGCCGGGCGGCAGCGTGGTGCTCGCGCTCCCGGCCGAACTCGCGGACGACGTGGCGTTCGCCACCGGAGGCTTCGCGATCGACGCTGACGTGGTGTCTACGGCGCCGTCCGTCGATGGTGTGGCGCCCGCGCTGGCCGTGGCGCTGGACGGCGTCAGCGACCCGGTGGCGGCCGCGGAGGCGGCACTGGAGAGCGGGCCGGGCGGTACCGTCCTGGCCGCCGGGTGGCCGACCGGCCTGACGGTCGGGCCGGTCCGGGTGATCGAGCTGGAGCTCGGCGAGGGGGAGGACCCGACCCGCCGGGCGCGGGCCTTCTGCTACGGCGTGCTGAGCACGTGGCAGCTGACGCCGCTGGTGCGGGACGACATCGTGCTGGCGGTGTCCGAGCTGGTCGCGAACGCGCTGCTGTATGGCGGTGCGGCGGAGCAGCTGCGGCTACGTCGCTCGGCGAACCGGATCGTCATCGAGGTGTTCGACCGGGAACCGGCGATGCCCCGGCCGCGGATCGCGGACGCGGATGCCGAGAGCGGCCGCGGGCTGTTCCTGGTGCGCCGGGTGGCGGCGCGGTGGGGAGCGCGTGCGGTGCCGGGTGGCAAGGCGGTGTGGGCGGAGTTCGACCTCACGGCACCCCGCTCCGAAGACGAGGAAACCCCCGACCCGGTCGAAGCCGCCGCAGGCTGAGTGCACGGCCCGCCGAGGACGAGGCTGACGGCCGCGCGCAAGGCCTTGAGACCACAGCAAGGTCCAGGCGGCCTTGCGCGCGGACGCCAGCCTCGCCCTCGGCGGGCTCCAGGTCCGTAGAAGCAGACCTAAGGGCGGTTGGGGCTCAGACCAAGGGCTTCTTCGGCCTGCTCGATGGTGTCGACCAGAGGGACGACGCGGTCGACGCCGGTGAGGCGGAACACCCGGGAGACGATTCCGGGCACGGTCACGACGTGCAGCGACCCGTCGCGGTCGCGGAGTCGCTTGTGGTCGCTCACCAGGATGCCCAGTCCGGTGGAGTCGAGAAAGGTGACTTCGCGCAGATCGACGACGTGCCGGTGCTTGCGCTGTTCGACCAGTTCGTGGAGCGGCTCGCGCAGTTGCGAGCCGGTGGTGACGTCGACCTCTCCGGCGACGGTGACCAGTGCGTAGTGCTCGCGGTCGTCGACGGTGACCCGCAGCCGGCCGAAGCTCTCCGGCTTGGACCGAGTGGCGCTACGCGCCCCGACGGCCCGACCCTGACGCTCACGCATGGAACCCGACCTTCCTCGTACGGCTCGGTGCATCTGTGCTGTCGCACTTCCGGTCGGTCACGCGGGCAGTCTAGTCGCGTAACGGACGGTCATCACGCCTCCCTTATCTTTCTCTCAGTACACTCAGATTTCGATCCCAGGTTGGAGGCTTTACCCCAACCAGAACCGGAACAGGCTCTGGCCGTAGTCGGCGAGCCAGCCCGGTACCCCGAGCAGTTCCAAGAACCACAGCACGATCGTGAAGAACGCCCGGTTCACCGGCGGAATGAACAGCAGAACGAACAACAGCAGCACCGCGTACGGCGCGATCGGCGCGACCTTCCGCAGGATCTTGTTCGACAGGTACGGCTCGATCACCCCGAATCCGTCCAGCCCCGGGACCGGCAGCGAGTTCAGCACTGCGGCGGTGACCTGCAGGAACGTCAGGAACGCCACCGCGGCCCAGAACTCGACGTGGACGGCGTCGGAAGAGCCCCACCCGGCGAGCGCGATCGCGAGCACGGCCGCGAACACCACGTTGGTCAGCGGACCGGCCAGCGAGACCAGGCTGTTGGCCAGCCGGCTGCGCAGGTACCGGCGGTCGACGAACACCGCGCCTCCGGGCAGGCCGATGCCGCCCAGCAGGACGAAGAGCAGCGGCAGCAGGATGCTGTACACGAAGTGCGTGTACTTGAGCGGGTCCAGCGTCAGGTAGCCGCGTTCGGCCACCGACCGGTCACCGCCCTGGTAGGCGACCACCGCGTGCGCGAACTCGTGCAGGCAGAGCGAGACCACCCAGCCGGCCGCGACGAACAGGAACGCGAACAAGCCGGCCGAGCCGTAGCCGGTCCAGAGCGCCCACCCGGACACCACGGTGGTCAGCACCAGCCCGACGAAGAGCGGACTCGGCCACCGGCTCGCCGTGGACTCCCGGCGCTGGCGTACCGGTTCTCCGGTCGCTTCCGTCACAGTTCTCCGATCCTCCTACCGATCCGTCCATCCTGCCTCGCGCGCGCAGGTTCTGCCGGGCGGCTGACGCGGTGGCCCCCGGACCGGGGTCTTGACGGGCCCTTCGGACAACGAACGGGGGCGGCCACCGGGTGCCCGGTGGCCGCCCCCGAAACCGTTCTGGACGCTGATTTACCTTGTCTTTTTACGTGCCGTCCGTGGGTCGGGTGGCGGGGGTGCCGGCGGCCGCGTCGGCCACCCGCGTCTTCACGATGCCCAGCGGCTTCGCGATCGATTCCAGCGACTTCCGTTCGGCGTCCACACCGAGGTAGAACGCGACCAGACCGCCGACGATCATCAGGCAGGCACCCAGCAGGTAACCGCCGAACAGCGGTCCGCGGCTCTCGCCGTCGCCGATCAGCGCACCGAACAGCGCCGGCGCGATGACACCACCGCAGAACTGGGAGATCGCGAAGAAGAACGCGATCGCCTGGCTCCGCAGCTCCAGCGGGAAGATCTCGCTGACCGTGAGGTAGCCGGAAGAGGCCGCCGCCGACGCGATGAAGAAGATCACGCACCAGAGGATCGTCTGGGTCACCGCGGTCAGGACGTCGGCGTAGAACAGGTAACCGGTGATCGCCAGCAGGATGCCGGAGCTCACGTAGGTACCGCCGATCATCTTCCGCCGTCCGACCGTGTCGAAGAACGGGCCGAGCACCAGCGGACCGATCAGGTTGCCGATCGCGAACGGGAAGAAGAAGTACGGGATCGTCCCGCTGTCCACGTCGTAGAACGTCCCCAGCACCAGCGCGTAGGTGAAGAAGATCGCGTTGTAGAGGAACGACTGCGTGGTCATCAGCGCGAACCCGAGGATCGACCGGCTCCGGTACTGCTTGAACATGATCCGGGCGATCTGCCGGTAGGTGACCGGGGGATGCGGTTTGACTTCGCTGGCCTCGGACTCCGGGACCGGCGTGACCTCCTTGCCGCTCGCCCGGACACGCGCCTCGATCTCATCGACCGTGCGTTCGGCCTCCTCGGCCTTGCCATGGGTCATCATCCAGCGAGGGCTCTCCGGGATGTGGCGCCGGAGCGGCCAGATCGCCAGACCGATCAGCGGGCCGAGGAAGAACCCGAGCCGCCATCCGATGTTGTCGGAGAAGATGTCCGGGTGGAGGAAGACGATCTGTGCGGCTGACGCCAGCGCGGCGCCGCCCCAGTACGTGCCGCTGATCGCCAGGTCGACGCGGCCGCGGTAATGCGAAGGGATCAACTCGTCGATCGCTGAGTGGATCGCCGCGTACTCACCGCCGATGCCCATACCGGCAAGGAATCGGAACAGCAGGAACTCGTAGAACGTGAACGAGAAACCGGTCAGGCCGCTGGCGACGAGATAGAGCGTCAGCGTGATCAGGAACAGTTTCCGACGCCCGAGCCGGTCGGCTAACCGGCCGAACCAGAGCGCGCCGACGACCTCGCCGAACAGGTAGACCGATGCGGAGATCGTCACCTGCTGGGCACTCAGGCCGAGCGTGCCGTCCTCGGTGAGCTTGTCGGCGACCGTGGACGCGATCTGGATCTCGAGCCCGTCGAGGATCCAGGTGACGCCGAGCGAAATGACGACCAGCCAATGGAAACGGGACCATGGCAAGCGGTCCATCCGGGCTGGTACCAAACTCCGGAATGTTCTTTCGGATTGCGGTGCGCTGGCCGCTTCAGTTGACGTCATTGTCCACCTCCCCATGGAACTGGGAGTTGGCCTACCCAACTGAACTTCTCGTGAATCCTGGGGTGCCGGGAGGCGCCACCCGCCGTATGCGGGTCACCGAAGCGAAGTCGCGCGAGCGCGTGGGCGGGCCGAACTGTCGGTGTGGGGAGTGACAATGGGCCATGCTTCTCGCCGACATCGCCGCGACCGGGCGTGACGTCGCCGCGGTCAGCTCACGCAAGGCCAAGGTCGAGCGGCTGGCCGCGTGCCTCAAGCAGCTCTCCGACGACGAGGTGGTGCCCGGCGTCGCCTGGCTCTGCGGTGAGCTGCGGCAGCGGCAGATCGGTGTCGGCTGGGCCGCGCTCCGCGACTTGCCCGACGTCGCCGCCGAGGACCCGACGCTCACGGTGACGGCCGTGGACGCCACGTTCGCGGAGATCGGCGCGCTCGCGGGGCCCGGCTCGCAGGCCGCCCGCCGGGCGGCGCTCGCGGCACTGTTCGCCCGTGCCACCGGGCCCGAGCAGGCGTTCCTCCGCGCGCTCCTGGTCGGCGAGGTCCGTCAGGGCGCGCTGGCCGGCGTCATGGCGGACGCCGTCGCGGCCGCCACCGGCCTGCCGCTCACCGCGCTGCGCAGAGCCGTGCTGCTCCGTGGCGACCTGCGGGTAGTGGCCGAGACCGCGCTCCGCGACGGTGCCGAGGGGCTGGCGGCGTTCCGATTGCAGGTCGGGCGTCCACTGGCGCCGATGCTCGCCCAGCCCGCCGAAGATCTGGCCGACGCGCTGACCCGATCCGGCCCGGCCGCGGTCGAGGAGAAGCTGGACGGCGCCAGGGTTCAGGTCCACCGCGACGGCTCCGACGTCCTTGTCGTCACCCGGAGCCTGGACGACATCACGGCCCGGGTGCCCGAGGTCGTGGAGGCCGCGCTCGCGCTCCCCGTGCGCACGGCGGTGCTCGACGGGGAGGCGATCGCGCTCCGGCCGGACGGGCGCCCGCAGCCGTTCCAAGTCACCGCGTCCCGAGTGGGCAGCCGGGCGGACGTAGCGAAGGCGAGGGCCGCCACGCCGCTCTCCGCGGTGCTCTTCGACGCGCTGCACCTCGACGGCCAGGACCTCCTCGACGGACCGGCCGCCGATCGGTTCGCCGCACTGAGCGCGGTGGCTCCCGCCGAGAGCATCGTGCGCAGGGTCGCGGTGCCCGAGGAGGACGCTGCGGAGTTCCTGGCCGCGACCCTGCGCCGGGGGCACGAAGGCGTCGTCGTGAAGTCGCTGGCCAGCCCTTATGCGGCGGGAAGGCGCGGCGGCGGCTGGTGGAAGGTCAAGCCGCGGCACACGCTCGACCTGGTCGTGCTGGCGGCGGAGTGGGGCCACGGGCGGCGTCGCGGATGGCTCTCCAATCTGCACCTGGGTGCCCGCGATCCGTCCGGCCTGGTGGGTGACGCGGGTGGCTTCGTCATGCTCGGCAAAACGTTCAAGGGCATGACCGACGCGATGCTGAAGTGGCAGACCGAGTTTCTGCTCGAACGCGCGGTGAGCCGCGACGCGTACACCGTCTACGTGCGACCGGAACTGGTGGTCGAGATCGCGTTCGACGGGGTGCAGACCAGCCCGCGCTATCCGGGCGGTGTGACGCTGCGGTTCGCCCGGGTGAAGGGCTACCGCACCGACAAACGGGTCGACGAGACCGACACGCTCGAGGCCGTGCGAGCGCTGCACGTCTCGTAGGCGGCGATGACGCGGGGGAGAGTGGACCCGCTTGGGCGCGTTATAGCTGGCCCAAGCGGGTCCGCTCTCACGGCAGCGGTGTTCCGCCCAGGATCTGGGCGTGCGGTCTCGAAATGCGGGCAGGTAGGTCCGAAACCCGCTGGACGCCGCCCGGTTCGTCGCCCGAGTCCCGTTTGCGAGTAGGCGCGCCGCGCATGGATGTCCCGCGGTGGGTGCGTACACCCCCATCCCGGGTCAACCATTCACCGCCCACCCGCAGATCGCGTGATCGCCGGACACGCGGGCAGCGGTCAGTACGCGGGCTGCCGGGCCGGCGATCCGTGCGGACGATCGGCGCACGGGCGGTGTGGACACTGCACCCCGCTCCGCGCGTTCCCACAGCGCGGCGCGGAGTGCGGCGTCACTGGGTGGTGCGGAGGGCGGCGTCGCGTTCGGCGCGGCGCGGAGTGCGGCGTCGCTGGGTGGTGCGGAGGGCGGCGTCGCGTTCGGCGCGGCGCGGAGTGCGGCGTCACTGGGTGGTGCGGAGGGCGGCGTCGCGTTCGGCCCGGTATTCGGCTAGTCGCTCCGAGTAGGACGCGCGGAGGTCGGCGAGCCGCTGTTCGGCGTGTTCGGCCGCCGCGGCCAGCTGGGCACGGGCGGCGTCCCGCTCGGCGGCGGCCGTGGCCAGTTCGGTGCGGACCGCGGCCAACTCGGCCCTGGTCGACTCGACCGCGGCGTCCGCGACGTCGCGGCGGCGTTCCGCCTCGTCCCGGACCGCGGCGGCGCGGGCGTTCTCGGCGGTGACCCGGGCGACTTCGCGGTCGGCGTCGGCGCGGGCCTCGGAAGCGGCATCCCGCTCGGCGTCAGCGCGCGCAGCCCGACGTTCGGCGTCTGTAGCTCGGCGTTCGGCGTCGCTGGCTCGGCGGTCAGCGTCCGCGGCCTGGCGCTCCGCGTCTGCGGCGCGGCGGTCGGCCTCCTGGGCTCGGCGGTCGGCGTCGCGTTGGGCGGTGGTTGCTTCTTCGGCGCGGGTGACGGCGCCGTCGAGGTCGGCGCGGAGGCGGTCGAGCTGATCGCGCAGCAGGGCCAGCGCCTGCTCGGCGTGCCCAGTGCGTTCCTCGGCGAGCGCGCTGCGGCGCTCGGCGTCGGCGGCTGCGGCGCGCTGTGCGTCGGCGTCGCGCTCGGCGGCGTCGGTCTGGGCGCGGTGCCTGCTCTCGGCGGCCTGCGCGGCTGCGGCCCGCTCGTCGGCGTTGGCACGTTCGATCTCGGCCTGCTCCAGCGCCAGCTGTACCGACGCGAGTTCACCGGTGAGTTCGTCGACCCGCGCCAGGGCGGCGTCGCGGGCCGTCTCGGCCTGCCTTCGGGCAGCGCGCACCTCGCTCGCGGCGTGTTCGATCTGCAGCGCCCGCGCCTCGGCGGCGGCCACCGCAGCGTCGGCGGCGGCGCGGACCGCGGTGACCTCGGTGGCCATCGCGGCCGGGTCGCGGCCGGTCGCCAGGTCGGACAGGACACGTTCGCCGAGGTCGCGGAGGTCGGTCGCGGCGGCGGCGAACCGCTCGATCGCGCGCTCCATCCGTGCGCCCGCGGCGGTGACCGGACGGTCGCCGGGAGTGGGGTGGGCGTGACCGCCGTCGGCGGGTTGCTCGGCCGCCTGGTCGAGCGCGCGCCGCCGTCGCTCCGCGAACGCGGCGGCCCGGTTGTGCCCCGGATCGGCGCAGTACTCGGGCGCGCGTCCCGGCCCGGAGGCGGGCGCCGCCGGCCGGTCGCACCCCGGATACCGGCACGGACGCGCCCCGGCCGCCCGGGACACCCCGGTCTCAGCGGAGGCCCCAGCCACAGGCACCCCGACCGAGGACGTTCCGGCCGCGGGTGTCCCGGTGGCGGGCGCGCCAGCGCCGGACGGTTGGGCCGCGGGCGTCCCGGCAGTGGACGCTTGGGTCGCGGGTGTCCGGGTGACGGGCGCGGCGCCGGACGCTCCGGTCGCGGATGTCCCAGCGGCGGTCAGGGGTGTCTTGGACGCAGCGGGTTGGGCCGCGCGGGCCGCGGGGACGGACGTGCGGCCGTCGGGAGTGTCCACGGGCTCAGGGCGCCCGGTGGCTGCCGCCGGCCCGATCGCGCAGCGTCCGCACGCGACCGGCGACTGCACGGAATGCGGTGCGTCCGCGTTCCACGGCCGCGGTGCGCACCGCGGCCACGCGGCCTGTCTCGGCGTGCGGTGACGGGGCCACTACGTTGCGGCTCAGTCCGAGGCCCGGGGTGGCGTCGTCGGCCGTCGATTCGCGGGACGCCGCGTCGTCGATCCGGCTATGCAGGCGCGCGCGGATCTCGTCCGGCGTGTACGCGCGCCGTCGACGCTCTGACCGCGCAACCGCGACCCCGGTCGCCGCGACGCCGGCCAGGCCGGCGAGACCCACCACTTTCCACCAACGCATCTTAAATGTCCCCGTCCTGCACGTGGTCGCCGCGTGACTAGGCTATCGGCATGCCCGGCAACCGGATGACCCTGACCGAGGCGGTCGAGCAGACTCGCACCGGCGATCTCTGGCTCTTCCGGGGGCGCACGGTCGCTGACCGGGCAATTCAGACACTCACTAACAGCCCGGTCAACCATGTCGGCATGGCGGTGACGATCGACGACATGCCGCCGCTGATGTGGCACGCCGAGCTGGGCCGCTCGCTGCCCGACGTGTGGGCCGGGACGCACCTGCGTGGCGTCCAATTGCACCTGCTCGCCGACGCGGTGCAGGTCTGGGGCAACCGGTACGGGCAGCGGGCCTGGCTGCGGCAGCTCGAGGCGCCGGTCAACCGCGAGATGGAGGACGCGGTCCTGCGCACGATCGCCCGGCTCGACGGCACGCCGTTCCCGTCGACGGCAGGGCTGGCCGGACGCTGGGCACGCGGACGGAGCAGGCAGCGCGTCCGCTCGTTGCGCGAGGCGGCGCGCACGGCGTTCGGCGCCTCCCGGGACACAGGAGACGCCGCGCTCCGGCTGGACAACGCGCTCGAATCGGCCTATTGCGCCGAGGTCGTCGCGCTGACCTACCAGGCCATGGGCCTGCTTCCGGCGAACCGGCCGTCCGACTCGTACGACCCGGGCAGCTTCTGGAGCGGAGACAAGCTCGATCTCCAGCTCGGAGCGCGCCTCGGCGACGAGATCGAGGTCGTCCTGCCCGACCAGTGACCGACAGCCCAGAGGTCCGACCCAGAGGTCAGCGACCCAGGGCCAGAGCATGCCTAGGTCAGCGACCCAGAGGTCAGCGACCCAGCGGCCAGTGCGCCCAGGTCAGCGACCCAGAGGTCAGCGACCCAGGGGCCAGTGCGCCTAGGTCAGTGAGCCCAGAGGTCAGCGCCGCCGGGAGACGTGGAGCACGGTGCCGTCGGCGCCGGTGACCACGGTGAGGCCGGCACCGGAGAACCGGGTGCGATCGGGGTTGTCCTGCTCGGGCGCGACCCGGGACGGTGCCGCGAGGACGTTCGCCACCTCGGCGTCCGTGATACCGAAGTCGGTGGCGGAGCGCCGCGCACCGCGGGTCATCTTCACCCCGCCCGCGCCGTCGGCGCTTGCGGTGGGTGCGTGCGACCCGGCTGAGCGGGGGTTGCGAGTGCCACCGGCCGCACGGCCGGAGTTGCGGCGGCGTTGGCCGCCGTCCCGCGCAGTGTCGCGGCCACCGACGGCCCGGCCCGGCGCGGCATCGCGTCGGCGCTGGGTGGGCGGTGTGTCGGTGTACCCGGCGGAGTCGTCGCCGTCGACGGACGGAGCGCTCGGCGGGGCGAGGAACAGCATGGCAGGAGCTGCGGGCGGTGCAGACGAGCGTGAGGGCATAACGTCCCTTCTGGTCGACGCGTCGGTGCGCTGGCGTGCCACGGCCGTGCCCCGGATCAAAGGGAGCAGGGCGGTTTTGGCGTCTCGAGGACGGCCAGCGCGCCGTCTCATAGGGTTCGAGGCCTCATCGGGACCTCGGGGTTGCCAGGGTCAGTGTCGCCTCGAGTCAGGGTCGCCGACGGTGGCACCCAGCACTGTTGAACAGCCACCCGACACCCACCATACCCGCAACGACGCGGTTCCGCTGGGGTGTGAACGGCGGTCGAGCCGGTGAGCGCCCGCAGTCGGAGTGAGGCAGGTCACTCAGCTACGGACGCCGACCAGGTCGGGGGCCTCGGCGTCGGCGGACCGGGCGCCGGTGCTCATCGGCAGCGTGAACCAGACGAGCGTGCCGCCGCCGGGGTTGTCGACCGCGCCGATCGTCCCGCCGTGGCGCTCGACGATGCGGTGGCAGATCGCGAGCCCGAGACCGGCACCGGGGGAGCCGCGGAAGATCCTGGCGTGCTGCCCCGACGGGATGCCGATCCCGTGGTCGGCGATCTCGATCCGCACCCAGTTGTCCTCCCCGGGTACCGGTCGCGCCCGGACGGCGATCCGCGGCGCCTCGTCCGGTGGGGTGTAGGTGACCGCGTTGCCGAGGAGGTGGGTCAGCAGCCGGCGGAGCAGCGCACCGTCGGCGCGCACGGTCGGCAGCGGACGCACGACGACGTGCGGCGGGTTCGTTCTCTCCGGCCGCAGTACCGCGGGAAAGACGTCGCTCACCAGCGCGTTGAGGTCGACGTCGCCGAGCTGCAGCGTGGCGTCGCGGGCCGCGGCGTAGGTCAGCAGATCGTCGATCAGCCGGCGCATCCGGTCGGCGCCGGTCCGGACCCGGGCCAGGTGGCCGAGCGCCGTCGTCACGCCGCGGGGCTGCCGCCCGAGCGTCCGGATCTCGGCCAGGTCGTCCTCCGCCAGGTCCAGGTAGCCGACCAGCGTGGCCAGCGGCGCCTGCAGGTCCTGTGCGGCGAGGCCGGCGAACGCCGCCAGGTCGGCCTCGCAGGCCCGCAGCGCGGTGACGTCCCTGGCGACCGCCAGCGCTCCGCGCCGGTCCGGCCCGAGGTCGAGCGGCTGCGCCGAAACCCGCACGCGGACGCCGTCCGGCCGCGCGGCGTTGCGGATGACGAACTCGTCCGTGCAGGCGGTGCCTTCCAGCGCCCGGCGCAGCGGCAGCTGCTCGGCGGGGTACGGCGTGACACCGTCCACCCGGTAGAGGCCGTAGTGCTGCTGCCGCTCGTCCGGACCGGCGGTCGCCGGAACCGCGAGCGTCGCCTGGGCGGACGGGTTGAGCATGACGAGCGACCCGTCCGCGTCGGCGACCGCGATGCCGTCCTCGACGCCGTGGAGCACGGCATGGAGCAGCGCGGCCTGCTGCCGGGCGGACCGCTCGGTGTGGCGCAGCTCCGCGGTGACGGCGGCGACCTGAGCGCGGGCGCGGGCCCGGCCACCGGCCAGCCCGTACACCAGCAGCGCGAGCAGGATGCTCACCGCGACGCCGGTGACCAGCGCGATCTCGTCCAGATGAACGTCGATACCGAACAGGGTGGCAGCGGAGCTGCCGGACCGGAGCCGCAGCTGCCAGGCCTGCCGGCCGACCGCGAGGCGGGCCGTCCGCACCACGGCTGACCCGTCGTCGTCGCGAAGGGCGACCGTGCCGAGCCGGGCGGTGCGCCCGCCGGTGCCGGTCGCGGTGAGCGAGATCCCGGCCAGACCCTGCGACGCGTCGCGCAGCGTCGTCTCGAGGAAGTCGCGGCCATGCAGAGCGAGGTGCACCCAGCCGACGAACCGGCGTGTCGCGGTCGTCGACCGGTAGATCGGGGCGACCAGCGCGACCGAGGTCTGACGCCGGGCGGCGGGCAGGTTCCGGTCGGGGAGCAGCACGTGGGCGTCGGTGACCACCAGGTCGCCGGAGACCCGGGCGGCCTCCAGCGCGGCCACCGCCTCGGGCGCTGCCGCGAGGTCGAGCCCGACCTGGGGTGTGGTGCCGCCCCAGCGGCGGTCGAGCACTGCGAAGTAGTGCTTCGGAGCGTCCGGTACCGCGGTCAGGTCGGCCCGCCAGGCGCGCTGCACCGCGGACACCTGCGCGGTGGTCGCGGGGACGACGACGCTCAGCCCGGCGGCCCCCGCGAGCGTCGCGTCGGGCACCACCGCGGCGAACCGGCTCTCGTCGAGGGTCTCCAGCGCGCCGAGGGACGCCGCGAGCTGCCGCGCGGTGTCGGTGTACCGGCGGATCTCCGCCGCGACCGCGGTCCGGGCGAGCGTGCTCTGCCGGTCCATCGCCCGGTCGACACCGTGCCGCTCGACGTCCCGCAGCCCCTCGGCCAGCAGTACCGAGAGCGCGACCCCCAGCACCGCGACGGTCGCTGCGAGCAGCGTCCCCCGGGTGCGCTCCCCACCGGCGCGCCGGTGCATCCCGCTCTGCTCGTCGGTGGGCGACGTCATGACGCCGATTGTGTCGTTTAAGTCCCCTTATGGGAACTTTCTCGCCGCGGTCAGTCGACGGCAGGCTGCGGGGTCGGCCCGACGATCGACGCCGATGACTCCTCCCGGCGGCGGACGAACAGCCGACGCGAGGGCCGCTTCGACCGGTCGAGGTCCGACAGCCGGGCCAGCAGCGGACCGGACACGACGGTGATCAGCACGTACGCGGTGGCGAGGGCACCCAGCTCCGGGTCGACCCCCGCCGCGACGGCCAGGCCCGCGATGACGATCGAGAACTCGCCGCGCGGCATCAGCGCGAGCCCGGCACGCAGACGACCCTTCGAACCGATCCCGGCGCGGCGGGCGGCGTACCAGCCGGTCAGCACCTTCGTCCCCATCGTGACGACCGCCAGGGCGAGCGCGGGCAGCAGCACCGGCGGGATCGTCTCCGGGTCGGTGGACAGCCCGAAGAACACGAAGAAGACCGCGGCGAACAGGTCGCGCAACGGGCTGAGAAGCGCGTTCGCCGAGTGTGCGACCTCGCCGGAGAGCGCGATGCCGACCAGGAACGCGCCGACGGCGGCCGACACCTGCAGTTCGGACGCGATGCCCGCGACCAGCAGCGTCAGGCCCAGGACGCCCAGCAGCAGCGCCTCCGCGTCTTCGGCGGAGACCAGCTTGGTGATCCAGTGGCCGAACCGCAGCGCCATGACCAGCACGATCGCGACCGTGCCGAGTGCGATCCCGAGGACCACCGACCCCTTCGCGAACCCGACGCCGGCCAGCAGCGCGGTGAGGATCGGCAGGTAGAGCGCCATCGCCAGGTCCTCGATCACGAGGACGCTCAGCACGGTCGGCGTCTCCCGGTTACCGAGGCGGCCGAGGTCGGCGAGCGTCTTGGCGATGACGCCGGACGACGAGACCCAGGTGACGCCGGCCAGCGCGACCGCGCCCACCGGGCCCCAGCCGAGCGCCAGCGCCAGCACCGCACCCGGGACCGCGTTGAGCAACGCGTCCACGACGCCGGCCGGAGCCGCCGCGCGGACGTTCGACACCAGCTCGGACGCGGAGTACTCCAGGCCCAGCGTGACCAGCAGCAGGACGACGCCGATCTCGGCGCCGACCTCGATGAATCCCTCGCTGGCCGACAGCGGCACCAGCCCACCGTGGCCGAACGCCAGACCCGCGAGGAGGTAGAGCGGGATGGGGCTGAGCCCGATCCGCCGTCCGGCGCGACCCAACAGGGCCAGCGCCAGCAGAATCCCGCCGACCTCGATCAACAGCGTCGCGGAGGAATGCACCGGCCTCCCTCGTCCTGCTCAGTCCGCTTCTGTCATTTCCGGGCCCCCGGGCCACGGCACAGCACGCCGCCACCGCGTGGGTGCAGCTCACCGCCGGACCGGCACGGTCCGGTGTCTTCCTGGCGGTCGCCGCCCGGCGGCGCCGCGTAAAACTGCTGCTCAGGCCTCGCCGCGGAGGATCGCGGCGACGCCGTCGATACCGTCTCGGGTTCCGACCACGACCATCATGTCGCCCGGAGCGAATACGAACGACGGCCCCGGTGACGCAACGACTTCGGCCTGCCGCAGCACGGCGACGATCGAGGCGCCGGTTCGCGTCCGGGCCTGCGTGTCGCCGAGCGGACGGCCGGCGAACGCCGAGCCTTCCAGGACCGGCAGTTGCTCAGTGAGGACGCCGGTCACCTGCTGCTGGAGCTCGGCGAGGTGCCGGACCAGCTGCGGTGCACCGAGGAGCTCCGCGAGCGCGTTGGCCTCGTCGCCGTTCAACGGGATTGTGTCGCTCGCGGCGTCCGGGTCGTCCACGTCGTAGACCACCAGTTCGCGGTGACCATCGCGGTGCGTGAGCACGCCGATGCGGCGGCCCTTCCGAGTCACTACGTCCTGGCAGACGCCGATCCCGGGGAGGGCCCGCTGCTCTACCCGCGCACTCATCCTGGTCCTCCGGCTCATAACCCCCGGCCCCCCGAGTCGTCCGACCAACCCTAACCTGTTCGATCCGGCCGCTGAGCAGGGAGCGTCTTGTCGGACCCGGGAGATACCGTGCCGGGGTGACGGTTGAACCTCCAGCTGAGGACGAGACGCGGGCGACCGTGGAACTCTCCACGCCGATCGGGCCACTCGGTGTGGTCGTGACCCGGCGGGGCGTGCTGGCGGTCGGGCTCGACGGCCTGCCCGGCGCGGAGTCGGCGGCCGAGGCCCTCGAGCTACGGCCGGGCGCGCTGCCGGCGGCGGTGGAGCGCGTGCGGGCGGAGTTCGGCGCCTACTTCGACGGTCGGCTGCGCCGTTTCTCGTTGCCGATCGACTGGCGGCTGAGCAGCGGATACGCCAGGGAGGTGCGGGAGAAGCTGTACGCGACCGTCGGCTACGGCGAGACGATCAGCTACGGCGGGTTGGCGCGGCGGGTCAACGACACCGAGGTGGAGGGCGAATTCGGGGCCGCGCGTGCGGTGGGGCGGGCGATGGCGACGAACCCGGTGCCGGTGATCGTGCCGTGTCACCGGGTGCTGGCCGCCGACGGCAGCCTGCACGGGTTCGGTGGCGGCCTGGAGATGAAGCGGCGCCTGCTGGCCCTGGAAGGAGCGGTCCCCGACACCCTGTTCTGACCGCGTTACGCCTCGCCGAGTAGCTGCCGCAGATCGACGAGAACGGTGCCCACTCCGAACGACGGTTCCGCCGAAGCCGGTAGATCGGTGTCATCGAGCCCCAGCTGGGCCACGTGGCGGTACGTCCGGTACGAACTCATCGCGGCGCGGTCGCCGGGACTGCGGCCTCCAGCAGGTTGGCAAGCCGGTGGCAGATTGCTGGTGAGGGCGGGTCAGGCCGGGGACACGGCTCGGATCGCGGCCAGCACGCCCTCGGGGGTGCCGATGTCCGGCGTCGGCAGCAGCGCCGCCACCGGGGTCGTGACGCCCGCGTCGACGTACGCGCGCAGGTGCGCCCGGCACTCGTCCGGGGTCCCGTGCACGACCAGTGCGTCCACCACCTCGTCCGGGATCGCGGCGTTGGCCGCCGCCCGGTCGCCGGCCTCCCACGCGTCCCACATCGGGCCGAGCGCGTCGCCGCGCCCGAGCCACTCGTGGAACGCCCGGTAGGCGGGCACGGTCAGGTACGAGCTGATCAACCGCCGGGCCAGCACGCCGACGAACTGCCGGTCGGTGGTCGGGCAGACGAAGATCCGGGCCGCGACCTCCTTCTCGGCGGTGCCCAGCTCCGCGACGGCCTTCGGCACGTCGGTGACGGCCAGCCAGTTGAGGATCGCGCCGTCCGCCTCCTGCCCGGCGAGCCGGAGCATCCCGGGGCGCAGCGCCGCGAGCAGGATCGGTGGCTGCTGCTCGGGCACCCGCTGCAGCCGGAAGCCGCGCACGGTGAACGTCTCGTAGGCCTCGTCGATCTTCTCGCCGGCCAGCGCCCGGCGGAGGAACCGCAGGGTGTCGCGGACGCGCTGGTACGGCTGCTCGAACGGCAGCCCGTTCCACGACTCGACGATCGCCGGCGACGACGCCCCGAGGCCCAGCGCGAACCGGCCGGGGGCGGCGTCGGCGAGGGCGGCGGTGCTCATCGCCAGCAGCGCCGGGCCGCGGGTCTGCGCGGGTGCGATCGCGGTGCCCAGCCGCAGCGTCGGGGACCACGAGGAGAACAGCGCGAGCGGGGTGAACGCGTCGGCGCCGGCGGTCTCGGCCGACCAGACGTCGGTGAAACCGAGTTCGGCCACCGCGTCGATCAGCGGGCGGTGTCGGTGCAGCGGGACGCCGTCGAGCGGCAGCGTGAGGCCCCAGCGGGGGACGAGGGTCGGCACCGCGCGACCGTAGCAGGGGTCCGTCGCACTGCTTTGGCACCTATATTTCGTTAAGCTCCTATTATGTCCGTATACCCGGCTGTAGCCGGACGACATGCGCGGCTGCCGCACTGGGCGTCGCTGCCCGTCGTCGTGGGAGTGGTCGGGCTGAGCGTCGCACTGCTGATCACCGGCGTTCTGCACCAGGCTGAGCAGCGACGGGCCGTGGCCCTGCTCGACCGGCAGGCGACGGAGATCGAGGCCGCGGTGACCGCGGAGTCCAACCGGTACGTCGACACGCTGACCGACCTGACCGCCGCGATCGGCGCGCAAACCAGCCTGACCCCGGCGGACTTCGCCGCGATCATGTCCGGGCTCAGCGCGGAGCGGCTCTACGGTGCCTCGGCGGTGTCGCTGGTCATGCCGTCCGCGGGCGCCGAACTACCGGACCTCGCCGAGGAGTGGAACCCGGACGAGCGGGCCGACGCGCTGGTACCGGACCTACTCGCGCTACCGCACCGGTTCGTCGTCCTCAACCGCACGTTGGACGGATCCGCCGCGCGGATCGGCCGCGACGCGGCCGCGATCGCGCCCGCACGGGAGGCGATGGACCTGGCCGTCCAGCGCGGGCAGCCGACCGCCAGCCGGACGTACGTGCTCAGCAAGGACGTCGAGCTGGTGCCCGCCGCCCAGCGGCAGCTGTCGTTCGTCGTCACCGCGCCGGTCCGGTCGGCGGGCAACGCGGGCGACGGAGAGCTGCGGGGCTGGCTGGTGATGGGCCTTCGCGGCCAGGATTTCCTCGAACGGACGCTGCGGCGCGCGGCGGCCGGGCAGGTGCAGGTCGAGCTGAGCGACGTCGACGGTTCGGCCGTCCGGCGCGTCGCCGGCTGGCCGCGGCGGCAGTCGAGCCTGGTCCCCGAGGGTGGGATCGCCGGTCGCGCGGAGGCCGCGGAGCGGATCGGGATCACCCCCTCGCCGAGCTGGCGGACCGCCGGGGTCGAGCACCGGTGGGTGGAGGTCGCCGGACGGACCTGGCTGCTCTCGGTAGCTCCGGTCGACGGGTACATCCAACCGGACAGCACGCTGGACAGCGTCGTCCTGTTCGCCGGGACCGTGATCGCGCTCCTGCTCGCCGCGCTGGTCGGCGTCCTCACCCGGTCGCGCGACCGAGCGCTGGCCGACGTCGAGCGTGCGACCGCCGCACTGCGGGCCGACGTCGCCCGGCGCGAGGAGGTCGAGCTCGAGCTACGACGCCGGGAACGGGAACTGGCCGGGTTCGCCGGTGTCGCCGCGCACGACCTGAGGTCACCGCTGACCGCGGCGTCGGCCTACCTCGAGGTGCTGGCCGACGACGAGAGCGACCGGCTGGACACCCAAGGGCAGGAGTTCCTCGGCCGGGCCCGTTCGGCGGTGGCCCGCACCGACCGGATGCTCACGGACCTGCTCGAGTACGCCACCGCCGAGAACAAGGAGCTGAACCGCGCCCACGTGGACCTCGCCGTGCTGGCCGCCGACGTGATCGCCGAGCGGACCGACCGGTTGGAGCCCGATCCGTACCGGGTGACGCTCGGTGAGCTGCCGGTGGTCTCCGGCGATCGGGGCATGCTCTGCCAGGTCCTCGACAACCTGATCGGCAACGCGCTGAAGTACACCGCGCCGGGCCGACCGCCTCGGGTCGCGGTGGGCTCGCGCCGGATCGAGGGCGGCTGGCGGATCGAGGTCGCCGACCGCGGGATCGGCATCCCGTTCGTCGAGCGCGAGGGTGTGTTCGACGCGTTCCACCGGGGTGATGGGAGCGCGGGGTTCTCCGGCAGCGGTCTGGGGCTCGCGATCTGCCGCCGGATCGTCGAACGACATGGCGGGACGATCGGCATCGACGACAACCCCGAGGGAGGCAGCGTGTTCTGGTTCACGCTGCCCGATGCCTAGCCCTCACAGCCCTCGGAACAGCATGCGGTTGACCTGGGACGTGGTCTCGACGCCGCTGGCGTAGCTGCCGCGGGAGCGCTGGTCGGCCATCACCGCCACCAGGTACCGCTGGCGGCGGCCGACGAACCCGGCCGAGTTGATCACCCACCCCGCGCGGTACCGGAACCACCCGTTCTTGTTGCCCCGCACCCAACCGGATCCGGCCGCCCACACTCCCCACTGCTGGTTGCCCGCGACACCGCGCATCCGCGCGATCAGGTACTGCCGCACGTCGCTCGGCGCCTCCCGCACCACGTACCGGGTCAACCGGCGCAGGTCCGCCGCGGTCGTCTTCATCGCACCCCAGTGCCGGGCGAGGCCGGGCACGAAGCCGGTGTCGGTCATCCCGTAGTCCTGCCAGCGCGCGACCATCGACGCGCCACCGTAGCGGCGCCAGAGCTGGTTCGCCGCGCCGTTGTTGCTGGCCACCAGCGACGTGTAGAGCCACCGCCAGTCGTTGGTGGACAGCCGTACCTCACCCCGGTGCCTGCGCATCAGGATGTCCAGCGCGATCGCGAGCTTCGCGGTCGAGGCGGCGTAGATCTTGCGATCGGCGTACTCGTTCCGCCAGACCCGGTTCCGCCAGCCGTCCGAGACGGCGAGCCCGGTGTAGCCGGGACGGGTGGCGAGGTAGGCGTTCACGCGCTCGAGCCGGGCGGCGAAGTCGCAGTCGAAGCCGGTGGCCTCGTCGACGCACCCGGCGGCGCGGGCCACGTGGTCGGCCGCCGGCGTCAGGAACCACCCCCCGACCAGCGCCGTGACGAGAAGACAGATCGACAGCCGTACGCGCACGGTCCCCTCCGGTGCCCGGTGGATCCTTGAAAGTGACACTAATACCTATTCGTTACGATTCTGAGGACCGCTCGCGGCGGGTCGTGCAGCTCGCTGTGGCGCCCCGGGCACGCGTCCGAAACAGGCATTTGCCGGTACAGGCGACCGGTGAGGGGTACGAAGGATGGGGACGCTCGAGGGGAATCCAGGGAGGTAGCACGGTGCCGATCGCGACGATCGACCCGACCGACGGTCGGGTGCTCAAGACCTTCGAACCGCTGACCGAGGCGCAGGTCGACGCGAGCCTGGCGCGGGCGGCCGAAGGGTTCGCGGCGCTTCGCGCCACGACGTTCGAACAGCGGGCGACGTGGCTACGGGCCGCCGCCGATCTTCTGGACGCCGAGCGCGACGACGTCGCCCGGACGATGACCGTCGAGATGGGCAAAACGCTCGTCGCGGCGAAGGCCGAGGTCGCCAAGTGCGCCACCGCGTGCCGCTTCTACGCCGAGCACGCCGCGGCGTTCCTGGCCGACGAGCCGCTCGACGATCCGTCGGCGGTGAAGGCCAGCCGGGCCTACGTGCGGTACCAGCCGCTCGGCCCGGTGCTCGCGGTGATGCCGTGGAACTTCCCGCTCTGGCAGGCGATGCGGTTCGCCGCGCCCGCGCTGATGGCCGGTAACCCGGGCCTGCTCAAGCACGCGTCGAACGTCCCGCAGACCGCTTTGTACCTGGGGGAGTTGTTCGAGCGGGCCGGGTTCCCGGCGGGTGCGTTCCAGACCCTGCTGATCGGCTCCGGCCAGGTCGAAGCCGTGCTCAGCGACCGGCGGGTCGCGGCCGCGACGCTCACCGGCAGTGAGGGTGCGGGCCGGGCGGTTGCCGCGATCGCCGGCCGGGAGCTGAAGAAGACCGTGCTGGAGCTGGGTGGCAGCGACCCGTTCGTGGTGATGCCGTCGGCCGACATCAACCGCGCTGCCGAGGTCGCAGTCACCGCACGCTGCCAGAACAACGGCCAGTCGTGCATCGCCGCGAAGCGGTTCATCGTCCACACCGACGTGTACGACGCGTTCGCGACGGCGTTCGTCGACCGGATGGCCGCGCTCACCGTCGGTGATCCCCAGGACGAGAAGACCGACGTCGGACCGCTCGCCACCGAGCAGGGGCGGACGGACGTCGCGGAGCTGGTCGAGGACGCGGTGGCGAAGGGTGCCACGGTTTTGTGCGGTGGTACCGCTCCGGAGCGTCCGGGGTGGTGGTACCCGCCGACGGTCGTCGCGGACCTGACGCCGGACATGCGGATGTACCGCGAGGAGGTGTTCGGGCCGGTCGCCGGGTTGTACCGGGTCTCGTCCTACGAGGAGGCGATCGAGGTCGCGAACGGAACCGACTTCGGGCTCGGCTCCAACGCGTGGACCGGCGACGCCGCCGAGCAGGAGCGCTTCGCCACCGACCTGGAGGCGGGCGCCGTGTTCGTCAACGGCATGGTGACGTCGTTCCCGCACCTGCCGTTCGGCGGCATCAAAGTCTCCGGCTACGGCCGCGAACTGTCAGCCCAGGGCATCCGCGAGTTCTGCAACGCCAAGACTGTCTGGATCGGCTAGGCCTCGGACGGCTCGGCGACCCACGCGGAGAAGACCGGCACACCGTGCCAGGGCCCCCTCCTCCGCTGCTGCGCCACCGCCACCACCGCGTACGGCCGCCCGAAGCGCAACGCGGCCCGGCGTAACAACCCGGGCCGCGGCGCCGGCGGCATCCCGGCGAGCCGGATCCCCAGCGCGGTCACCGCCGCGGCCTTGAACCCGACCCGGGAGTAGGCCGCCATCGCGCTCTGCACTGCCTCCACCGCGAACCCCTCGGGCTGCGGTGGCAGCAGCGGCACCAGCGCCGCGGCGGCCTCCGCGAACCCGGTGCGCGGATCCCGCAGCAGGTCGTGCGTGCTGCGCGCGGACCAGGCCGGCAGCGTGGCGGCGAAGCGCTCCTCCCGTCCGTCGCGGGCGTGCGTCTGCGTCGGCTCTTCGGTGATCGTCCACGCGTGGCCCTCGCCCAGCGGCAGGTCGAACAGCGAGAGCCGAGGGGCGAGGCCGGCGACGTGGTCGGACGCGATCCGGTGGGCCGCCGCGAGCACGGCGGGCGGCGCGACGTCGGGTGCCGCGATCACCGAGACGACGACGAGCGGGTCGTCGTCCGCGCTGTCGGCGGCGTGCACGGCGACGGTCCCGGCGTCACGGGTGAGGGCCAGGAAACACCGGTGAATACTCGGGGCTCGCAGCGCGGTCGTCACCCGGCCGGCCCACGGGCTGTCGGCCCCGAGCTCCGCGGCCGGCACCGTGTCGAACGGCGTCCCCCACGACACGTCGGTGGCCAGCGCCGACGCCAGCACGAGCAGCGTCCGGGCATCAACCTGGATCGGGAACTCGTCGATCAGCCCGCCGGTCCGGTCGGCGGCCCACGCGTTCGCCCCCTCCTGGGAGGGCACCGCGCCGCGCTCGACGACGTCGGCCAGCCCGGACTCCCACGCCTGCAGCGCGGGCGTGCGCTGGTCGGCCCTGGTCCAGAGCGCGGCAGCCGCGGCGACCGCCGGGTGCGGCTCGGCCAGCAGACGCCCGGCGCGGGCAGCGGCCGCCTGGGCCGGTTCGCCCAGGACGTCCTCCAGCGTGGCGCGGACGGATCCGGTCGCGGCCGGTGCGGCCAGCGCCAGCACGAGCCAGGCACCCAGCGGCGAAGCCACCTGGTGGCCGGGGCTCAGGGCGAGGTGCAGGCGCTCCGCATAGCGGGCGACGAGCTGCGGGAAGCGGTCGAGCTGCTGCGGCATCGGTTCAGTGTCGCGCGGCTGTCCAGCGGAGGCGCTCTTGACGACCAGGTCATCCAAGTGGTCTAGTCCGGGCTGGACCAGAGCTGCACGAGGTCGGAGGCCATGCTGAGCGCCGTGAACAACCCCGGAGACACACCGAACGTGATCGACGCCCGCAGCCCCGTGCCGAAGTACTACCAGCTGCGCGAGATCCTCCTCGACCTGATCGAGCGAGAACTCACCGTCGACGCGCCGGTCCCGTCCGAACGCGAGCTGGCCGCCCGCTACGGCCTCTCCCGGATGACCGCGCGGCAGGCGATCGAGCACCTGGTCAGCGAAGGCAAGCTCTACCGCGTCCAGGGCCGCGGGACCTTCGTGGCGCGGCCGAAGATCGTCATGCCGCTGCGCCTGACCTCGTTCAGCGACGACATGCGTGCCCGCGGCATGGTCCCGGGCGCCCGTGACCTGGGCCGACGCGCGATCGACGCGCCCGCAGCCGTGGCCCGCGAACTGGGCGTCGAGGCCGGTGCCCCGCTCTATGTCGTCGAGCGCCTCCGCACCGCGGACGGCGTCCCGATGGCGCTGGAACGGTCGCACCTGCCGGCGCGGCTCGTACCCGGGCTGCTCGACCAGTCGCTCGCCGACCGCTCGCTCTACCAACTGCTCGCGGCCGAGTACGGCCTGGCCCTGGACCGCGGGGACCAGGTGATCGAGGCGGGCATCGCCGACCGCGGTGACGCCGAGCTGCTCGCGCTCGCCCCCGGTAGCGCGGTGCTCCGGCTCCAGCGCCGGTCGTGGGCGGGCTCGGTGCCGGTCGAGTACGTCGTCTCCACCTACCGCGCCGACCGCTATCAGCTGCGTGCGTCGCTGGACATCGATCCACCCGGAGGGGGAGCCTGATGAAAGAGCTGGTCGACCGCGTTCTGCTGGTCGGGTTCGAGGAACCGGACCCGCCGGAGTGGCTCCGCCGGGCTGCGCCCGGCCTCGGGGCGGTGGTCCTGTACGGCCAGAACCTCCTCGTTGATACGGACGCCGCGCGCCTGGCGGAGTTGCTGCACACCGAGTCGGACGTCGTCCTCGCGGTGGACGAGGAGGGCGGCGACGTCACCCGGGTGCACTACCGCGAGGGCAGCCCCACGCCGGGCAACTACGTCCTCGGCGCCGCCGACGACGTGACCCTCACCGCGAAGGTGGCCGAGAGCATCGGCGTCGGCCTGCGGACGGCCGGCATCGGCTGGAACCTCGCGCCGGACGTCGACGTGAACTCGGCACCGGAGAACCCGGTGATCGGCGTCCGGGCGTTCGGAGCCGATCCGAAGCTGGTCAGCGCACATGCGTCGGCCTGGATTCGCGCGCTGGAGGAGACCGGCGTCGCGGCCTGCGCGAAACACTTCCCGGGGCACGGCGACACGCGCGCCGACTCGCACCACGCGCTGCCGGTCGTCGACTGCAGCGAGGCCGAGTGGCGCCGCGTCCATCTGCCGCCGTTCGTCGCCGCGGTCGAGGCCGGCGTCCGCTCGGTGATGACCGCGCACGTCGTGGTCCCCGCGCTGGACGCTGCTCCGGCCACGATGAGCCGCCGGTTGCTGACCGGCGTCCTCCGGCGCGAGCTCGGCTACGACGGCGTGATCGTCACCGACGCGCTGGACATGGGGGCGATCCGGGACGGCGTCGGGACGGAGGCCGGTGCCGTCGCCGCGTTGCGGGCCGGCGCCGACGCGCTGTGCCTCGGCGCGATCGGTGGGGAAGGGCTCTACCTCCGGGTCCGGTCGGCGGTGCTGGCCGCGGTCGAGGACGGGTCGCTGCCCCGTGCCCGGCTGGAGGAGGCCGCCGAACGCGTCGAGGCCCTGCGTGGCTGGCTCCGGGAGGCTCCGCCCCGGCCGGATCCCGAACCCGGCTGGGTGTGCGGCTCCGCGAGCCTGAACGGCTGGGACGACCCGGGCCTGGAGGCCGCTCGCCGCGCCGCGCTCGTCCTGGGTGCTTCGCCGCTGGCCGCGCGGCCGATCGTCGTCGAAATGCGCGACACACCGAACCTCGCGGTCGGCGAGGCGTACTGGGACCTGGCCGGGCCGCTGGCGGCCGTGGGCCGCGAGCCACTGGCCGTCCACCGGCTGACCAGCGACGCGGTCCCGCTCACGCTCGATCTGCCCGACGGCCTTCCGGTCGTCGTCGTCGGCCGCGACGTGGCCCGCTCGGCATGGCAGCGGGCCGCCTGGCAGACGGTATACGAGCGGCGTCCCGACGCCGTGCTCGTCGACATCGGACTGCCACGCCCGGACGTGCTCACCGAGGGACCGCGCGTGTTCGTCGGCGGTGCCGGCCGTCCGAATCTGCGGGTGGCGGCCGAGCTGTTGGCCGGCATCCGGCTGTAAGCGGTGGCCGCCGGGACTGTTCCGGCGGCCGTTACCGAACTGACTCCTTGACGCCACATAGGGGCTGTGCCACAGTCCCGGGCTAGACCGGTATGGACCACTCGCCGAGCACGGCGCGGCCACCAGTCAGACCGATCGAGGTCGGACCGAACCTAAGAAGGAGGCGACGTGGGCGTTCGCCGAGCGTTGACCGTGGGGATCACCGCACTGGTCACCGCGTCCCTGGCGCTATCGGGCTGCAGCAGCAGCGACGACAGCGCGGGTGACGGCGGGACGAAGAAGCTCACCGTCTGGCTGATGACCGGCTCCGCGCCGGACGCGTTGGTCGACGAGATCAACACCGAGTTCACCAAGGCCCACGAGGGCTGGACCGTCGACTACCAGGTCCAGCAGTGGGACGGCATCCAGGACAAGCTCACCACCGCGCTGGCCAGCAACACGCCGCCGGACATCGTGGAGCTGGGTAACACCCAGGCGCCGCGGTTCGTCGAGTCCGGCGCGCTGGCCGACCTGACCGACGCCAAGTCCGACCTGGGCGGCGACAACTGGCTCGAGGGCCTCGCCGCGACCGGTGAGAAGGACGGCAAGACGTTCGCGACGCCGTTCTACGCCGCGAACCGGATCGTCGTCTACCGCAAGAGCATGTTCGCCAAGGCCGGCATCACCGCGCCGCCGAAGACGATCGACGAGCTGATCGCCGCCGGCAAGAAGCTGCAGACCGCGAACGCGTCCAACAAGCAGTTCCAGGCGCTCTACCTCCCCGGCCAGTCGTGGTACACGCTGCTGTCGTGGGTCTGGGCCCGCGGTGGCGACGTCGCCAAGCAGGACGGCGACAAGTGGACCGGCACGCTGGACACGCCGGAGGCGCAGCAGGGCTTCACCGACTACGCCAACATCTACAAGGCGCTGTCGAAGGGCCCGGTCGACCAGGACGAGGCCAACCCGCAGCAGTCGACGGTGTTCGCCAAGGGCAACGTCGCGATGTTCATCGGTCTCCCGTGGGAGATCGCGACCGCCACCGCGGCCGAGGGCGGTAACCCGAAGCTGGCCGACGACATCGCCACGTTCGCGATCCCCGGCCCGACCGGTCCGGCCCCGGTGTTCCTCGGTGGTTCGAACCTCGGCGTCGCGGCGGCCAGCCCCAACCAGGACGCGGCCACCGACTGGCTGAAGCTGATGCTCAGCGAGAAGCACCAGACGACGCTGGCCGGCGCGGGCGTGGTCCCGGCGCTGGACAACCTCGGTGACGGGATCTACGGCGACAACGAGGCCGCGAAGGTCATGGCGTCGGCGGCCACCAACGGCGGCAAGGTCACGCCGGTCACCCCGGCCTGGGCCGCGGTGGAGAGCGGCACGAACCCGATCAAGAACGCGATGACCAAGGTGCTCCGCGGCACCGACGTGGCCACCGCGTCCAAGGAAGCCAGCACCTCGATCACCGAGACGATGGCGAAGGCCAAGTGAGTCTCTGAGGTCAAGGCCGCCGGGTCCGTTCGGGCCCGGCGGCACCTATCTGTCAAGAGGAGTCGAGCCGATGAGCGTGCCGACGCCGACCGTGTCGCGGCCGGCTCCGGACGGCGCCGACGTGGCGCCGCCGAGCGAGCCGCCCGCCGCGAAGGGGCGGCGCGAGCCGCTGCCGTACATCCTGATCGTGCCGAGCATGGTCGCGCTGGTCGCCCTGTTCGGATACCCGGTCTTCCTGCTGTTCCGGATGTCGTTCCAGCAGCTCGGCTTCGGCGAGCTGGTCCGCCGGGTGACGATCTGGACCGGCGTCGACAACTACACCGAACTCCTTGGTGACCCCGAGTTCTGGCAGGTCGTCGGCCGGACCGTCGCGTTCACCGCGGTCTGCGTCACGCTCACGATGACGCTCGGCACCGGAATCGGGCTACTGCTCGTCCGGCTGGGCAAGAAGATGCGGATCGCGGTGTCGATCTCGCTGGTCGTGGCCTGGGCGGTGCCGATCGTCACCGCGACGACGCTGTTCCAGTGGCTGTTCGACGTGAACTACGGCGTCGTCAACTGGGTCCTCGGGACGCCGAACCACGACTGGTTCGCCACCGGGATCTCGACGTTCGGCGTCATCGTGACGGTCATCGTCTGGCAGGCCGTGCCGTTCGTGGCCTTCACCGTGCAGGCCGGGGTGCTCTCGATCCCGGAGGAGTACTACGAGGCCGCGCGGATGGACGGCGCCGGACCGGTCCGGGCGTTCCGGACGATCACGCTCCCGATCCTCCGCTCGATCCTCGCCGTGCTGGCGTTCCTGTCGACGATCTGGGACTTCAAGGTGTTCACCCAGGTCTGGGCGATCCGGCAGGGCGGACCGGACGGCGCGACGACCACGCTGCCGATCTACCTCTACGACGTGGGCATCGCGTCCAGCCGCTACGGGCTGGCCGCCGCGGGCGCCGTCGTGATGGTGCTCATCCTCGCCGTCGGGATGGTGTTCTACCTGCGGCACATGCTGAAGACGGAGTTGGACTCATGAGGCTCGCCAGGAAGGCATGGCCCAACGCGGTGGCGCTGGTCGTCATCCTCTTCTTCGCGTTTCCCGCGTACTGGATGCTCCGGACCGCGTTCCTGCCGACGATCGACATCCAGAGCGACCCGCCGGTGCTCTTCCCGACGAGCCCGACGCTCGACCACTTCGCCACGGCGGTCGAGCGGCCCGGCTTCTGGATCTACGTCCGCAACAGCCTGTTCGTGACGCTGGCCGCGGTCGCGCTCTCGACCGTGACGGCGCTGCTGGCGGCGGTCGCGGTGGCACGGTTCCGGTTCCGTGGCCGCAAGGCGTACCTGATCCTGATCCTGGCCGTGCAGCTGGCACCGTTCGAGGCGCTGTTCATCCCGTACTTCCTGGTGTTCCGGCAGTTCGACCTGCTGGACCGGCTGCCCGCGCTGATCCTGGTGTACTTCGTCTCGATCCTGCCGTTCACGATCTGGACGCTGCGCGGGTTCGTTGCCGCGGTGCCCGCCGAGCTGGAGGAGGCCGCGCTCGTCGACGGCTGCACCCGCTGGCAGGCATTCCTGCGGGTCGTGCTGCCGCTGCTCGGCCCCGGCCTGGTCGCCACGTCCATCTTCGGTTTCATCACCGCGTGGAACGAGTACCTGTACGCGTTCGTGTTCATGCGCAGCGAGGACCACTACACGCTGCCGGTCTGGCTGGCGACGTTCCGCACGGCGTTCGGCGACGACTGGGGTGGCGCGATGGCCGGATCGACGCTGTTCACGCTGCCGGTGCTGATCTTCTTCCTGATCGTCCAGCGCCGGATGGTCGGCGGGCTGACCGCGGGCGCGGTGAAAGGATGACGCAGGTGACGAACGAGACGAATACGGACGCGGCCTCCGACGGGATCGATCCAGGCCCGGCGCGAGGTGGCGCGAGCGCGCCGGCGCAGCCGGGCGCGCTGATGGGCGCGGAGATCGCCGAGCAGCCCTCGATCCTCGCTTCGCTGTTGACGACCGCCGACGCGATCGCCGAGGTCACCGAGGTGGTGCGCGCCCGTGCGCCGCGGTTCGTGCTGCTGGCCGCCCGCGGCACCAGCGACCACGCCGCGCTCTACGCGAAGTACCTGATCGAGACCCGGCTCGGTCTCCCGGCCGGGCTCGCGTCCCCGTCTACGATGACGCTCTACGGCAGCCGCCCCGACCTCCGGGACGTGCTGTTCCTGGGCGTCAGCCAGTCCGGCGCCTCGCCCGACCTGGTCGACTCGCTGACCGTGGCGGGGGAGTGCGGGGCCACCACGGTCGCGGTCACGAACGACCCCGGTTCGGCGCTGGCCTCGGCCGCGGAGTTCTCGGTGGACGTCCGGGCCGGCGCCGAGAACGCGGTCGCCGCGACCAAGACGTACACCGCTGAGCTGCTGGCGCTCTACCTGCTGCTCGGCGGCTCCGCGTCGGACGCGGCGGCGCTGCCCGACGCGGCCGCCGCCACGCTCGCCCGCGAGGACGCGATACCGGTCGCCGCTGCCCGGTACCGCTTCGCCGAGCGGCTGGTCACCACCGGCCGCGGGTTCGGCTACCCCACCGCCAGGGAAGCCGCGCTCAAGTTGATGGAGACCAGCTACCTCTCCGCGCAGGCCTTCTCCACCGCCGACCTGCTGCACGGCCCGCTCGCGATGATCGACTCCGGCGTGCCGGTGATCGCGGTGGCGACGCCGGACGCGGGCGGCGACGCGGTCACTCCGGTCGTCTCGCAACTGCGGACCTCCGGTGCGGACGTCCTGGTGGTCGGAGAAGGCCAGGAACTACCGGTCGTGCGCGACGGCGTCCCCGCGGCGCTCGCACCGGTGCTCGACATCCTGCCGCTGCAGCGGCTCGCCAGGCAGATCGCCCTCGACCGGGGCGAGAACCCGGACCGACCTCGCGGCCTCTCGAAAGTGACCCACACCCGATGAACTGTGTTTCCCGGCTACCGCTCCCACTCGCCGGCGCTCGCTTCGGCGGTGCCTCGTGACCGGTGATCTCCCGCTCGACCAGCTCTCCGCACACGGGGTGGCCGAGCGACTCTTTGACGCCGAGGCGCGGGTTCTGCCCATGGTGCGCTCGGCGACCCCCCGGGTGGCGGACGCCGCCGAGCTGATCGCCGCCCGGATGGCCGACGGCGGCAAGCTGGTGCTGATCGGCGCCGGGACGTCCGGTCGGCTCGCGGTGCTGCAGGCGGCCGAGCTGCCCGGCACGTTCGGGCTCTCCCGTGACCGGGTGGCTGCCCGCACCGCGGGCGGCGGGCCCGGCGGGCTGACCGGCACCGACGGCGACGAGGACGACGTGGACGCCGGGCGCCGGGACCTGACCGAGACCGGGTTCGGGTCCGGAGACGTGCTGGTCGCGGTCGCGGCCAGCGGCCGGACGCCGTACACGCTCGCCGCGGTGGAGCTGGCCCGTTCGCTGGGCGGTGCGGTGGTCTCGGTGACCACCGTGGCGGCCTCGCCGCTGGCCGCGGCGGCCGACGTCGCGATCGAGGTGCCGGTCGGCCCGGAGGTGCTGCGCGGCTCCACCCGGCTGACCGCAGGCACCGCGCAGAAGCTGGTGCTCGACGCGTTGACCACGGCGGCGATGGTGCGGCTCGGCCGCGTACACGGCGACGTGATGATCGACGTGGTCCCGGCGAACGCGAAGCTGCGGGCCCGCAGCGCCGGGCTGGTGGCCGAGATCGTCGGCTGTCCGCCCGACCAGGCTCTCGGGGTGCTCGACGAGTGTGAGGGCAATGCCAGGGCGGCCGTGCTGCGGCTGACCGCCGGCCTGACCCCCGCCGAGGCCGCCGCGCTCGCCGCCGGTCACCGCACGCTCCGCTCGGCGCTGGCGGCGTCCCGGTGACGCTGCTCATCGGCGCCCGGGTGGTGACCCCGTCGGGCGTCCTGGACTCCGGCTGGGTATCCGTCGAGGGCTCGACGATCACCGACCTGGGTACCGGGCCCGCGCCGGGCGGCGCCGGGCCGGTGGTCGATCTCGGCGGCGGTTGGCTGCTGCCGGGCTTCGTCGACCTGCACGTTCACGGCGGCGGCGGGCACGACTTCACCACGTCCGCGGACGACCTGGCGGCCGGCGTGGCGTTCCACGCGTCCCGCGGCACCACCCGGACGCTGATCTCGCTGGTCACCGCGCCGGTCGACGCGCTGGCCGAGCAGCTGCGCTGGGTCGCTGACGCGGTGGCCGCCGGCTCGACCGTGGTAGGTGCCCACCTGGAAGGTCCGTTCCTGGCCAGTGCCCGCTGTGGAGCGCAGAACCCGGCGCACCTGATCGACCCCGACGCCGGTGCGCTCCGGAAGCTGCTGGACGCCGGGCGCGGCACCGTACGGGTGGTCACGGTCGCGCCGGAGCGGCCGGGTGGCCTCGAGCTGATCGACCAGCTGGTCGCGGCCGGTGTGGTGGCGGCGGTCGGCCACACGGACGCCGACTACGCGACGACGTTGGCCGCGTTCGAGCGCGGCGCGTCGATGGTCACGCACGCGTTCAACGGGATGCGCGGCGTCCACCACCGGGAACCGGGGCCGGTGCCTGCCGCGCTCGACGCGGGGGTGGCGTGCGAGCTGATCAACGACGGTGTGCACGTCCATCCCGCGGCGGCCCGGCTGCTGCTGCGCCGCGCGGACCGTCTCGTGCTGGTGACCGACGCGATCGATGCGACCGGTGTCGGCGACGGGACTTACGTGCTGGGCGGCCAGGACGTCGTGGTGAGCGACGGACAGGCCCGGCTGGCGTCCAACGGGTCGCTGGCCGGCAGCACGCTGACGATGGACGCCGCGCTGCGCCGGGCGGTCACCGAGGTCGGCATGGACATCGTCGACGCGTCGGCGGCCGCGTCCGGGACGCCGGCCCGGCTGATCGGGCTCGCCGACCGCTGCGGCGCGATCGCCCCCGGCCTGGACGCGGACCTGGTGCTGCTCGACGACGACCTCGAGCTGGCGCGCGTCCTGCGCCAGGGCGCCTGGCTGAGCTAGGCGCCCCACGATCTGCCGGGTTATCGGGGTCCTTCCGGCGGCCAAAACCCCGATAACCCGGCGAACTCAGTTGATCGCCGCGTCGATCAGGCCGGCTGCCAGCCCGAGCGCGGCGCTGACCCCCAGGACGCGAAGCACCGGCCATTTCAGCCAGAAGATCAGCACCGCGGCGACCACGGCGATCCCCAGCGACACCGGCCGGAGCGTCGTGACGTCGGGCAGATCCAGGCGCAGCGGGCCAGTCGTGACCGTGTTGCTCTCCGCGAAGAGGGTGTGGACGGCGAAGTAGAGGCCCAGGTTGGCGATCACCCCGACGACGGCGGCGGTGATGCCGGTCAGCGCCGCCGAGAGGGCCTGGTTTCCGCGCAGCCGCTCGACGTAGGGGGCGCCGAGCAGGATGAACAGGAAGCAGGGGACGAACGTCACCCAGGTCGTCAGCAGCGAGGCGATCACGCCGGCGACCCACGGGTTGAGATCGCCCGGATGGTGATAGGCGCCGAGGAACGCCACGAACTGCACGACCATGATCAACGGACCCGGCGTGGTCTCGGCCAGCGCGAGGCCGCGAACCATGTCCCCGGCCGAGAGCCATCCGTAGTGCTCCACGGCCCGCTGCGCGACGAAGGCGAGGACCGCGTAGGCGCCGCCGAAGGTCACCACGGCCGTACCGGAGAAGAAGAGGCTCTGCTGCGTGAAGATGCTGCCGACCCCGGTGAACGCCGCGACCACCGCGACCGGGAGCGCCCAGACGAACAGCCCGACGGACAGGATGATCGCGGCTCGCCGCCGGGAGGGCCGATCGTGGTGCAGGGCGTCGTCGGCGATGAGCGGGGGCGGGCCCTCGTCCTTGTCGCCATGCCCCCCGGCCGAGGCCACCGAGTCGGGCCGCCAGCGGTGCAGTGCCCAGCCGGCCGCCGCGGCCAGCGCGATCACGATCGGGAACGGCACCCCGAAGACCGCCAGCGCGACGAACGCGGCGACCGCGAACCCGATCAGCGCCGGACTGTTCAGCGCCCGCGAACCGACCCGCCAGACCGCCTGGACGACGATCGCCACGACTGCCGGGGCGAGGCCGGCGAAGATCGCGGTGACGACCGTCGTGTCGCCGTAGCCGGCGTAGATCGCCGAGAGCGCCAGCAGCGCGACCAGGCCGGGTAGCACGAACAGCGTCCCGGCGACCAGGCCACCACGCAGCCCGTTGAGCAACCATCCGATGTAGATCGCCAGCTGCTGCGCCTCCGGGCCGGGCAGCAGCATGCAGTAGTTCAACGCGTGCAGGAACCGCCGCTGGCCGATCCAGCGGCGGTCATCGACCAGGTGCCGTTGCATGACCGCGATCTGCCCGGCCGGACCACCGAAGGTCTGCAGCGAGATCAGGAACCAGGTGCGGACGGCCTGCCGGAACGGAATGAGGTCCGGCCCGCCACTCGCCGCCGCCGACGCTTCGGGTTCAGTGCTCAGCGGGCGGCTAACCGAAGCATCCATACCGGCGATGTAACCATGGTTACGGCCCGGGGAAAGCCGCTGCCGCCTCGGTGGTGCGGTCCGGTACGGCTCGGGGCTCAGGGTGGCGGGGTAGCAGCAGCGGGCTGGCGAGGATGAGCAGGCCCGCGACCGTGACGGCCGCGCGTGGGCTGGTGGCTTCGGCGAGCAGCCCGCCGAGCGCGCTGAGGACGGCGATGGCCGCGCCGCTGCTGATCGACCAGGCGGACAGCGTGCGGACGACGCGGTCCTTCGGAGTGTGCTCCAGCCGGTAGGTCGCGAGCACCGGGTTGTACAGGCTCATGCTGACGATGATCGCCAGCTCGACCGCGATCACCGTGGCGAGCCCGACGACGCCGGGCTGGACGAACGCGAGGCCGATCAGCCAGATCGCGCGCAGCGTGCCCACGGTGCGCAGAACGCGGTGCTGGCCGTACCTGGCCACGACCCGAGGCGCCAGGCGCGAGCCGATCAGCCCGCCGACGCACGGTGCGGCGAACGCGAGCCCGTACTGCCAGGGTGCGAAGCCGAGATCGCCGAGCATCAGCACGGCCAGCAGCGGCTCGGTGGCCATGATCAGCCCGGCGACGAGCACCTGGTTGAAGTAGAGCGCGCGCAGACCGGGCCGGCTCAGGAGGTGCCGCCAGCCGTCGAGGAGCTCGTTAGCCCGGACCCGGTTGGTGCCGGTGCGCTGCGGGGGTTCCTCGCGGTCGCGGATCGCCGCGATGCCCAGCGCGGAGAGCAGGTAGCTCAGGGCGTCGGCCAGGATCGTGACCACCGGTCCGAACAGGCCGACCGCCGCCCCGCCCAGCGGTGGTCCGACCGCGATCGAACTCCACGTCGTCGACTCGAACCGGGCGTTGGCCACGAGCAGGTCCGCCGGCCGGACGAGGGACTTCAGGTAGGCGCCGCTCGCCGCGCTGAACGCGATCTTGGCCGCCGCGACCACGGCCGACACGACCAGCAGGTGGACGAAACTCAGCCGGCCCAGCGCGTACGCGACCGGGATCGTCAGCAGGACCGCGAACCGGGCCAGGTCCATCCCGATCATCACCGGCCGCTTGCGCCGGAACTCCACCCACGGCCCCAGCGGCACGGCGATCAGCGCGCCCACGGCCGGCCCCACCGCGGACAAGGCGGACACCTGGGCGGGACCGGCGTCCAGCACGAGCACGGCGATCAGTGGCAAAGCGCCGAACCCCAGGCCGGAGCCGTACGCGCTGACCGCGTACGCCGTCCAGAGCCATCCGAACTGCCGCCCCAGGGATCGTCTCGCCGCCACACCACGCCTCCCGCCGGAAACAACCCGGGGGATCAAAGCAAGGCCCGAGATACCGGATCAAACAACCGAATCGACGGGCTCCCACAACCAGAGGTTGTCCGGCGCGGATCCGGCGGCTGCCGGGGTAGCGTGCGGCCCGTGGTGAAAGAGGCGACGGCGACCGTTTTTGTGTTCGGACTGGTCGAGGGGCGGTACTGCCTGGGGCTGGTGTTCCACCCGCGGCTCGGCGTCTGGATCCCGCCCGGCGGTCACGTCGAGCCGGACGAGACGGCGGCCGAGGCGGCGCTGCGCGAGGTGACCGAGGAGACCGGCCTCACCGCCGCACTCCTGCCCCCTCCGCACGAGAAGCTCCCGGACGGCTATCCGCACACGCCGGTGTCGCCGCCCTGGTGGACGGTCGAGATCGCGGTCGGCCCCGACCGGCACACCCCGGCCGACCACGTCCACGTCGACCACCAGTACGTCGCGCTCGCCGCGTCGAGTGTGCCCGCGGAGACCGACCACCCGTTCGTCTGGCGCACCGAGGCCGACCTGAGCGAGCCGGACGCGATCATCGCGGACGCCCGCGGACAGGCGAGGGCCCTGTTCGGCCGGCTGCCGGAGCTGATGCTGTCGCAGCCCGGCTGGCCCGCGGGAAACCGACATTTCTGAACCGATCGAGTCCCGCCTTCGGTCAGATGACTGTTCTTCCCGGCCCACCGCCGTCGCACCGCGATCCGGCGGGGCAGACTAGGGGACGGTCGGGGCGCGTGGGCGTCCTGCGTGTCCGGGAGGGCTGATGGGCAAGCCGGTTTTGCTCACCGTCGACGACGACCCGTCCGTGTCGCGTGCCGTAGCGCGTGACCTGCGGCGTCGGTACGGCGAGGACTACCGGGTCATGCGCGCGGACTCCGGTCCGCAGGCCCTGGACGCGCTCAAGGAGATCAAGCTGCGCGGCGACCGGGTGGCGGCGATCCTCGCCGACTACCGGATGCCGCAGATGAACGGCATCGAGTTCCTCGAGGCCGCGATGGACCTGTTCCCGCGGGCCCGCCGCGCGCTGCTCACCGCGTACGCCGACACCGATGCCGCGATCCAGGCGATCAACGTGGTCGACGTCGACCACTACCTGCTCAAGCCCTGGGACCCGCCCGAGGAGAAGCTCTACCCGGTGGTCGACGCGCTGATCGCGACCTGGCAGGCCGCGGGCGACTCGCCGGTCGACGAGATCAAGGTCGTCGGGCACCAGTTCTCGCCCGCGTCGTTCGAGCTGCGGGACTTCCTGGCCCGCAACCAGGTGCCCTACCGCTGGTACTTCGCCGACTCGTCCGAGGGACGGCGGCTGCTGGAGTCGGCTGACGCCGATCCCGAGGAGCCGGACGTGATCCCGCTGGTGGTGACGCCCGAGGGTGAAGTACTGCGCAGTCCGACGCCGTCCGAGCTGGCGAGCCGCGTCGGCCTGGCCACCAACCCGGCGGAGAAGTTCTACGACGTCATCATCGTGGGCGGCGGACCGGCCGGGCTCGGCGCCGCGGTCTACGCGGCCTCCGAGGGGTTAAGGACCGTTCTCGTCGAGCAGCAAGCCACCGGCGGCCAAGCCGGGCAGAGCTCTCGCATCGAGAACTACCTCGGCTTCCCGGACGGCGTCAGCGGCGCCCAGCTCACCGAGCGCGCCCGGCGCCAGGCGATCAAGTTCGGCGCGGAGATCCTCACCACCCGCCGGGCCTGCGAGCTGATCGTCAAGGGCTCGGCCCGCGGCGTGAAATTCGAGGACGGCACCGAGATCGCGGCACACGCCGTCGTGCTCGCAACCGGCGTGTCCTACCGGCGGTTGGCGGCCGACGGCATCGACGACCTGACCGGGCGCGGCGTCTACTACGGTTCCGCGGCGGTGGAGGCCCCGGCGTGCGCCGGTCAGGAGGTCGTCATCGTCGGCGGCGCCAACTCCGCCGGTCAGGCCGCGGTGTTCTTCTCCAAGCACGCGTCGCGGGTGCGGCTGGTCGTCCGCGGTCCGTCGCTCGAGGCGTCGATGTCGGCGTACCTGATCAAGCAGCTGGACGAGATCGACAACGTCATCGTCCAGACCCGGACGACCGTGTGCGCGTGCCTCGGCGAGGGGCGGCTGCAACGGATCGACCTGAGGAACGGCGACACCGGCGAGATCGAAGCGGTCGACGCCGGGTTCTGCTTCGTGTTCATCGGAGCCGCCCCGCTCACCGACTGGATGGACGGTGTGGTGGCCCGCGACGAGGCCGGATTTGTCCTGGCGGGCACCGACCTGCTCGGCGACGACGGCGCACGGCCCGCCGGCTGGACCGTGGACCGGGATCCGTTCCCGCTGGAGACCAGCATCCCGGGTGTGTTCGTGGCCGGTGACGTCCGCTCGCAGTCGGTGAAACGGGTGGCCTCGGCGGTCGGCGAAGGAGCGATGGCGGTGACGCTCGTCCACCGCTACCTCAGCGCGTGAGAGCGCACACTGGAAGTACCGCGCGAGGAAGGACGCTGTGATGACCGACCGGGTGAGCCCCGACGAGCTGAAACAACTGTTCCTGTTCGAGGCGCTCAGCCCCGAGCAGCTCACCTGGCTGGCCGAGCACGGGGCGAGGGAGGAGCGCGAAGCGAACTCCGTCGTCTACGGCGAGGGCGACCCGGCGACGTGCTTCTTCGTGCTGCTCTCCGGCACGATCAAGCTCAGCCGGACGGTCGGCGGCGCGCGGGTGGAGATCTCCCGCACCGACAAGCCGGGTGCCTACGCCGGGTCCTATATGGCCTACCTCGGTGACCGGGTCCCGCAGCGGTACCTGCAGACGATGACCGCGCTCACCCCGTCCACGTTCTACGTGCTGCCCGCCGAGGACTTCGCGACGGTCGTCAGCACCTGGTTCCCGATGACCGTCCACCTGCTGGAGGGCCTCTACTTCGGCGGCCAGGCCAACCAGGCCACGGTCGGCTCGCGGGAGCGGCTGCAGGCGCTCGGGTCGCTCACCGCCGGGCTGACCCACGAGCTGAACAACCCGGCCGCCGCCACCGCGCGGGCGGCGTCGCTGCTGCGCGAGCGGGTCGCGAAGTCGCGGCACAAGCTCGCCGCACTGGCGCGCGGCGACATTCCCCGCGAGCGGCTGGCGGTCCTGGTCGACCTGCAGGAGGACGCGGTCGAGCGGTGCGCGAAGGCCAAGGAACTGTCCCCGGTGGAGGCGAACGACCGCGAGGACGAGCTGGGTGACTGGCTCGAGGAGCGGGACGTCCCGATGGCCTGGGACCTCGCGCCGACGCTCGTCGCGGCCGGGATCGACATCGACTGGGTGGAGGACGCCGAGGAGCGGCTCGGCGGCAAGCACCTGGACAGCGCGCTGCACTGGATCGGCTACACGCTCGAGACCGAGCAGCTGATGATGGAGATCTCGCAGGCGTCGGGCCGAATCTCCGAGCTGGTCACGGCCGCGAAGCAGTACTCCCAGCTCGACCGGGCACCGCACCAGTGGATCGACGTCCACGAAGGCATCGACAGCACGCTGGTCATGCTCTCCGGGAAGATCAACAAGAAGGAGATCTCGGTCGTCAAGGAGTACGACCGGACGCTCCCGCAGATCCCGGCGTACCCCGGTGAGCTCAACCAGGTCTGGACGAACCTGATCGTCAACGCGATCTCGGCGATGGGCGGCAAGGGCACGCTGACGATCCGCACGAGCCTGCGGCGGCCGGAGGACCCGGACAGCCCGGTGCAGGTCGAGGTCTGCGACACCGGGCCAGGCGTGCCGGAGGAGATCCAGGAGCGGATCTTCGAGCCGTTCTTCACGACCAAGCCGGTCGGCGAGGGTACGGGCCTGGGGCTGGACATCTCGTGGCGGATCGTGGTGAACCGGCACGGTGGCGACCTGAGCGTCCAGAGCGTGCCGGGGGACACCCGGTTCATCGTCTGCCTGCCGCGGAACGAGCCCCAGCATCCGGGGCCTGCACGGTAGGCGCCTCTCGCGCCGGCGCCTACCGAACAGGCCGGCCCCCCCCGGGTCCGGCTTCCCCCACCTCACCCCCCAGGCCGGGCCGGAGCGGCCCCTAGCTGGCCGGCCCGGGCCTGGGCGGTGCGCTTAGAAACCTACGGTGGGCCGGTGTCGTCGCGATACGGAGTCCGGCCCGGGACTTTCCGGCTTCTCACCCTGGGGTGGTGTCCGGCTCCCCGGTCGGCTTTCCGGCGCGCAGAAGCTGCTCCAAAACCCCTACCAGCTCGACGACGCCCTCAAAAGACAGCTCGTTGGACGAGTTGGGGCGTGCGACGCTGCCCTCGAGCCGACCCTGTGCGGTCTGACTCAGCTCAATGATGAGACGCATTCCGGCCCCCGTTGCTGCCACTCGGGGGCCAGCGTAGGAACGATGACCCCCCGCTGTCTTCCGGGGTCGACCCTGGGAATCCGCGGCGCCGACCCTGGGGTGGGCCGATCAGCGCGCGGCGAGAGCGCGCAGCTCGCCCCGACCGTCCACACCGAGCTTGCGGTAGATCGCGGTGAGGTGGCCTTCGACGGTCTTGACGCTCAGCGAGAGCTCGACGGCGATCTGCTTGTTCGTGCGGCGGGCGCCGATCAGCCGGGCGATGCTCAGCTCGGTCGCGGTGAGCCCGGCGAAGACCGCCTCCGGCGTCTCGATCGAGAGCCCGAGCGTGCGGGCGGCGTCCGCGGCCTGGGTGACGTAAGCCGTCGCGCCGAGCGCCCTGGACTGCAGTAGCGCGGTGCGCAGCGCGGCGACCGCAGGGGCCCGCCGGTCCAGCGCGGCCAGGCAGCGGCCGGTCAGCAGGTTGATCCGGACGACCTCCAGCGGCAGCCCGATCTCGGTGGCCAGCGCGAGCGCCTCGGTGCACGCGGTCAGGGCCTCGCGGTGCGCGCCGCGGGCCAGCGCGATCCGGGCGCGGACCCGGGCGACGCCGAGCCGGGCGGATCGTCGCTCCGGACGGGCCAGTTTGGACAGGTACGTCGCGAGGGCCGCGTCCGCGTCGTCGGGGCGGCCGAGCTGAGCCAGGGCGTCCGCGCGCAGCGGCCCGAACAGGTGGGTGCCCGGCTCCTGCGAGTCGTAGTGCTTCTCGATGTCCACCGCGGCCGCGAGCAGCGCGGTGGGGTCGTCCTTGGCCTGGGCGATCGCGGCGAGCCCGCCGGCGGCGTAGGCCAGGCCGGTGCTCGCGCCGATCAGCCCGGCCCAGTGCGCGGCGGCGCGGACGTGGGCGTCGGCGGCGGACCACTCGGCGCGGGCCGCGCGGGGATAGCAGGCCAGCGCGTGCAGGATCGCGTACTCCCAGACCCGGAGGCTCTCCTCGGCGTCGCCGAGCGCGAGTTCGGCGTGCAGCACCGCGTCGGTGAGCTCGCCGCGGCGGTACTCGACCTCGGCGAGGTAACCCAGCGCCTGGCCGATGCGCAGCGCCTCACCGGCGGTGGCGCGCGCGACCGACTGACGCAGGTCGCGGTCGGCGTCGGCCAGGCGATCGGTCCAGAGCGCGATCATGCCGCGGGCGCAGAGCGCGTCGAGCGCACCGGCGGCTCCGGGGGCGTCGGCGTCGGCGAGCGCGGCGATCGCCTCCTCGGCCCGGCCGGACAGGGCCAGCCCGATCGCGCGGGCGAAGTGCGCGTAGGCGGCGACCCAGGGTTCGGTCGCCGGTGCCTCGACCGCCTCGACGCCGTACCGGATCATGTCCCGGTAGTCGAGCGTGAGGATCGCGATGATCGCGAGCTGCGCCGCGATACGAGCTTGGAGATCGCCGGCGGTCGGCTGACCCGCGAGAGCGCCACCGTCGGGCCGAGCCTGGAGATCGCCGGCGGTCGGCTGACCCGCGAGAGCGCCGGCCGTGGGATCGGGCTCGCGGACCGTGGCCAGTGCGCGGTCGAGGAGGGTTTTCGCCTCGGGGATCCGGCCGGAGAGCAGCAGTTGGTACCCGGCGACGTAGTCGCGCCACGGCCCGTCGGGCGCGGTGCCGACGTCGCTCTCGTAGTCCTGCGCGCCGGCCGCGTCGCCGGCGACCAGCAGCGCCTCGACGGTGGTGAGTACGCGGGCGGCTCGCACCGGCCCGCGCGGGGTGAGTTCGACGGCGTGCCGGTACAGCGCCGCGGCCGCGGTCAGCTCCCCGCGTCGCCAGCGTTCCCGGGCGGCGTGCTCGGCGTCGTCGGCCAGCTCCGCGTCCAGGCCACCGGCCGCGGCGGTGAGCCGGTGATCGAGCACGTTCGGCCCGCCCAGCCGCGCCGCCCGCCGGTGCAGCTCCTGCCGGTAGGACAGCGCCCGGTCGTGGTAGAGCGACGAGCGGGTCAACCGGTCGGCGAACACGAACTCGCGCCCGCCGCTGCCCGGCACCTCGACGATCAGCCCGACGGCCAGCGCCTCGGTGGTCGCGGCGGTCAGCGGGCCCCCGGCGAGCTCGGCGATCGCGGCGGCGTCGGCCAGCCGGAACCGTTCACCCAGGACGGCCGCGGCCGACACCAGCTCTCTGGCCGGCGCGTGGCACGTCGCCAGCTGGGAGGCGATCGTCGCCGAGATCGAGTGCGGTGCGGGCAACGGGCTACTGTCCGCGGCCAGCGTCCGCATCGAGAGCTGAGGCAGCAGGTGACGGACGTGCAACGGGTTTCCGTCGGTCAGCTGCCAGAGCCTGGCCGCACCGGCTGGCGAGAGCCCGGCCCGGCCCTCCAGGGCCGCGAGCTGCATCAGCTCGTCGGGTGCGAGCCCACCGAGCTCCAGTTCGACGCCCCGGTCGGACTCCACCATCCGGCGCCAGCCGTCCGGCAGACCCGGGTTCGGGCGGCCGTCCGGGATCCGCCGCACCGCGCCGGGCGGGTGGTGGATCACCACGACGAGGACCGGCGCCGACGGCATCCGCCTCGCGGCGTACCGGATCGCCTCGATCGAGGCGCGGTCGGCCCAGTGCGCGTCGTCCACGACCACCACGGTCGGGCCGGCGCGCTGCAGGTCGGTGGCGAGCGCGTCGCCGACGAACACCGGGTTCGCCCCCGGATCGGGCGTCCGGATCGACTCGGCGGTCGCCGAGGACGGCAACCGCGCGACGGCCTGCCGGAGAATCTCCCACTGCCGGTCGACCTCGTTCTCGTCGGCCGCCAGCCAGAGCGTCGACGCGCCCGGCAGCCCGGCGAGGAAGTGTTCGACCAGGCGCGTCTTCCCGGTGCCTGGTGCGCCGGTGACGCTGACCACCCGCGGGTCACCGGCCTGCGTCGACCGCCATGCTTCGCCCAGGACCACCGTCTCCGGGCCGCGTCCGACGAAGGAGCGACTCGTGTCCATCGTGCTCCCGGAGCGCTACGGCACGTGTTCGCGCCTGTGCGGACAGTGGCTCCGCCGCGAAGCGAAGGGCTGATCCGGGCCAGGATAGGAACCCCTACGACGGTTGGCCAATCCGGCGAACGGCCCGCCCCGGTGTCCGAAAGGCACAGGCGTCAGCGTTCCGGACGCGACTTCCACAACCAGAGCAACCCGAGCACCGGCAGTATCAGCGGGATGAAACCGTAGCCGCTGCCGTAGTCGGACCAGACCGTCGCATCCGGGAATTCCTCGGGCACCACCAGGCTCGCGGTGCCGACGGCCAGGACACCGATCAACTCGATCGAGCAGCAGACCAGGGCGACCAGCCACCAGCGCGGTCCCGACCGGGCCAGCGCGACCGTCGCACCCACGTACACCAGCGCGGCGAACGCGGAGAGCAGGTAGGCAACCGGCGCGTCGCCGAAGCGGGACGCGATCTGGACGCCCGCGCGGGCACCGGCGGCGAGCGCGAACAACCCGTACACCGCGACGAGCACCCGCCCCGGCCCGTGGGCGGTGCCGGTGGGCTGCTCAGACACTCCACACCTGGTTCATGCGCACGACGAGTACCGGGATGACAAGGCACGCCACGCCGACGACCGCGGTCGCCGAACGGTTCTTCTCCGACCACGCCCAGAAGTAGCCGACCGGAAGGATGATCAGCGAGGCGATCAGGTACCCGAGGAACGTCGCCAGCTCGTCGGGGGTCCGGTCGGTCACCAGCTTCACCACCGCGACGACGAGTTGGACGACGAGCAGCGCCTCCAGGCCGACGACGCCGACCAGCAGCGGCTTCCGCGGTGCGAAACCACGAAGAACCTCGATCAGCGCCCAGGCCGCCAGCGCGAGCGCGACGACCGTCACCGCAGTCGCCAGTCCGTCGACCACCTGCGTCCTCCCCACAGAGTTCGGCCCGGACCCATCGGGTCCGGGCCGAACCTACTACGCGTTGTCGTCACTCTCCCCGTGGGGAGCCGTTCTCAGCTCTTCGGAAGCCCCTGCGGGTTGATCTCGGACTTCGGCAGCGCCTCGTTCGTCAGGTGGCCACCCCGGCGAGAACCGCCACCCCGGTGAGAACGGCCAGGACGTGGCGGGCGGCGACGTCGTTCTCGGTGGCGAGCGCGGTGCCGGTCAGAGTATCCGCACCACCGACGAGCGGGCCGTACGCGAAGCGCCGCGGATGGGCCACGCCGTGCCGGTCGAGCAGCGCACCGCTGCCGCTCCAGCCGGCCAGTTCACCCCGCTCGGCCAGCGCGCGGAGCAGCGGATCGTCGGACGAACGCAGCGGGCCCCACGCGGTGTCCGGCTCGATCAGCGTGCGCGCGGCCACCGCTGCGGCGCCGGTGCCCAGCACGAACGCGTTGCGGGTGGCGTCCGGCACGACGACGTCGGAAGCGGGATGCGGCACCACGACCCCGGCGTCCACCAGCGCGGCGCGGCGTTTCTCCCACGCGGCCGCGGCCGCGGGCCGCCGGACCGGCGCGAGGTCGGGACGGGCCGGGGACCGCAGGTGGATCCGCGGTTCGGCCCCGGTGGGCCGGTAGGTGTCGCCGACGTACCGGCCGCCGCGAGCGACGGTCAGCAGCGCCACCAGGTCACCGGTGACCGGTCCGGCGTCTCGGATCAGGACGTCGACCCCGGCCGGAACGCCGTCGAACGAGAGCGTGTCACCGTCGCGGGGGCGCTCGTACCGCAGCCCGCGCCAGTCGGCGAAGTCCGCCAGCTTCCACTGTTCAGCGGTGGGGCGGGTCCCCGCACGGCCCTGCGCGAGCACCACGACGTCGGCGGTCAGCTCGGCGCCGGTGTCGAGCACGACGTGCTGCGGGCCGTCCGGTTCGCCGACGACGTCCACCGCGGAGCCCAGGTGCGTCCGGATCGTCACGCCGGCCGGAGCGGTCCGGACCGTGTGCCAGAACGCCCACGTCAGATAGTGGCCGAAGGCCTGCCTGCCGAGCGGCTCCCCGGCGGGGGCGCCACCCCACCGGGCGTGAGCGGCGGCCCACGCGCGTGCGGACGGCTCGCCGGGCAGGATCGCGGTGTCGTCCACTGAGTCCAGCCGGTCGACGCCGGCACGCTCGGGCTGCCAGATCCGGCCGGGCCCGAACGGGAACGGGTCCACGACGTGCAGGTCCAGCGGCCGGTCGGACAGCAGCGCGGATGCGTGCGCGGTGAGCCGTTCGAGCAGGCCGGTACCGCGGGGACCGGCACCGACGAGGACGACGCGGACCGGGGTGCTCGCCATGCGTGTTTCTCCTCCGCCGACGGCTGGGACGAACGCCACTCTACGACTATCCCTAGCGAACCGATAGGAATTGTGGCTATCATGTGTCCATGACTGCGCCGCTGCTGTTCGGAATCCGTATCCCGGTCGGACGAACCGGCCGGCCGCAGCTGTCGCCATCCGTGCACCGTGACGCGGCCGTCGCTCAGGCCCGCCGCCTCACCGCGCTCGCCGACATCCTCGGGCTCGACTACGTGTTCAGCGGTGGTGATGCGGGCCTGTCCAGCGAGACGACGCTCGCCCTGCTCGGCGCGGCTCGCCGGCTGACGGTCGTGGCCCCGATCTCGGTCGCCGCCTGGCATCCGGCGCTGCTGGCGCGGTTCGGTGCGGTCGCCGCCCGGCTCTCCGGCGGACGGTTCGCGATCGACCTCCGCAGCGGCCCGCACCCCGACGACCACCGGGCGGAGGAGTTCGCCCGCATCGTGCGTGGGCTCTGGACCGGTGGCCGCGTCGACGTGGACGGCGAACACTTCCGCGCCCGCGGGCTGCGGCCCAGCGTCCGGCCGGACGTGGCACCCGAGATCGTCGTTTCCGGCGGTTGGCGCGCCGCGGCGTCGCTCGCCGCCCGCACCGGCGACTGGTACCTGCACCCGGGAGCCGGGCCGGATGAGGTCCCGGCGCAGGTCGCCGCGCTGGACGGCGAGGCGGCGGGCACCGGACGCGAGGTCGGGTTCGCCGTGTCGGTCGCCGCGACGCTCGAGGAGCCCGACGCGGTGGCCGCGCGGCTGGTGAAGTACGGGCGTTCGGGCGCCGGGCTGGTGGTGCTCGACCTGGCCGACCCGGAGGTCGACCTCCCGGTGTTCGCCCGCGAGGTCGTGCCCCGCGTGCGGGAGCTGGAGCGCGCTCGGACGCTGGTCGCCGTTCGCTGACCCGTCCGCGGCCCCGAATCCCTGGCGGGGCCGCGGATGCCCGGGCGCGGAGTGCCACGATGGTTGCCGTGGCTCCCGCCGACTCGCGCCGCGCGTCCCGCTCCTCGATCGGGCGGGCGTTCACGCTGCTCAACGCGTTCGGGCCGGACCACTCCCGGCTGACGCTGACCGAACTCGCCCGGCGCGCGGACCTGCCGCTGACCACCGCGCACCGGCTCGCGGGCGAACTCGTGGCCTGCGGCGCGCTGGAGCGTGACGACGGCGGCCGCTACCGGATCGGGCTCCGGCTCTGGGAGCTGGCGTCGCTGGCGCCGCGCGGTCTCGGGCTCCGCGAGCTCGCGCTGCCGTTCCTCGAGGACCTCTACGAGGTGACCAGGGAGAACGCCCAGCTTGCCGTGCGGGACGGCGTCGAGGTGGTGTTCGTCGAGCGGATCACCGGGCGCCACGCGGTGCCGGTCCGGACCCGGGTCGGCGGACGCTGGGCGATGCATTGCACCGGGGTCGGGCTGGTCCTGCTCGCGTACGCGCCCACCGACGTCCAGGAGCAGGTGCTCGGGCAGCCGCTGGAGCGGTACACCGAGCGGACGGTCACCGCTGCGGACGAGCTGCGCCGGACGCTGGCGTCGGTGCGGCAGCGCGGATACGCGGTGAGCGACCGCCAGGTCACGATGGACTCACTGTCGGTAGCGGCCCCGATCCGCGGCGCGGACGGCACGGTGGTGGCCGCGATCTCGCTGGTCGTGCACTCCGACGGCGCCCAGCCGGTCGCGCTGGCGCCGGCCGTCCAGGCGGCGGCGCGCGGAGTGTCCCGCGCGCTCCGCTGACGCGGAGACGGACGCTGCGGGGACGAGCGCTGCGGGGGACGAACGCCGCGGACACGGACGCTGCGAGGGACGGCCGCCGCGGGACGAACGCCCCGCGGGGACGAAGTAGACGGAGCGGTCGACACGCCGGGAATCCGGTGACACGCCAGGGACGCGCATCAATCCGTGAGGTCGCGGGTAACGCTCCGGGCGACGCGGCGCCGGGCCGCGATCGTCTCCGGGAGGCGTGATGTTCTTCGTCGTATTACTGGTGGCACTCGCCGTAGCCGTCGTCGCGATGCTGACCGCCCTGCCCTGGATGGAAGGCCGGCTGGCCGAGGACCTCGCGCCGAGCTCGGCGGAGGCGCCCACCGGCAACCCGTAACCGTCGCTCCCTGTTTCCGAGTGCACCCGGACGTGGTGCGCAAACACCCGCGTGGGTCACGCACGGTAGTGTGGGGCCTCAGGCGGTGTCCGGACGCGGCCGGGGAGGGACGCAAACCGTGAACATGCCGATGAGGGCGTTGGGGGCGTCCGGAATCACTGTGAGCCGACTCGGGCTCGGGTCGTGGCGGACGTTCGAGCGCATCAGCCGGGACGAGGGTGTCGCTGTCCTGCGTGCGGCTCACGAGGCCGGCCTGACGTTCCTCGACGACGCCCGGTACGACGACGAGACGGGCGGCGCGCCGATCCGCACCGGCTACTCCGAGGTCGTGTTCGGTGAGCTGTTTCGCGCCGCGGGCTGGCCGCGCGAGCAGGCGGTCGTCGCGAACAAGCTGTGGTGGGAGTTCTGGCCCGAGCAGACGCCGGACCAGGAGCTGGACGCCTCGCTCGGCCGGATGGGGTTTGACGACGTCGACCTGATCTACACCGCGCCACCCCCGGACGGCCTGGACGTCGCCGAGGCGGTGGAGCGGATCGTCGCGCTGATCGAGGCCGGTAAGGCTCGCGCCTGGGGTGTCCTCAACTGGTCCGCCGCGCAGGTGCTGGAGGCCGCGCAGATCGCCGACATGCGGGGCTGGCCCGCCCCGGCGGCGGCCCAGCTGCCGTACAGCCTGGTCCACCGGGACGTCGTCGAGGACGACCACCTGATCCGTGCGCTGGCGGCCGCGAACACCGGGGTCGTGGCGTCCTACGCGCTGGTCGGCGGTGTTCTGACCGGCAAGTACGACGCCGGGGCGGACGGGCGGCACCCGGAGGCGCTCACCGAGCCGCGCCTGGCAGCCGCGGTGGCGGCCGGCCGCGAACTCGCCGCGCTCGCGGCCGAGCTGAACACCCCACCGGCCGCGCTCGCGCTCGCGTTTCCGCTGCTCAACCCGGTTGTCGCCAGCCTGCTCACCGGGGCGACCCGGCCCGAGCAGGTGCACGCGAACCTCGCGGCGCTGACCCTGGTCGAGACGCTGGACGAGTCCGTGGCCGCGCGCCTGCGGTCGATCGGCGCCCCGTCCGACGTCGAGACCACGGTTACTGCCCAGTAGGGTTCCTCGGCCGATCGGGGGATCGGGAACCGCCGTCCGGCGCGAGGTCGGGCCCAACGGCGGAAATCCGGGAATGAGTCCTCATCCGGCTATCGGAACTGCCGAAACCTCTCTTGCAACGCTCGGACCGCTGGCACGGATGCCGCGGCCGGATTGCCCCGAGGAGGTTGTCATGTCCGTAGGCGGAGTTTCATTATCCGGGACGCAGTTCGCCCCAGTCCGGTCGACGGGCAGTAACAGCCGTGTCGACGAGGCAAGCCGGCAAGTCAGGCTGGATCAGCAGAAGGTGGACGAGCGGAAGGCCGAGACCGACCGCAAGGCGCAAACCGCCGCACGGGCGGCCGCCGAGCTCAAGGACGCCAAGGCCGAAGTCGCCAAGGACCAAGCGGAGCTCAACGCAGCAAAGGCAGAAGCGAAGCTCGACGTCTACACGTGAGCCCGCCCCCGCCCGAGCCGCACTCCCACCCCCTGTTGCCCAGTCAGGAGCAGTGATGTCCAGCTTCGCCATCTCCGGATCCTCGGATCCCCGTCCTGCCGCCTACGCGTTAGCCCGCGCAGCGTCACAGGACCGGGCAGGGCAGAACGCCGCCGTCCGCCAATCGCGAGCGGACGAGCAGCAACGCGTCGCCGAAGTCGCGGTAGCACAGCAGTCCTCGGCAGTCCAGGAACGGCAGGCGGAAGCCGCCCGCCAACAGGCCGCACTGGTCCAAGCCACGACCGGTGCCGTCCTGAACGTCTACGCCTAGAGAAGGAAAGGACCCCGCTAACGCCCGTGGCGCCGCGAGTCGGGCAGGACTCGCGGCGCCGTCCGGGCCCGGCCGGGGGTGACGTGAGCACGTCCGTCACCCTCGGTCGTCGTTATGACCCCCGCTGCTCGTGGAGGGCGGCGAGTTCGCGCGCGACGGCCTGCTCGTGCAGCTGGGCGTCGCGCATCGCGCGCGCCGGGTTCCACCGTCCGGTGAGGAGGAAGACGAACGGCAGGAACACGATCTGGCCGGCGAACGCGACCCACCACCACCGCTGCCACTCGTGCGGTGCGGCCTCCCGGGCACGGGCGACGTCCGCGCCGTGCGCCTGCAGATACGCCAGGTCGTCCGCCGGAACCCGGCTCAGCGCGACCAGCTGTGAGGCCGCCGCGTTCACCCGCTGGCCGTACTTCACGGTCGCGTCGAGGTCGGCGTCCGGCGGTGGGTTTCGCAGCTGGCTCAAGGCTCGCTGGGCCCTGGCCACATCCTCGTCCATCGCGGTCAGCACCTGCCCCCAGATGATCGCTTGCACCTCGGGCGTGCCGACGTTGTACGTGAAGTACGTGCCCAGCGGCTTGCGGAGCGACGTATAGGCCTTCAGCAGGTCCGGATACTTCTGCTGCGTGATGAGCACGGCCGCGACCGTGGTGACCGGGAGGTCCGCGATCTCGGCGACCGCGACCGCCTGCACGACGGGGTTGTCCGGGTCGCTCGCGAGCGTGTCCGCGGTCGGCGCGGAGAGCTTCGCGGCGGTCGCGACCTCGGCTTCGTACTTCGCCGCGAGCTCCCGCACCTCCGGCCCGTGGTCGACGAGCGCGTTCGCGGACGGGACCGCGATGACCAACCCGATCAACGACACGGTGACGACGCCGCGCAGCACGCTGCCCCAGATCGCGAGCCCGGTCGCGGTGGCGGCCGGGTCGTGCTTCTCGACGGTCTCGGTGAACGCGGCCATCCAGGCGCAGTACGCGATGCCGCCGCCGCTGGCGATCATGACCAGCAGCCAGGCGAACGTGTAGTAGCTGGTCTCCGGGCGGGTGGTCAGGATCGCGAACATCGCGACGCCGCTCGCGCTGACCAGGCCGCCGAAGATCATGAACGGCTTGCGGACCTGGAACGCGTCCGACGTGATGCCCGCGACCACCAGCGCGAGCGCATTCGCCACCCAGTACCAGTTCGCGAGCGCGTTCGCCCGCGCCTCGGAGTAACCGAACTGGATCGCGTAGTAGACGACGAAAAAGCCGACCGCGAAGTAGTAGAAGAGCAGGAACACGCTGATCGCGAACGCCGGCCAGACGACGTCGGCGCGGAACACGCGGCGCCAGCGGTCGCGGTCGGTCTCGCGCTCCGGGTCGATGCCCGCGGCCCTGGCCTCGATCAGCGTCCGGTCACGCAGGCTGACCATCAGCTGGTCGCGCAGCCGGGGCGACAGCTCGCGCAGGCCGATCAGCGCCAGCCCGAACGCGCCGAGCCCGACCAGGCCGCAGACGACGAACTGGAACCGCCAGTCCGGGTGGGTCGGGAGCGTCCGGCTGGAGACCGTCGACACGACGAGGCTGCCGAGCACCGGGCCGAGCGTCCAGAACCCCATCGCGGACGCCCGGCCGAGCTGCGGCGAGAAGTCGCGGATCAGCGCCGGGGTGGCGACCAGCACCATGCCTTCGACGAAACTCAGCGCGGTGAACAGCAGCGTGTAGCTGTTGCGGTCGGTGGCGTTCGGCAGTCCGATCAGGATGATCAGCGCGGTGATCAGCAGCCCGACGACGACCAGGTTCGCCCGCCCCCACCGGTCGGCGAGCCCGGCGATGACCGAGGCGAGCGCGCCGGCGGCGTTGCCGACGATCGCGACGACCACGAAGTAGCGCAGCGTCATGTCGAACTCGTCGATGATCTGCGTCGCGACCGCGCCTTGGACGTACAGCTCGTAGTACAGCGTGATCGTCGCGATGACGACGATCGTCAGGTACCACGCGCGTGGGCCGGTGGCGGGGTAGTGGTCGAGCTTGCGTCGCCAGAGACGGGTGAACAGCGGGGGGTGGCGCAGAGCGGAATCGGTCATGTCCGGGCGCCCTTCGTCGGACGAGGTGGCGGTCGTCCGCTCCCAGCGGCGCCGCCGAGTGCGAGCACGCTAGCAGTGCTAGTTAAACCGTGTAGCGAGAACGCCCAACCCCGTGCAACCGGAAGGCTCTAGGCTCCGGGCCGTGTCCGAACAGCGCCTGGAGCCGGATCCGATCGGCCGGCTCCACCGCAACCCGGGGCAATTGCTCCTGCTCGTGGCGGCCCGCCCATCGGTCTGGCTCCTCGGCCTCGGTTTGACCGTGCTGGGCAACGCGGTCTTCCTGCTGGTTTTCCCGCCCTGGGTCTGGGGGCTCGGTGGAGCGTTCTACTTCGGGGCGGTCGTTGCTCCGTTCTGCGTCTGGCGGATGCGCGTGCTCGACCGGCGGGCGGTCGCCGAGGGGCGGCTGGGTGTCCCGGACCCGCGGCGCCTGCCGATCGACGTCCGTGAGCCGACGCCGGAGGCGCTGGTCGCCACGGCGGACGCGACGCTGCGCCGTCTGCGCCGGATCGTGGCCTGGAGCCGGGGGATCGCGCTCGCGATGACGGTCGGGTTTCTGGCCGCTCTGCCGCTGGATCCGGGTGATCAGATGCCGCGGCCGATCTTTGTGGTGACGTGCCTCGTGGGTGCGGCCTGGCTCGGGTGGTACGGGCAGTACCGGGTACCGCGGTTCGCCGCCGCTGCCCGCGCCGCGCATGCGCGTGTCGTCGCCGGTAGCGCGCCGCGGCACGTCGTGCGGGTGGTGGAGGTCGAGGCGAATGAACCGGTCGTCGAACCGGAGGGTGGTGGTGGCCGGCTCCGGATCCGATTCGCGGTGGTGGGCATTCCGTGGCTTCGCGTCGACGACGAGCTGGTGGTGGTCGGCGAGTGGACGGTCGGCGCGGCCGTGCTGGCGACCGGTCCGGGCCGCCGCGGGCCGCGGAGCGCGTGGGGTGATCTTCGGCCGCCGCCGAGCGTCTGAGCCGGAGGCCGTTGTGTCGCTTCTGCGTTAAGTGTCCGCGTGTTCCCCGCCGTACGAGCGTTTCCGCTGGTTCAATGCGCTCAACAGGGGTGCTGGAGATTCCGGCCGTGCGGGAGGGCTGATGCACCGGACGCGACGGCTGGTGCCGGCGATCGCTGCGATGGTGGCGGGCGCCGTTCTGGCAGCCGGCACCGTCTCCGCCTGCCAGGCGGATCAGAAGCCGGAACCGGAGCAGAGCGCCGCCGCGCCGGTGGTGCCGGCGGCGCCGACGCCGACACCCCTGCCGAGCGCGGCTCCCGGCACCGCGGGACCCGACGCGGAGCGCTCCGCCTGGCTCGGCGAACAGCTGCGGGAGATCGTCGACGCCCAGCACTTTGACGACGTCGTCAACGCGAAGACCGGCAAGCGCCCGCCCGCGATGCCCAACGTCGACGTCGCGGTGATCGAGCTCGACGACACCGGTCGCCCGGTGGCCGCCGCGAACACGCTGCTCACCCAGAAGCACCCGCACGGCGTCGCGGTGCCGGTGACCAGAGACCTGTCCGCGCCGGGCGTCCGCTGGACGCACTGGAGCAACTCGGTGTGGGCCGCGAAGAAGTCGACCGAGCCGCTGCTCGCCGACCGCGGCGACGCGCCGCTGGAGTTCATGACCCCGTACCCCGCGTCGGTGTTCAAGCTGATCGTCGCGTTCGGGGTCGCGCGGCTCGCCGACCGGGGCGGCGTCCGCTACGACGAGGTCTACGACTACCGGCCCCGGAAGGCGACCTGCCCGGACGGCCGCAAACCTGGTAAGCACTCGGTGTCCTGGTGGCTGGACGCGATGCTCACGTACTCGAGCAACACCGCGACGTGCGCGCTGCTGATGATGCTGCACGAGCGCGACGGCGTCGCTCCGATGAACGGTGCGCTCCGCTCGCTCGGGCTGCCGACGCTCCGGGTGGTCAACACCGATCCGGCGGACGGCGGCGGCTGGTCGTTCTGGGGCCTCACGATGACCGCGCTGGACACCTCCCGGCTGCTTCTGCTGTTCACCGAGGCACCGGGCACGCTCTGGCGCACACCGAAGGGCGATCCGGTGACGGTCGGCGTCCTCAAGCGGTCGTCCCGGGCCACGCTCCGGAAGATGCTGCGGGACCAGGGGCTCAACCAGGCACTGTCCACCGCGAACTGGTGCGGGCAGGACTACCCGGCGCAGGGGATCCCGCACGCGGTGCCGAAGCGGTGGATCGACCCGGCGACCGGGGTCGTGCACGTCGAGGACCGCACGTACCGCGGCGACGTGCGGAAGTGCGCGGACGATGCCGAAGTGGAGTTCGCGCACAAGACCGGGCTGGTGCCGAGCGCCGGTGCGGACGCCGGGATCGTGACCGCGCTGCCCGGTGCGAAGCCGCGGCGGTACGTGATCTCGGTCTTCTCGAACCTGGGGTGCACCTACGTGGACTTCGTCGGCGCGTACGACGGCGCGTGCCGCTACACCGAGAAGCTGGCCACACTCGGCGCGGCGGTCGACGCCCTGATGACGAAGACCGCCGGCCGCGCGACAGCGACGCTGGTATCAGGCGGTTAGCGGGATCCAGACCCGCATCGCGCCGGGCGAGCGGTTCGCCCACAGGAAGTACGGCACGGCGGTCAGTGCGATCGGTGTTCCCGGTGCGCTCGCGGCGAGTGGCTCATAGAGCGGCGTCCCGGCCGGGTCGCGATGGGTGCCGGCGACGCGCAGCACGACCGGCGCGAGGTCACCGGCGCCGACGTCCACCGCGGCCCTGGCGTCCAGCGTCACGTCGTCCACCAGGACGTCGTCCGGCAGATCGGCCTGTTCGAGACAGTAGACCAGCGGGCCCCGCAGCAACGCGGCGCAGCCGCGGACCGCATCGACGCGCGGATGCCCGGCGACGACCCGCGCCGGCATCGCGAGCTCCAGCCGCACCACGTCCCCGGGCTCCCAGACGCGGTTGACCTCGGCGTACTCGCCGGTGACCGGCACCCCGTCCAGGGTCGCCGACTCGCACCAGCCGGGGATCCGCAGCGCGAGCGTCCACGCGGCGCCGGGCGTCGCCGGGGTCACCGAGACCGTCACGCGGCCGTCCCAGGGGTATTCGGTCCGGATCGCGAGTTCCCCGTGCGGTGTGGCGATCCGGCCTGCGGTGT